>JBLMWW010000117.1:0-13354 GCA_050257435.1 Rudaea sp.
ACTCTCACCTTCCCGCTGTTTCCGCCGCCGCAAAAGAACCGATCGCCGCCATCGGACTCGAGGCCCGACACCCCCACGCCAGGGGGCATGTCCAGCCTCTCGCGCACCTCTCCCGTATGAGGGTCGATTCGTCGCAGGTCGCTCTCGTCACCGTCCCAGGTGCCGTGCCAGAGCTCTCCGTCGATCCACGTGACGCCGGTGACGAAGCGATTGGACTCGATCGTGCGAAGAATCGCGCCCGTTTCGGGATTCACCTGGTGGATCTTTCGATTCCGATACTGCCCCACCCAGAGCGTCCCTTCGGCCCACGTGAGCCCCGAGTCACCGCCTCCGCCGGGCGCCGGAATCGTGGCCAGCACGCGCCCGGTCTTCGGGTCGATCTTCTGGATGCGATCCTCGGCGATTTGAAACAGGTGCTTGCCGTCGAAGGCCGTTCCCGCGTGCGCGGCGACATCGATCGAGCGCAGTGTCTTGCCGCTCGCCGGATCCAGGGCGTTCAGCCTGTCCCCCGTGGCAAACCACACTCGCTCGCCGTCGTACGTGACCCCGTGCACGCCTTCGACACCCGGAAAGGGTCCGTATTCACGAACGATGTCGGCCGCTGATCGCTGCATGCTCGCATCCTAATCGCTCGGCAGGGAAACGGGGAGTAACAACGTCGTCGTGAATCCGGGAATGGGCGGCGTCATCCAGCGCCGCGCTCGCCCGCGACCGAGCGATTGCACCTTGCCCGTGGCGGCAAGCGAGTCGAGGGCCCGCTGCACGGTGCGCTGGCTGGCTCCCAGCGCAAGCGCCAGGGCGGAGGTCGACCACGACGCGCCATCGACGAGGAAGGCGAGCACCGACCCATGCTTCTCCTCGACCGGTCGCGCGAGCACGACGACCTCGCGTGCGCGAAGCGGCGTCAGCGTGAACCCTCGCTGCGTCGCGCGCACGCCGGCGATCGCTCCAAGCGCGGCGCGAAGCCGCCCGATTTCGACGCGCAACCGAGCACGATGCGATTCATCCGCGTGCTTCGCCCGGAATGCCCGCGCGACGAGGGTCCCCCGCGGCACGTCTTGCGGCCATGCTTCGCCCAGCGCGCGGGCGAGCGCGAACAGCACGGGACGCCTTGCGAGCGATACGATCGAGCGCGCGTCACGCACGACATGACGGCACGCGTCCACGACGAGCGCCTTCGACGTGAGTAACGCTTCGACCTCCTCGAGCAGGAGAGGACGCTCCCCGTTGCTCGCAACCAGGCGTGCCGCAGGCGTGCTCAGGAGCAGAGAAGCGCCTTCCACTTCCGCCGTGAGCGCCGGGATGTCCGCGACGCGCGCGGCACGCTCGGCGCGCTCCAGTGCCGCCCGCGCCGTCTTCGTTCGCAGCCGTCTGATCGCGATCCCCGCAACGACGAGCTCGTGGATGGCCCTCGATGCAGGCGGGAAAAGCGCGGGGTCGAGGTTCGCGAGCATCCGTTCGGCCTCGTCGAGCTGCCCGATCAGGACCAGGCGCCGGATCTGGAGATGTCGCGCATGCGCGGCGTTCAACCGGTCACCGTGCGTCTCGAGCGTCGCCCGCGCTGCTTCGAGCGCCTTCGCGGACCCGTCGAGCTCACGCGAAGCGAGCGCGATCTCGGCCTCGGCGACGACACACCGCGCGCGGGCGACGGACTCCTTCGGACCGAAGGCGCGTGCCGCACGTCGCACGAGAACCTTGGCCCGAACGAGATCGCCGAGCTGCGCCATGGCGATTCCTCTGAGGGCGAGCGCGGGCGCGTCGTCGCGCAGCGCGACGCGGTTCAGCGCGGCGAGGGGATCACCCGCCGCGAGCGCGCGTGCCGCTGAAGTGATGAGCGAGTCCATCCGAATCCCGCCACACTTGTCACTCCCACCGTTTCATGCCGGCCACTAATCTATCTCACGCGACCAGCCAGCAGGTCGCATCGAGAACGAAACGACTGACCAAGGACACACGACGGAGAGATCGACGATGACGACACACACGACCGGGACACGTGAAGAATGGCTGGCGGCGCGGCTCGCGCTGCTCGACGCGGAGAAGGAACTCACGCGGCGCAGCGACGCGCTGGCGCTGCAACGCCAGGCGCTGCCCTGGGTTCGGATCGACAAGGCGTACCGGTTCGAAACCGACGCGGGCAGCGCCTCGCTGCCCGACCTCTTCCGAGGGCGCTCGCAGCTGCTGGTCTACCACTTCATGTTCGGACCCGACTACAAGGCGGGATGCCCGTCCTGCTCGATGATCGCGGATGGCTTCGACGGCTTCACCGTCCATCTGGCGAACCACGACGTCACGCTTGCAGCGGTTTCGCGGGCGCCGCTCGCGAAGCTGCAGGCGTACAAGCGGCGGATGGGATGGAGCTTTCCGTGGGCATCCTCGCAAGGCGACGACTTCAACTTCGACTTCAACGTCTCGATCACCGAGGAGCAGCAGCGCGCGGGCGGCGTCGAATACAACTATCGGCGCGGCGGCCACCCGATCGTCGCGACACCGCTTCCGGCGCCGGTCGCGCAATTCGCGGCGATGTGCGGCACCGACGCACCGACGTACACGCGCGACAGGCCGGGCATGAGCGCGTTCGCGCTCGAGGACGGCGTCGTCTACCACACCTATTCCACCTATGCGCGCGGGCTCGACGGCCTGTGGGGCGCGTACCAATGGCTCGATCGCGCCCCGAGGGGTCGCAACGAGGAAGGCATCTGGTGGCGCCGCCATGACGAGTACGACAAGTGCTGAGCCAAGCCGTGCGTGCCGCTCTCGCACGCCGCGTACGGGAGATCTTGCGACCCATGGCGTCCGAAGTAGCCTTGTTCGGTGTCGCGGCCTTGCTCTTCGTTGCCAGCGCGGCGCTGACGATCGTGCAGCACGAGTCGATGTCGGCAATGGACGAGATGACGATGCCCGGCGGATGGACGATGTCGATGGCATGGATGCGGATGGCCGGACAGACGTGGCCCGGCGCCGCGGCATCGTTCCTCGGCATGTGGATGGCCATGATGGTCGCGATGATGTTGCCATCCCTGACGCCGATGCTCCAGCGCTATCGCCAGGCCGTCTGCAGCAGCGGGGAGACGCGCCTCGGTTGCCTGACGGCTGTCGTCGGCGTCGGTTACTTTCTCGTCTGGACGACGCTCGGTATGGTCGCGTATCCGATGGGCATCGTGCTGGCGGCAGTCGCGATGCGGCAGCCATTGCTGGCGTCCGTCGTTCCGATCGCAGTCGGTGTGGTCGTCCTGATCGTCGGCGCCCTCCAGTTCACCGTTTGGAAGGCGCGTCACCTGGCGTGCTGCCGGGAAACACCCGGGCGCGGCCGCACATTGCCGGCGGATGCGGCCACGGCCTTGCGCCATGGCCTCCGACTCGGCCTCCATTGCAGTTACTGCAGCGCCGGACTCATGGCGTTGCTGCTCGTGATCGGCGTCACGGATTTGCGTGCGATGGCGGCCGTGACCGCGGCCATCACCGCCGAACGTCTCGCCCCGGCCGGTGAGCGTGTCGCGCGGGCAATCGGAGCGCTCGTCGTCGGAACGGGGCTGTTCCTGGTTGCGCGAGCCGTGGGGCTCGGATGACGTGCCACGAGCCTGGGAGTCCCAGGAATCACGGCGAAGTCTTTTTTCACGACGCCGCTGCGAGCTCCATCAGTCTCTGCGCGTACGCCGGCGCGGTCGGCTCGTGCATGAAATAGACGTAGACCGTATCCCAGGACGTGCGCAGCAGCCTTTCCGCCCATCGCCGCAGATCGTCTACGGCATAGTTTTCGAGCCGCAGTCGCACGTAACCCCACGCGGCGGTCTCGACGGGCGGCGGTGGCGACGCGTCGCTGCGCTCGGACAGGCACAACGCTGCCCCGGCCGACTTCAGTGTGTCGTAGACGTCGTCGGCGAACCAGCTGTCTTCGCGGAACTCGAACGCGGCGCGGTGATCCTTGGGCAGCCGTTGGACGAACGCCGCGAGCCGCGGCACGTCCTTCTTGAGGTTGGGCGGCAACTGGAACAGCACCGGGCCGCGCTTGCCGCCCAGGGTTGCGAGGTTGCCGTAGAGGATCCCCAGCGGCTCTGCCGCGGATTCGGCCTTGAGCCGCGCGATGTGGGTGATGCGTCGCGAGGCCTTGATCGCGAACCGAAAACCGTCCGGCGTCGATTGCGCCCAGTTGTCGAGCATCGATTTCCTGGGCATTCGGTAGAACGTGTTGTTGATCTCGACCGTCGGCAGGCGCTCGACGTACCAGGCAAGCATCGCGTCGGCCTTGATATCGGGCGGATAGAACGTGCCTCTCCACTCCTTGAAGGAGTAGCCGCTCGCACCTGCCAGGATCCTCGGAGCCGTCATCGCCATCCCGCCTCGGCGAGAAACCGCGCCACGCGTTGCCAGAATGCCTCCGATTCGCCCACGGTGTCGTGATCCGCATCGGGCATCGCTTCCCACCGTTTCGGTCCGGCCCAAGCGTCGAACAATGCCCGCGAGCGCGCCGGTGGAATGATGGGATCGCGCTCGGCGACGATCGCGAGCATGGGCGCGCGTATTCGCGACGCATCTTCGATCACGTCGAATCGATGCTTCAACAACGACGATACGGGCAGCCACGGATAGTGCATCCGGCCAATCGCCACGAGACTGTCGTAGGGCGAGACGAGAATGACGCCGGCCAGCGGACGCTGCGCGGCGAGCTTCACCGCGATGCCGGTGCCGAGGCTTCGTCCGAAAGCGACGATGCGCCCATGATCGATGTCGGGACGCGTCGCGATGGCGTCGTAGATCGCGAACGCGTCCGCCACGAGCGCGGCCTCACCCGCCTTGCCCTCGCTCGCCCCATAGCCGCGATAGTTGAGCGCCACGATGGCCCAATCGCGGGGCCAGCGCTTGTCGGCGACCGACCACGACACTTCCTCGGCGTTCCCGCCGAAGTACAGCACCGCCGGTGCGGGCGATCGGCTCGCGGAGCGCAGCCATCCCCGCAGCCGCGTCCCGTCGCTCGCGACCACCTCGAGCGCCTTCGCGTCCATCGGCAGGTGCGCCGTCGAGACGATCGGCTGCGGAAAGAAGATCAGGCGGTCCTGTGCGAGCCAGGCCGCGAATGGCACGCCGACGATCAGTGCAGCGAGAACCGCGAGCCACTCCATGACGTTGCCGAATTGCATGCGCACGGATGACCATTGGAAGCCGACGGTGCGTATCCGTCAACCGATCGGCACGTGCGCTTCGACGCGAGCACGCTACGCCGGCTCCGCGCCCGAATCGTGCAAGGCGGGGGCGGGTACGGCGGTTCCCGGTAGCGTCCTTCGGCCAGACCCGCGGCGTGCTCGAAGGCCGTGAGCGGCTGCGTGCGCTAGCGGACTCGGCGAGATGCCGGTCGACGCATGGCCGCGCGACGAATTTGCAAGCGGGCCGCGACCATCAGGAGTATCGCCAGGACGACCAGCAACGTACGCGACAGCGTCGGAATCGCGACCGCTGCGCCGCCGCTCACTTGCGCGACGTCCGATGCCGCGTTCGTCGATCCCGGTGTCGCGCCGCCGCCATCGACGGCCGCCACGTTCGTAAGCGTCCCGCTGGCGTTTTGTGCGACGTCGACCGTCAGCGTGATCGGCGGATAGCTCGCCCCGGGCGCGAGAGCGTCGGAACGCGTGCAGCCGAGGGGCACGAGCGTGCACGTCCAGCCGGTGCCCGAAATCGCCGTCGCGGTGAGGCCGGCCGGCAGCGTGTCCGTGACGGTGACTGCGCCCGCCGTTGGCGCGCCGCCACCGTTGGTGACGACGATGGTGTAGAGAGCGCCCGTCTGTCCCGGCGACAGATTGCCCTGGTGCGTCTTGGAAATGAACAGCACCGGCACCTGCGTGATCGCCGCGACGTCGGTCGCCGTGTCGTTGCCGACATTGATCTCGCCACCGCCGGAGACTGTCGCGCTGTCCGTCACGCTCGCCGGCGCGCTGGGTGCGACGTCGACGGTGAGCACGATGGACGGATAGCTTGCGCCCGCCGCCAGCGCGTCGGGTCGCGTGCAGGTGAGGGTGGCGAGGGTGCATGTCCATCCGGCCCCGGTGAGCCCGGTCGCCGTCAAACCGGCGGGCAGCGTATCGACCACGCTCACTGGCGCGCTGGTCGTGCCGCTGCCGCTGTTCGTCACGGTGATCGTGAACGTCGCGCCGGTCTGGCCCTGGCTGAACGTCCCGGAATGCGACAGCGCCACGGTCAGGTCCGCGAGCTGCCCCACGATCGCAACGTCGCTCGCCGCGTCGTTGGCCGGATTGAGGTCGCCGCTGGCCGAGACCGTGGCGGTGTTCGTCACGGCTGTGGGGGCGTTCGCGGCGACGCTCGCGCTCAGCGTGATCGGCGGGTAGCTCGCTGCAGGCGTCAGCGCGTCGGAACGGGTGCACGTCAGTGTCGCGAGCGAGCAGGTCCATCCCGTCCCCGACATGGCCGTCGCCGTGAGTCCGGCGGGCAAGACGTCGACGACGGCGACCGTTCCGCTGCTCGGCGCCGTTCCCACGTTCGTGACGGTGATCGTGAACGTCGCGGCCTGGCCCTGGACCAGATTGCCGCCATGCGTCTTGGTGATCGCAAGATCCGGTGCCTGCGCCTCGAACGCACCGGCGTCGCAGAAGTTGCCGTTGACCTGGCGCGGGAACGCCCCACCGCGCTGGTCGAACAGGAGCGGGGCGCCGACGTCGTTCGTGCACGATGCAGGCGCGATGAAATCGATCGCGGGCGAGCCAGCGCCTGGCGCGTGATTAGACGTCGTGCCACCGTTTTGCGCGAGCGCGAGCAGGAGCGGTGGCTGGCAGCGGTCCGCGGCATTGCACGACGCGGTCGACGGCTGCTCGATGACGTTGCCACCGGCCGACGGATCGGCGGCGCCGCCGGGTTGATAGATGTCGCGATCGCGTGCCGGCACCGCAGGCGCGTCGACCGTGCCGGCGGCGACGATCGAGTTGCGGATCGCGAGTGCCGTGTTCGCGAGCGTTCCCTGGTGGATGTCGGCGCCGCTCGCACCCGCGTGGTTCGCCGCGAACGTGCTGCTGATGATCTGCACGCTGGCCGTCGACAGCGCGACGCCGCCGCCCGGCATGCCGATGTCGGCGTTGGCGGTGTTGCCCGAGACGGTGGTGTTGAGGAGCGTAAGCGACGCGATGCCGTCGGCCGGCGTTCCACCTGCAGCCAGCGCCGCATCGCCGGTTACGAGAATGGCGCCCCCGCCCACGCCCGAGATCCCGGTCACCGCGTTCCCGACGAGCGCGCTGTTGCGCACGACGGCGCGTCCCGCGTTGCTCGCCGAGTTCTTGCTGACCGAGAGCGCACCGCCGCCGTCGCCCGCCTGGTTCGCCTGGAATTGCACGCCGTCGACGACCAGCGCGCCTTGCGACGCGACGGCACCGCCACGCCCGCCGCCGGCGTTGCCGTTCGCGAGGGTGAGCCCGGAGAGCGTGAGCGTCGCCGTGCCGTCGGTCAGGTCGAAGATGCGCGAAGCGTTCCCGCCGCTGATGGTGAGCTGCGTCGCGCCCGGTCCCTGGATCGTCAGTGTCTTGGCGATGGCGATTTCGCCGGACGTGAGCGTAATCGTCGAGCCGTACAGTGAAGGATCGAAGGTGATCGTCGCGCCGGGGGCGGCGGCCGCGATCACGCTGCGCAGGCTACCCACGCCCGCGTCGGCCGTCGTCGTGACCTGCGCGTCTGCGAGCGACGACAGAGCGAACAGCGAGAGCGCACATGCCCATGCGAGCGTCCCGAAATGCAGGAAGCGCGCGACGACGCGCCGCGCGCACGGCGCGAACTCGCCGGGCGTCAATTGCGCGATGGGAATATCCCCTGCATGGCGATGACGAAATTCACGACCAAATACGGCGGCAGGTTGTTGTGCGGCTGCCCGCCGCCTGACGGCAGCAGCGCATTGCCGAGCGAGGCGTTCGGTGCGGCGTTCGCATAAACCGGATCCGGCGGCACGGCGAGGTAGTTGCCGCGCGCGTTGCTCCGATCGGCCGGCGCGGGCGACGTGACGGGGGTATGCGCGTGTGCGGACATCTCGGCGACGGAAAGCGTCACGGTGGCACTACCGGCGCTTTCGCCGATGATGCGCTGCGAGAGTCCGGGTCCCTGCCCCATCCCGATGGGAGTGCGGCCGCGAAGATCGGGCAGCGCGAAGGTCGTCGTGCCGTTGCCACCGTAGGACGTGCCGAGGAGCGCGAACAGCGCCGTATTCTGCGCGATGGACAGGGTCTGGCCATCGCAGAACGCGAAGTTGCGCGGCGCGAAGTTGTAGGGAACGACGTAGATTTCGCCGAGAAAGGGGGTCGCCATGCGTCGTTCTCTAGTTGCGCGCCGGGAAAATCCCCACGAGCGCGATGACGAAGTTCATTGCGAGGAACGGCGCCATGTTGTCGTGCGGCTGGTTTCCTCCAGTCGCGCCGGTCGGCGGCATCGACGTGCCGGACGAGGTGGCGTAGAGGTCCGGCCCACCCGACGCCGGCACGGCTCCGCTCGCGGCGGACGCGCTCGTGCCGCCCGCTTGCGCGAGCATCGCATGCGTGTGCGAGGGCAGCTGCGCGCCCGTCAACGTCACTTGCTCCGCTCCGCCTGACTCGCCCAGCGAGTAAGTCCCGCCACCCGTGAGCGTTCCCATGTGAAGGGCGGCGCGTCCGCGGAGATCCGGCAGCGCGAACGTGGTGACACCGTCGCCGCCGTAAGTCGTCCCGAGCAGCGAAAAGAGCGCGGTGTTCTGCGCGATCGCCATGAGTTGTCCCGCGCACGCCGCATAGCCGACCGGCGCGAAGCTGAAGCCGACCAGCTTGATCTCCCCGATGAAGGGCTGGGACATCGCGGCCTAGTTGCGCGAGGGGAAGATCCCCTGCAGCGCGATGATGAAATTGAGGACGACGAATGGTTGCCGATTCTCGTGCGGCTGCGATGCTCCCGCCGGGCCGATGCTCGCATCGGCAAGCGCCACCGGCGCGCCGCCGCTTCGATAGGGCTGTGTCTGACTCGACGCGAACGTGTTACCGGACGCCGGCCCGAGGCCGGGCGTCGCCGCACCGGTCTGCGCGCCGATCGTGTGCGCATGTGCCGGCATTTCGCTCGCCGTCAGCGTATGCGTCTCTTCGCCGGCACTCGCGCCGAGGGTAAAGGCGGTGCCGACATGCAGCGGCATCCGCCCTTGTAGATTGGGCAACGCGAAATTCGTTTGCCCGTTGCCGCCGTAGGTCGTGCCGAGCAGCGAGAACAGCGCCTGGTTCTGATTGATCGGCAGCAGCTGCCCGTTCGCCAGCGCCCAGCCGCGCGGCGCGAAATTGAAGGCGACGATCTTGAGCTGCCCGAGAAACGGTTGCGACACGAAACACTCCCCCTCCGGTCGCGGTGCGCGCAACCGGGCATCGCATCATGACGGCTGACATCCCGACGGCGCGCCCCAGCGGCCGTGCGCTCCTGCGACGATAGCAACGACCGCCCGCCGCGCACAACGGAAATGCGCGCGCGCTGCAGGGTCGTGCGTTCGAAATTACCGTTTTTGCCACATTGCCGGCGTGGGCGGCCTTCGCTACACTCGCGGGCGTCGTGAAGCGCATTTCGCGCACATGCATCGCGGTCAAGGGGACCAGGAATGTCGCTTCGACTCACTCGCCGTCGCTTTCTCGCGCAAGGCGCGGGCGTCGCGTGCGCGACGCTGGCGGCGAACGCCGTGGCGTTGTCGCCGGCACCCGCCGACCGACTCACCGCGTCGCTGTTCGCCTCGCAGATCGACCGCACGTTTACGGCGCGCTCGGTCGCGGAGGATGCCGCGCCCGCCCTGACGGTGCGCCTGCGCGCGGTGGAGCCGCTTCGGCATCCGGCGCTCCGCCTGTCACCCGAGGCACGCCACGAGCGCTCGTTCGTGCTCGTGTTCGACGTCGTCGGCCAAAGGGCGGCGCAGGACACCTATCGTATTGCCAATGCCGCGATCGGTCGGTTCGATGCGCTGCTGGTGCCGGGTCACGACGGCTCGGTGCTGACCGCCGTCTTCAACCGTCTGCTTTGACGCCGGCTTGACGCCGGCACACGCGCGCTCAGGTCGGCTCGCGCGTCATCGCGACGTGCATCGCTCCCGCGTCCGCGGCGACGAAGCCGAGGCGCGCGTAGATTCTGCGCGCCGGATTGTCGGGTTCGGTATAGAGGCGAACGCGACGTCGCACGCGGTCCGCCGTGTCGACGACGTCCTGCACGAGGCGCGTGCCGAATCCCTTGCCTCTCGCGTCGGGCACGAGCGCGATGTCGAGGATCTGAATCTCGTCATCGATACGCGCGATGTAGAGGCGGCCGACGGGCCGTGCGCACTCGAGCACGACCAACCAATCGGTGTCGGGGAATTGGGCACGATAGTAGCGGTCCTGCAGGGTGAACTGCATGTCGCAGAATGCGCGTTTCTCGGCATCGCTCCACGGCACGTTCGCAAGCTCGGGCCAGCGCACGCTCGCGTAGAGATCGCGCAGGAACGGCTCGTCGGATGGCGTTGCCGGGCGCGTCGACAGCGATCCTGCAGGTTGCATCGATCAGGCCGGCGATTGGTCGATGCGGCGCACGACGCAGGCCTCGTAGATCACACCGGACGCGTCGCGTTCGACGGGGACGATGAAAAGCGGCAACTCGCCGAAGTCCGGGTGCTTCATCACGTACGTCCCCTGGGGCAGCACGGGTTCCGCCGGGCCCCGGAACAAGGCCGAGTATTGCTCGTAGTTCCGCGGCGCGGGCCGCCCGGTCACCTCGAACAGTCGCAGCGACAAGGTCTGTGCGCCAGCGGACGACGGGACGTCGAACCGCGTGTCGAGCGCGGCCTCGAATCGCGCACGTGCGAGCTTGGCCGAAAGTTCTTCCATGGGAACGGTACTCGTGGTTCAACCCGTCGTGGTGGCTGCACGCGCGGCGGATGGGGACGCCGCATGCGCGGACGAAGCGGGGTTGCCGCCGGTGCGATGCGCCTCGAGTGCCCGATAGGCGGGCTCTGCCCAGTGCTCGATCGCCTCGAGCACTTCGTCGCTCGCCGACGCCCGCTTGCGCGCGCGGTCGTCCGCGAACGCGAAATGCGGATTCTTCGCATCGGGCACGGCGGCATCGAAGAGCGACGTGCGCGTCGCGGCATCGCGGTCGACGCCAAGGAGATCGGCGAGCGACGACCAGACCGCATCGGGAAGCTCGACGTAATGGACGGCTCGCGCGCAGCCATTCATGCACGCCTCGAGTCCGGCCTCGAAGATGCGGCCGAGCATGCGGGCCACGAACTCGATGCGCGGCATCGTTACGGCGTCCGCGAGCCCGACGACGCGTTGCGACGGCCCGAGTATGCCCGGCACCATGTAGGCGCCCGGCATCGCGAGCTGCGACACCGCGATTTCGACGGGATCGCGGTAGAGGAATATCGACGGCACCCCGGGACAAGCCTGCGCGAGGAAACGCCAATCCAGGACATGCCAGGCATCGAGCTTGATCACGAAACGCGTCTCCCCGCCGGCGCGCGGCTGGCCGAGCACGGATAAGAGCGCGGCGAGCCAGCACCGCCGCACGTCATCCGAAACGCCGGGAAGCCACGAGCTTGCGCCCAGCACGCTGTCGACCGGCGGCGGCTCCGAAACCACGACGTGCGATCTAAGCGACATCAGCATGCGCGCCACGAGCGTCGATCCGCACCGGGAGGCGTGGTAGATCAACGCGTTCGGCGTCAGGCCCGGCCGCGCGCCCGCCCACTCGACCAGCGTATCGATCGGCGTTTCCTGCCAGAACGCCTGGTTGAAGGGTTCCTGCATTGCCAATTGAATCGTGTCGCGATAGAACGGCTCGACGAAGCGCCGCGATCCCAGGTAGCACCAGTCCACGTGGCCCGTCGATCCGCCGCCGTGGATGCGCGTCGGCATCCAGCCCGAAAGACGGGTGCTCAGACGATCCACTGCGAGATCCAGCGCCGCCGACCTTCGTGCATCGCGGCGTGCACGTCCGCCGCCGAAAAGCGGTAACCGACGGCTGCGCCCAGTTCGACGGCACGCGCCGCCAGCGCTTCGCGGTCGACACAGGCGCGAAGCTTCTCGGCAAGCGCGCGATCGGCCAACACGGCCTCGCGAAAGCCGGAGAATTCGGTGGCGCCGTCGCGGCGCGCGGGCACGCGCAGCGGATGGTCGCCACGCGCCATCAGCTCGCGCAGCCAGTCGTTCACGCCGACATCGACGACGAGGTGTACGCGCGGCGTCCGGCCTCGGTTCGTCACCCGATGCGGAAGCGCGAGGTCGAGGAACCAGCATTCGCCCGGCTCCATGACGACCCGCCTGGCGGCGATGTAGAACTCGACGTCGGGGTTGGTGAGGAGCGGGACGTGGAGCCGCGCCTCGCCATCCTCGAAACGGAGGTCCGGGTCGCAATGTTCCTCGATGACGCCGCCTTCGACGAGGCGCAGAAGCCGAGCTGCGTGCATCGGGCAGGCGAATCGGTCGACCGCCGCCTTGAGGGCGGGGCTGCGCAGCAACAACGGCATGTCGCGAAGCCCATCGCGACGTGACGTGTCGAGGTAGAGGTCGCGCTCGTCGATGCCACTGGATCGCAGTGCCACACCGCTCCAGCCACCGTTGTGATAACCACGGTTGAAATGCGACGACCATGACTCGGACGGGATGAGCGCCAATTCGTGGAGCAACGGGCGCAGTTCGACGACGAAAGGCAGGCGCACGGCCCAAGGCGGGTGCGAGGACATGGGTGCCGGGTTCGTTCGGGGAGATGTTGCCGTCAGCGCGGCGATTATCGCATCGCCGCCGTCCTGGTACGTTCGACGATTGCGCCGGTAGTTGGTATCGTGCGGATCCGCCAGCACCGATGGAGAATTCCGTGTCCAGGCCCCCGGGAGGCGTCGCATGAGGCTCACGCCGGACGAGCAGGCGATGCTCGCCGGCGCGCGTGGGGACGTCGTGCGGGAGGCGATCGCCTACCAGCTCGAGGTCGCCCGCTTCTGGGGCGCCGAGCGATTCGTGCCGATCACGAATGCGCACATGATGGGCGACATCGAGGTGATGGGCGATGCCGGCCTCGCCTTCCTCGAGCGCGCGTGCGAGCGGCATGCGCGCTGCACGGTGCCGATCACCACGAACGCGCGCTGCGTCGACTTCGCGCACGCCGATGCGCTCGGACAGGATGTCGCGGAGGTGGGGAAGGAGCGGCGGATCGTCGACCTGCTGCGCGGCATGAACGTCGTGACGTGCGACACCTGCATCAATTACCAGACCGTCTACCAGCCGCATTCCGGCGAGCATCTCGCCTGGGGCGACACCGGTACGGTGATCTGGGCGAACTCGGTATGCGGCGCGCGCAGCAACTTCGAAGGCGGCCCGTCGGCGCTCGCGGCCGCGATCACCGG
>JBLMWW010000118.1:0-21811 GCA_050257435.1 Rudaea sp.
GGTCGCGGGGCTCACGTACAGCGAGAACGGCGTCACCAACCGGATCGAGCGCGTGACGTTTCGCATCGCGCCGGGCGAGCACGTCGCGCTGGTCGGCAACGGCAACAGCGGCAAGGAGGACATCGCGCAACTGCTCGCGCGGCTCAACCTGCCCAGTGCCGGGCGCTTGAGCGTCGCGGGCGTCAATTTCGCCGAGGTCCACCAGGCGGTCCCCGGCCGGCGCATCGCCTATGCGGCGCAGAATGCGCACATCTTCACCGGCACGCTCGCGCACAACCTCTACTACGCGCTCAAGCACCGGCCGACGCGCCCGGCGGCGTACGACGAGCAGGGCGAAACGCTCGCGCAGCGGCGCGTGCGCGACGCGCTCGCCGCCGGAAACAGCCCGCACGACATCCGTGCCGACTGGATCGACTACGAGGGCGCGGGCGTCGCCGGCGCGGCCGAGCTGACCGCGGCGGCGATGCGCGCCCTGCGCACCGTCGACATGGAGCGCGAGGTGATCGGCTACGGCTTCGCGAGCACGACCGATCCCGCGCGGCATCCGGACCTCGCGGCCAAGGCGGTCGCGGCGCGCGCACGGATGCGCGAGCGGGTGAAGCGCGAGAACCTCGACGCCTGCGTCGAGTTCTTCGACCGCAACGCGTACTTCGCGCACATGAGCATCGCGGAGAACATCCTCTTCGGCATGCCGCGCCGCCCCGCGTTCCAGCCGGGTGCGCTCGCCTCCAATCCCGAGGTCGTCGCGCTGCTGCGCGACGTTGGCCTGCTCGAGGACTTGTACGAGGCCGGGGCAAAGGTGGCCGCGCTGATGGTCGAGCTGTTCGCCGACGTGGCGCCCGACAGCAACCTCTTCGAGCAGTACAGCTTCATCAGCCCCGAGGATCTGCCCGAGTTCCGTGCGCTCGTCGCGAAAATGGGCCGGCGCGGCCTCGCCGCCGTTTCCGACGGCGACAAGGCGCGGCTCCTGGCGCTCACGTTCAAGCTCGTGAAGGCCCGCCATCGCCTCGGCATCGTCGACGACGCGGTGGCGGACCGCATCGTCGTCGCGCGCGAGGCGTTCCGGCGCCGCTACGAGGGCCGGGAGGACGTCTGCGAGTTCTTCCAGCCCGATCGCTTCAGTGCCGCGCTCTCGGTGCAGGACAACATCCTCTTCGGGCGCGTTGCCTTCGAGCAGGCGAACGCGCAGGCGCGCATCAGCGCCGTCGTGCGCGACCTCGCCGCCGAGGAGGGCATGAGCGGCGATCTCGTGGGGCTCGGGCTCGAATACGACGTCGGCAGCGGCGGCTCGCGGCTCTCGTATTCGGAGCGCCAGCGCCTCGCGATCGCGCGCGCGCTTCTCAAGAATCCCGACATCCTCGTCTTCAACGAGCCGACGTCGGGCCTCGACCCCAACACCGAGCTGCGCGTGCTGCGCGCGGTGCTGCAATGGGCCAAGGGCCGCACGGTGCTGTGGTCGCTGTCGCGCGCCGAGCTCGCACGCGAGTTCGACCGCGTGCTCGTGTTCTCGGATGGGCAGCTCGTGGAGGAGGGGCGCTTCGACGAGCTCGAGCGCGAGGGGGCCGCGCTGCCGCAGCTCGTGGCGTGAGCGCAGGGGGCGCGCCGAGCGCTGACCCGCCCCGAAGCGCGGACGTGCGCTGGGATCTGAGGTTGGCAGCGGCCGGCATGCGCTGCGCGCTCCAATGCCCCAGTCGCGCGCACCGCATGCCGGCCACTGCCTTGGACGCGTCGGCGTGGACGCGAGTCGAGGCCGAGCGGGAACGAGCCGCGCCGCGCGGAGCGACGCGGGTCAGCCGTGAGTGTCAGCGATACGGGTCCGCCGCATCGCGGAGCCCGTCGCCGAAGAAGTTGAAGGCGAGAATCACGACGATGACCGGCACGACGGGCAGCATGAGCCAGGGATAGAGCGCGACGACGTTGATGTTCTGCGCCTCGTTCAGGAGCACGCCCCAGCTCGTGATCGGCGGCCGCAGGCCGATGCCGAGGAACGAGAGCGCGGTTTCGCCGAGGATCATGCCCGGGATCGACAGCGTCGCCGAGGCAATCAGGTGGCTCATGAAGCCCGGCAGCAGGTGGCGCCCGGTGATGCGGCTCGGGCGCGCGCCCATGAGCCGGGCGGCGGTCGTGTAGTCCTCCTCGCGCAGCGCGAGCAGCTTCGAGCGCACGGCGCGCGCGAGGCCGGTCCAGTCGAGGAGCGCGAGGATCGCCGTGATGCCGAAGTAGATCAGGATCGGGCTCCAAGTGACGGGCAGCACCGCCGAAAGCGCCATCCACAACGGCAGCTCCGGGAACGAGCGGATGATCTCGATCAAGCGCTGGACGAGCGCGTCCACCCAGCCCCCGTAGTAGCCCGCGATGCCGCCGATGACGAGCCCGAGCGCGAACGAAAGCGCGATGCCGAGGAGCCCGATCGTGAGCGAGATGCGGGCGCCGTAGAGGATGCGCGAAAGCATGTCGCGCCCGAGGCGGTCGGTGCCGAGCAGGAACAGCGTTCCGTCCGCCGGCGGGCAGACGACGTGGAACGACATGTCGACGAGGCCCCAGAAGCGGTAGGAATCGCCGGTGCAGAAGAAGCGCAGCGGCTTGGGCGCGCTGCGATCCTCCCGGTAGTCGCGGCGGAGCGTCTTCATGTCGAGCGTCTTCGTGAGCCCGTAGACGAAGGGCCCGACGAAGCGGCCCTCGTGGAACAGGTGCACGCGCTGCGGCGAGGCGTAGATGAAGTCGGTGTGCCGCTCGTGCAGGTTGTACGGCGCGAGGAACTCGGTGACGAGCGTCGACCCGTACATGGCGAGCAGGATGATCCCCGACACGACGGCGACGCGGTGGAGCTTGAACTTCCACCACATCAGCTTCCATTGCGAGGCGAGGTAGAACCGCTCCTGCTCCGGCGTGAGCCTGGCCGCCGATGACGGATCGAACGGGTCCGTCGAGATGAAGTGGTCCGGCTCGCTGCGCGCGGGCGGCGTATCGACGGCGCCGACCGTATCGCCGGAGACGCTCATCGCGCCTCACCCGCTGCCGTCATCGCCGCCGTCATGGCCATCCTAGCGGGCGACACCGCCGGCGAGGCGGATCCGCGGATCGAGCGCGACGAGCGCGAGGTCGGAAATCAGCACGCCGACGACGATCAGCACTGCGAGGAACATCAGGAACGACCCCGCGAGGTACATGTCCTGGCTCTTGAGCGCGTTGAGCAGCATCGGGCCGGTCGTCGGCAACGACAGCACGACGGCGGTGATCTCGGCGCCGGAAATGATGTGCGGCAGCAGGCTGCCGATGTCGGAGATGAAGAAGTTGAGCGCCATGCGCAGCGGGTACTTGCGCAGCACCTTGCGCGGCGGCAGGCCCTTCGCGCGCGCGGTGACGACGTACTGCTTCTGCAGCTCGTCGAGGAGGTTGGCGCGCAGCCGCCGGATCATGCCCGCCGTGCCGCTCGTGCCGATCACGATGACCGGGATCCAGCTGTGCTCGAGAACCGACTTCACCTTGTCCCACGACCATGGCTTGCCGATGTAGTGCGGGTCCATGAGCCCGCCGATCGTCGTGCCGAAGACGACGTTGGCGACGTACATCATCACGAGCGCCAGCATGAAGTTCGGCACGGCGATGCCGAGGAAGCCGATGAACGACAATCCGTAGTCGCCCCAGCTGTACTGATGCGTCGCCGAGTAGATGCCGATCGGGAAGGCGACCGCCCACGTGAACAGGATCGTGACGAAGGACACGATGACCGTGAGGAGCATCCGGTCGCCGATGACCTTCGTCACCGGCATGTTGAACTCGAACGAATAGCCGAAGTCGCCCTTCAGCATGCCCGTGGCCCAGCGCAGGTACTGCTTGGGCAGCGGCTGGTCGAGGCCGTAGTACTCGCGCAGGAAGGCGATCTTCTGCATGTCGACGGACTCGCCCTGCGCCTCGAGCTCCGCGATGTAGCTCTCCAGGTAGTTCCCCGGCGGCAGCTGGATGATCGTGAACACGATGACGCTGACCGCGATCAGCGTCGGGATCATCATCAGCACGCGCTTGACGATGTACTGGAGCATCTAGCGTTCCGTCATCGGGAGCGACCCGTCGGGCCGGCACTCGACACGCTCGTGGCGCTTCCCGCGTCGATCCAGAACGTATCGGGGTGGTACATGCCGAAATACGCGCCCGGATCCCAGCTGTATACGCCTTCGGGCGGGACGTTGCGCAGGCGATCGCTCACGACCACCGGCTGCAGCGTGCGCGCGACGATGCCGATCGTGTACACCTGGTCCGCGTGGATCGCGAGCATCGCAAGCCACGCCTGCTCGCGCTCGGCCGTGCTCCTGGCCTTGCGCCACGTGTCGTAGAGCCGAACCAGCTCCTGCGCCTCGGGCAGGTCCGGCGCCTCGCCGCCGCGGCGATTCTGCTCGTAATACTGGCCCCACATCGGCCACTGCAGCTGCTCCTGCGCCGTTGGCGCGAGCTCGGCGGGGCTCATGTCCGGGGTCGCGATGCCGTTGTTGAGCCCCGACCACACCGACATCATCGACTTGCCGGAGAACACGCGCTTGCGGAACACCTCCCGCTGCGACGGCCGCGCGAAGAGCGCGATGCCGAGCTTCTGCCAGCTGTCGCGTATCAGCTCGATGACGTCGGTTTCCTCGGTGCTCTCGCCGGACGTGTCGATGATGAGCTCCATCGGACGGCCGTCGGGCAGCAGTCGCAGGCCGGTGTCGCTGCGCCTGGTGAGGCCGATCGCGTCGAGCAGCCCGTTCGCGCGCTTGAGGTCGAACTTCACCCAGGCGTCGCGGAACTCCGGCCGGAACAGCGGGCTGCGCTGCAGCACCGTGTTCGCGGACTCGCGGCCGAGGCCGAAGTACACGACCTCGTTGATCTCGTGGCGGTTGATGCCGAGCGACAGCGCGCGCCGGAAGCGCACATCGCGCATCAGCTTGCGCCATTCGGGGTCGTCGACGTTCAGGTTCGGGTACAGCGCCACCTGCGAGCCCAGCGCCTTCTCCCACAGGTGGACGCGGTAGTGGTTGCGCTCCTCGCCCTGCTTCAGGAACGTGTAATTGTCGAAGCGAAGGTAGCGCGCCTGCAGGTCGACGTTGCCCGCGCCGGTGCGTGCGGGGATCAGCTTGTCGTCGGTGATGTTGACGATGACGCGGTCGACGTAGGGCAGCTGCCGTCCCTGCGCATCGACGCGATGGAAGTAGGGATTGCGCACCAGGACGAAGCGCGTGCTCGGCAGCGGCGTCGTGTTGATCCACGGCTCGAGCGTCGGCAGCGCCGGGTTGTCGAAGCGGAACTGCTCGTCGAGCTTCTGGTGGAATCCCGCCCAGTTGCGCGATCCCGCGGCGATCGCGCGCTCATTGGCGGCCTTGACGCCGATGTAGCGCGCGTGGAACTGGCGCAGGTAGTGCGCCGGCCGGTAGATGTAGAGCGGGCTCGGCCCCGCGAGTGCCGCCAGGAACTGCGGATTCGGATCGTCCCAGCTGTAGCGGATCGTCGTGTCGTCCAGCACCTCGAACTTGGGCCCCTTGCCGTTCACGATCAGCGCGCGCGGCAGGCCGAACGGGGAGAGATCCTTGTTGTTCGCGACATCCTCCCAGTAATAGCGGAAGTCCGCCGCGGTGAACGGCACGCCGTCCGACCACTTGTGGCCGGCACGAAGGTGCAGCGTGAAGACGCGATTGTCGACGTTGTCGATGCGCTCGAGGACGTCCGGCGCGAGCTGCAGGGACTCGTCGTAGCCGACGAGGCGCGCATAGCCATAGACCGACATCATGCGGATGTCGCGGTCCTTCGCCATCAGCATCTGGATCTCGCCGCCGTAGCGGCCCGGGGTCCAGCCGGCGCGCTTGATGTCGACCACTTTGGGAATCCGCGGCAGCCGCTCGGCAAGCGGCGGCAGCTTGCCCGCGCCGACGTCGGCCGCGAAGTACGGCGTCTCGTCGGCGGCGCACGGAGGCGCCAGCAGCAGGGCGGCAAGCGCGAACAGCCACGCGGCGCCGAGCGCGCCAGTCCTCACGCCGTCACCCTTTCGCGCGTCGGCCCGACCTGCATTCGCACGCGGTGCCCGTTGCCGATGTCGACCAGCTCGCCCGCGCTTCCATCGCTCCACCGATAAGGCGGACGCCATTCGGTCGGCGAGCGCGCGGCACCCTCGAGCACCGCGCCGAGGTCGAGCTTGCGGTGGAGATCGGGATAGGGCACGGCGGCCAGCAGCCCGAGGGTGTACGGGTGCGTCGGGTCGTGAAACAGCGCCTCGCGCGGCGCGATCTCGACGATGCGCCCCCGGCACATTACCGCGATCTCGTCGGCCACGTAGTCGACGACGGCTAGGTTGTGCGAGATGAAGAGGTACGTGAGGCCGAGCTCCTTCTGGAGGTCGTTGAGCAGGTTCAGGACCTGCGCCTGGATCGACACGTCGAGCGCCGACACCGGCTCGTCGCACAGGATGAGATCCGGCGAGAGCGCGAGCGCGCGCGCGATGCCGATGCGCTGCCGCTGTCCGCCGGAGAAGCTGTGCGGATAGCGATTGAGATAGCGCGGATCGAGGCCGACCAGTCGCATCAGCTCCTTCGCCATCTCGGCGCGGTAGTCGGCGTCGCCGATGCCGTGGATCACGAGCGGCTCGCGCAGGATGTCGAACACCGTCATCCGCGGCGAGAGCGACCCGAACGGATCCTGGAAGATGTACTGCACACGGCGGCGGAACTGCATCAGCTCCTTCCCGGTCGCATGGACGACGTCGATCGTCGTGCCGCGATCGTTGTAGAGCACTTCGCCGGAGTCGGGCTCGAGCGCGCGCATGACGACCTTCGACAGCGTCGTCTTGCCGCAGCCGCTTTCGCCGACGAGGCCGAAGCACTGGCCGCGGCGGATGGTCAGGCTCACGTCGTCGACGGCGCGAAACGCCGGTCCTTCGCGGCGCATCAGGAACCCCGTTGCGCGCTGGGTGAACGTCTTCACCAGGTGGCGCACGGTGAGGTGCGCCGGGTCGGCCCCACCGGGCCACGGCGCCCTGGCCTCGACCAGCGGGCCCGCCTGATGGTCGACGGTGCGCACCGAGACGAGCCGCTCGCCGGGCTTCATGTCGAAGTGCGGCACCGCCTTGAGGAGCGCGCGCAGGTAAGGGTGCGCAGGGCGCTCGAAGATCGCCTGCACGCTCCCCTTTTCCATCACCCGGCCCTCGTACATGACGACGACCTCCTCGGCGACGTTGGCGACGACGCCGAGGTCGTGCGTGATGATGAGCACCGCCATGCCGATCTCGGCCTGCAGCTCCTTGACGAGCGCGAGGATCTGGGCCTGGATGGTGACGTCGAGCGCGGTCGTCGGCTCGTCGGCGATCAAGAGCGATGGCCGGCACACCAGTGCCATCGCGATCATCGCGCGTTGGCGCAGGCCGCCGGAAAGCTGGAACGGATACGTGCGAAGCGCGCGCTGCGGGTCCGGAAAGCCCACGCGTCGCAGCATGTCGGCGGTCCGCGCCATGCCTTCCCGGTGGCTCACGCGATGATGGAGGAAAAGCGCCTCGCTTACCTGGTCGCCGATCGTGTGCAGCGGCGACAGCGAGACCATCGGCTCCTGGAAGATCATCGAGATGTGCCGCCCGCGGATGCGCCGGATCTTGCGCCCGTCGGGCGCAAGGCGCACGAGGTCGACCGGCCGCTGGCCGGGTTCCGGCGGCGTGAACAGGATCTGCCCCGAGGCGATGCTCGCGATCCGCGGCAGGATGCGCATGATGGCCTGCGCGGTGATCGACTTCCCCGAGCCCGATTCACCGACGAGCGCGAGCGTTGCCCCGGGCTTGATCGCGAACGACACCCGGTCGAGCGCGCGCAGGCGCGTGCCCCGGATGTCGAACTCGATCGACAGGTCGCGCACCTCGAGGAGATCGCTCATCGCGCCGATCCCGAATGCAGCACCCCGGCACCGCGCGCCGTGGGGAGCGGAGAGATCCTGAAACGATTCGACGTGAGGGGCACGCGAGTCGCCGCGCGATCGTGTAGCGGTCGGGATGGGGAATTCCGGGACGGCGTGCATTGTCGGGGCATGCCTCGGCGCTGTAAAGGCCGCCTGTAGGAGCGCCCGGTAGGACGGAGCGCACAGCCGTTCGCGCTGCCGTCCGCTGCCCATGGGCGCCGTCGCTGCATAAAGTAGCGGCAGCGTTGCGGAAGGCGCGAGCGGCGACCTTCGCGACGATTGCGCGTGCGCCGCACGCCCCTGCACCCCCAGCGGAGACTTTGTCCATGAAAACCATCGTCGGGTCGTTCGACAGTTTCGATGAAGCGAATGAGGTTGCGCGTGAGCTGATGGACGATGGCTTCCGCGACAGCGACGTAAGCGTCGTCGCGAGCAACCTTCGCGGCGTTCCGAGCGGCACCGGCACGTCGAGCGGCGCGTACGCGGGCGCGCCGGCCGACACGTCGACCGGCATCGCGGGCGGCCCCTACGCGTCCTCGGCCGCCGACGGCATCGTCACCGAGGACGGCGCAGGGCTCACGCGGCCGGCGCTCGCGCGCGACGAGCGCGTCGACGACGGCAGGAGCGGTGCCGCGACGGGCGCGGTCACGGGCGGCGTGGTCGGCGGGGCGGCCGGCCTGGCGGCCAGCCTCATGGGTCTCGCCATTCCCGGCATCGGCCCGATCATCGCCGCGGGTCCGATCGTCGCGACGTTGACGGGAGCCGGCGTGGGGGCCGTGGCGGGGGGCCTGATCGGCGGGCTGACGGACTTGGGCGTGTCGCGGCCGGACGCCGAGTACTACGCGGAGCAGGTGCGCCGAGGCGGCGCGCTCGTCACCGTGCGGGCGGACGACGCGCGCGCCGAGCGCGCGGCGGACATCATGCGCGCGCATGGTGCGATCGACATCGAGCGTCGCGCGGAGCAATGGCGCGCGCAGGGCTGGACGGGCTTCAACGAAGCCGCGCCGCCGTACACGCTGGAGGAAATCGAACGCGAGCGCGCGCGCTATGGTGCCGCGACGACCGGCGAGACGATTCCGGATCGGGCGACGCCGCGTTCGCCCGGCGTGCGCACCTACTGAGGCGGCCATGCCGGCTCCGCGCAAGGCGGTCGGCATCTACGACCGGCCGCATCCGCTGCGCACCCGCAGGGTGCTCGTGACCGCGGCCGTCGCCGCCGTCACGATCGCCGCTTACGCGCTCTGGCTCTACCTGGCGTGATGCAATGAATCGAGCAGCGACGGCCGGTCCGTCCGGCCGTCGCGTCACGCCGCGCGCTTGCGCTTCGCTGCCGCATCGAGCTTCGCGTACGCGTCGCGCAGCGCGGTGCGCAGGCCCTCTTCGACGACGGGGTGATAGAACGGCAGCTTGAGCATTTCGGCGACGGTGAGATCGAGCTGCAGCGCCCATGCGAGCAGATGCCCGAGGTGCTCGGCGTCGGGCCCGATCATCTCGGAACCGAGGAATTCGCCCGATTCGACGTCCGCGTAGACATGCAGGCGTCCGCGGTTGCGCTGCATGACGCGCGAGCGTCCCTGGTCGGCGAACGACACGACGCCGGTGACGAACGCCGCCTCGCGCACGCGGCGATATCCGCCTCCCACCACGGCGATCTGCGGATCGCTGAAGACGATCGAGAGCGCTGCGCGGCGCACGCCCGCCACGATCTCGGGAAAGCGCGCGGCGTTGTCCCCCGCGATGCGTCCCTCGTCGGCCGCTTCGTGCAACACCGGCACGTCGCCGTTCGCATCGCCGGCGATGAAGATCGGCGCAGCGCCGCATTGCATTGTCTCGCGGTCGAACCGGGGTACGCCGGAGGCGTCGCGCAGGAGGCTCGTGCGGTCGAGGCCGAGGTCGTGCACGTTCGGCGTGCGCCCCGTCGCCGCGAGCAGGTAGTCGAACGATTCGCGATGCATTGCGCCGTCGAGGCCGCGATAGCGCACGCCGACGCCGCCGGCGTCCGTCCTCACTTCGGCCTGCGCGTCGGTGTCGAGATAGAACTCCGCGCCGAGAACGCTGCGCGCCTCGGCGATGAGCTCCGGGTCGGAGAGCGGGCCCACCCCGCCGCCGCGGCCGAAGACCTTGACGCGCACGCCGAGCCGCGCGAGCGCCTGCCCGAGTTCGATGCCGATGACGCCGGGGCCGAACACCGCGACGCTCTGCGGCAGGTCGTCGAGCTCGAAGATCGTCTCGTTGGTCAGCAGGCGATCGCCCAGCGCCGCGAAGCCCGCCGGATACGCGGGCACCGAGCCGGTGGCGATCACGGTCGCCTTCGCATGGACGCGCGTGCCGCCGACGTCGAGCGTACGATCGTCCACGAAGCGTGCATGCCCATCGAGCTTGTCACTCGCGGGTATGGCTGCGACGCCTTCCAGCACGAAGCCGACGAAGCGGTCGCGCTCGCGGCGCACGCGGGCCATCACCGCCCGGCCGTCGACGGCGACGCGGCCTTCGAGTCGCAGGCCGAACGCATCGAAGCGCTCGATGCCGTGCAGGGCCTCGGCCGGCGCGATCAAAAGCTTGCTCGGCATGCAGCCGATGCGTGCGCAGGTCGTGCCATGGGGCCCGCCTTCGATCAAGAGCGCCGAGCGCCCGGTGGCCCTTGCCGCGCGGTAGGCGGCCAGGCCGGCCGTGCCGGCCCCGATCACCGCGACATCGGTTTTCCTGACGGTCGTTGACATACGATCCTCGTCTTGCAATGCAAATTGCGCGCGCGGCGCAACGCGAGCGGCACGCCGACGCTGCTTGGCCGGGGCCGCGCGCCTGGCGCCGCGCGCAGGCCACCGGGGTGCGGCAAGCTTACGCGGCCTTGCGCAGGTACGCCTCGAGCTCGCTCGATCCGCCGATCAGGCGGCCATTGATGAACACCTGCGGGACGGTCTGCGCGCCTGCGATCGCACCGATCGCCTTGGTGCGAACGGCGTGGGAAAGGGGAATCTCGACGTAGTCGTACCCCGCGTCGGCCAGCCGTGCCTTGGCCTTGGCGCAGAACTCGCAGCCTTCGCGCGTCAGGATCGCCACCTGGTCGGGGCGGCCGGCCCTCGGGTTCAGGTAGTCGAGCATCGTATCGGCGTCGGACACCTTGAACGGGTCGCCCGGCTCGCGTGGCTCGACGAACATCTTCTCGATCTTCCCGTCGCGCACGAGCATCGAGTAGCGCCACGAGCGCTTGCCGAAGTTCAGGTCGGACTTGTCCACGAGCATCCCCATCTTGGCGGTGAACTCGCCGTTGCCATCGGGGACGAGCAGCACGTTTTCGGCCTCCTGCTCCTTCGCCCATTCCTCCATCACGAAGGGGTCGTTGACCGAGAAGCAGACGATCTCGTCGATGCCCTGCGCGCGGAACACGGGCGCGAGTTCGTTGTAGCGCGGCAGATGGGTCGACGAGCAGGTAGGCGTGAAGGCCCCGGGCAGCGAAAAGACGACGACGTCGCGGCCGGCGAAGATGTCGTGGGTGGTGAGAGTCGCCCATTCGCCGTTGCGGCGGATGCGGAAGGCGACGTCGGGCACGCGCTGGCCCTCATGGGTGGGAAAGGCTTCGGTCATCGTGATTCTCCTGCGTTGTGGTGGTCGATGACCGATAGTTGCGTACGATTCGCGATAACGCAAGTTTAAATAGTTGATCGACTCGATAAATGTCGTCTATCCACGTTCGACTACCCGGGGAAGCGCCGCGCCCGCCGCGGGCCTTGAGCGCGTTGGAACGCCGGGGTCCCGATCAACCCGCTGCCGCAATGCGCTGGCGCGGCAGGCGCGGGACGACGCGAAGCTGGCCAAAGGGCGCCGGCGGAGCGATCGCAAAGCCCTGCGCGTAATCGACGCCGATCGCGCGCAGGGGTTTCAGCGTGCCCCGGTTCTCGACCGACTCGGCGATCGTCTTCTTGCCCATGATGTGGCCGATCCGGTGGATGGCCTCGACCATCGCATGGTTGACCGGATCGTGGAGCATGTCCTTCACGAAGCTGCCGTCGATCTTGAGGTAATCGACCGGCAGGTGCTTGAGGTAGGTGAACGACGACACGCCGACGCCGAAATCGTCGAGCGCGAACCGGCAGCCGAGCCTGCGCAGCGCGACCATGAACTCGGTCGCCTTCGACAGTGAGGCGACGGCCGTCGTCTCGGTGATCTCGAAGCACACGTTCTCGTACGGCACGCCGTGGCGCACGAACTGCGCCTGCACGAAGTCGAGGAAGTCGTCGTCGCCGAGCGAGGCGCCGGAGACGTTGATCGCATAGACGCCGAGCGACGCCACATCGGGGGACGCGGCGACATGCCGCGCGAGCATGGCGAAGCCGGTGCCGATCACCCAGCGGTCGATCGCGGGCATCAGGTGATAGCGCTCGGCCGCGGGAATGAACGACGTCGGCGGAACGAGCGCGCCGGATTCGCCGCGCAGCCGCAACAGGATCTCCGTGTACGGCAACGCGGCGTCGCGGCCGGCCGTGCCTTCGGCGGGCTGCGCATAGAGCACGAACTGGTCGTCCGCGAGCGCGCGGTGGATGCGGCTCACCCATTCCATCTCGCCCTTGCGCAGCGTGACCTCGTCGCTTTCGGGGCTGTAGGCCTGCACGCGGTTGCGCCCCTTTTCCTTGGCCATGTAGCACGCGGCGTCGGCGGCGGAGAGCACGCCGGCCAGCGTTTGCGGGCCGCCGGCGACGTTGACGACGCCGACGCTCGCGCTGATCTTGAACGAGCGCTCCTTCCACTGGAAATGGAAGTCCTCGATCGCGGTGCGCAGCCCGTCGGCGATGACGAGCGACGGCCCCGGGGCGCAATGCTCGAGCAGCACGCCGAACTCGTCGCCGCCGAGCCGGGCCAGCGTGTCGCCTTCGCGCAGCCGCGGCCGCAAGAGCGCGCTCACCTGACGCAGAAGCTCGTCGCCGGCGGCATGCCCGCAGGTATCGTTGACCACCTTGAACTCGTCGAGGTCGACGTAGAGCACCGCATGGTTCGGCGCGCCGGCGCGGCTCTCGGCGAGCGCCATCGTGACGCGCCGCTCGAACTCGCGGCGGTTCAAAAGCCCCGTGAGCGCGTCGTGGCTCGCGAGATGCGCCAGCCGCATGGCGTATTGGCGCTCGCGGCTCATGTCGTGGAGCACCAGCACGACGCCCACGACGTCGCGCGCATGATCGCGGATCGGCGCGGCCGCGTAGTCGACGGCGATGGGCGCGTCGTGGCGGCGGCGCAGCACCGTGCTGCCGTCGGAGCGCACCGTGGCTCCCTCGCGGAAAGCGCGGGCGACGGGGTCGGGGACTTCGATCCCGGTCGCCTCGTCGAGCAGCGCGAAGATCGACGACAGCTCGATCCCGTGGGCTTCTTCGTCGCGCCAGCCGGTGAGGCGCTCCGCGACCGGATTCATGTAGTCGACCCGCCCGGACGTGTCGACGGTGACGACGGCGTCGGCGATGGCCGCGAGCGTGACCTGCGCGCGCTCCTTCTGCTCGCGCGTCTGCGCCTCGGCATGCTTGCGGTCCGAGATGTCGGCGAGCGAGCCCGCCATGCGCTGCGGCTTCCCGCGCTCGCCCAGCACGGCGCGGCCGCGCGTGCGAAACCAGCGAAAGGCGCCGCCACACGTGCGCAGCCGGAACTCGAGGTCGAAAGGCTCGCCCGAGGCGAGGTGCGCCTTGAGGCTTGCGAGCGTCGCGCGCCGATCGGCGTGATGCACGCGGCGCAGGAACGACGCCGCGGTCTCGCGCAGCGTCCCTTCGGCGCAGCCGAGCAATTGCTCGAGCCGCGGCGACACGTAGATCTCGCGGCTTGCGAGCGTCCAGTCGAAGATGCCGTCGTTCGTGCCGCTGATCGCGTAGTCGTAGCGCTGCTGGCTCGCGCGGAGCGCCAGGTGGAACGCGTCTTCCTTGCGGACGAGCCGCAACGTGCGCAGCGCCGCGACGGCGACGAGCGCAAGAGCGATCGCGAGCGTGGCCGCCATGAGCACGCGCTCGACTTGGCGCGACGCAGCGGCGAACGTGGCCGAGAAGCGGCGCTCGACGCGCGTCAGCTCACGGTCGATCCCGCGGATCGCGACGAGCGCCGGCTGCAGATCGGCACCGGCGGCGCGGGCGTGCACGGCGGTATGCATGGCGTTCGCCTGCGCTTCGATCTGCCCGAACAGGTCGTCCGCCTGCGCCCATAGCGTCACCGCCCGTGCCATGAACCCGACCGGGCGGAAGCGGCGAAAGAGATCGATCATGTCTTCGACGTCGGCCGGGTGATTGCGCGCCTGCAGAAGCGCCTGGCGCGCGATGGCGAAGTCGGGGAACGGCTTTTCGAGCTCGATACGCGCCGTGCGGGCGCCGGCGACGACGGCCGACTCGTCGACGTAGCGGTCGAAGTGGTCCTCGTTGCGCGTCTGCGCGTATTGCTCGAGCGCCTCGACCGCCGCCTTCTGCGCGTTCGACCAAAGGCTTTCGGCGCTGATGTACGCGCGCACGCCGCGTATCACCGAAAGGCTCGCCGTGCCGAGCGCAAGCAGCAGCACGACGATGGCGACGAACGGCCATACGAGCCGGATCAGGCGAAAGCGTGAGGCGTACAACGTATGCGCGTTGTGCATGACAAGGTGCGCGCCTGCGTGAAGATCCTTTGGTGAACGGGCGGGCCTCGCGTCAAAGCAAGCGATGGGCCAATGGCCGGCGCTCCGAGGCCATCTCGCAGGTGGCGGGCCCGTCGTTTGCTTGACCCCCGCACGACATGACTCGTCACGCGTCTCATCCCCGTTCGATCGAGCCGTTTCACGCGGCCATGCCGTCCCGGCACCTCGGGAGCGACGCGTGATGCATTGCCGGATGTGCAGCCAGCGCCTGCCCCGACCGGGCAGGCTCTGCCGCGAATGCGAACGCGAGCTCGCGCGTGCGCGCATGGCGGGGGTGCCGTTCGAGCAGCTCGCATCGCCCGTGGCGGGCGACGACGCGGCGGTGGCGACGACGGGGGACGGCGCCGGCAAGGCGCGGCTGCCCGCACGGGTGCCGGTGATCGTGGCGGCGCTGTCGATCGGCGCCGCGGCCGTGGCGACAGTGCACCTCGTCGAGCGCTCGGACGCGGCCGTCACGCCGCGCTCGGTCATGCTGGAGCGCGACCTTTCGGACCTGCGGCCGCGGGCGTTCGTACCCGTCGCTGCGCCCGCTTCGGTCGTCGGGCGGCCCGCAGCACGCGAGCCGTCCGCGATACGCGCGGCGGCCGCGGCTCCCGGGGGCAAACCAGCGGCCGGGCCGGCGAATCCAAAGCCGCGCGTCGTGCACATCTCTTCCGTCGCTTCCGACGGCACCGCGCCGATCGAACAGCTCGCGCAGCGTGCGCCGGCCGAGCGCGCCGCGGCACCGGGCGTCGCGCGGCCGTCGAGATACGATCGCGTGCTCGCGTTCTCCGAGGCGCTCACGCGTTGCGGCGAGCAATCGTTCTTCGCGCGACTCGTGTGCGAGGAGCGCGCGCGCAGCCGCTTCTGCGACGGTGCGCGCGACCTTCCGCAGTGCGCGCCCCCGGCGCCGCGCGAATACGGCAACTAGCACGAGGCGCGCGGTTTTGGCGCCTCAGGCCGAGTTCACCCACCCGTTCACCGTGAACCGCGCGTCTTCGAACGCGCGCGACGGCACGTGCACCGGCATCACCTCGTGCATGACGCGCGCCCAGAAGAACACGACACGGTTGTGCCGCGGCTCGATGACGCTGAACGTCTCGGCTCGCGCGAGCTTGTTGTTGCGCACGATGTCGTCGTAGACCCGCAACTCGCCGCCGTCGAACGCCTTCGGCTGCCGGTTGAAGTAGTAGACGTACGTGAGGTGGCGCTTCGGCACCTTGTCGTGATCGGCGTCGGTGTGCACGCCGAAGAAGCTGCCGTCGATGCTCGCCGTCACCTGCGCCTCGACGACGCCGACGGTGATCGGCCGCACGCGCAGCGCGGGCAGGACCTGCGGCATCACCGCCCGCACGCGGCTCACGACCGGCGCCACGAGGTCGGGCGGGGGATTGAGCACGAGCGAGTGGCGGTAGTCTGCGCGCCGGTCGTGCGTCGCGGAGGGCGCGAACTGCGCGCGTGACGCGAGCGCGCCCGCGAGCAGCGGCCGCCAGGCGGTCTCGGGCAGGAAATCCTCGATGACCGCGACCGGGTGGCGAACGACCCGCGGCGCGGTGGCAGGCGTCGATTCCAATTCGGGGAAGCGCGCAAATGGGACAGGGCGCTGGCATCGATTCTAGTCCACCCGCGTCGGCGCCGCCGGCATTTGCTACGCTTGCCTCGCATCGCCGCCGTCCCAACGTTGCCCGCAGCGGCTTTCGATTCGCGCCGCCCCGATCCGTCGAAGCCGCCATGCCGCCCGCCACCACTGCGCTCATCGTTGCGAACGTCGCCGTCTTCCTGCTGCAGGGCCTCGTGCCGCAGGTCATCGTCCCGTTCGCGCTGTGGCCGCTGTCGGCGTCGCTCTCGGGCACGGGCGCCGCGTTCGCGCCGTGGCAACTCGTCACGTACGCGTTCCTGCACGGCGGACTGCTGCACCTCGCGTTCAACATGTTCGCCGTCTACATGTTCGGCAGCGCGATCGAGCAGGCCCTCGGCACGCGGCGCTACGTGATCCTCTATTTCGTGTCGGTGCTGTTCGCGGCGATCACGCAGTTGATCGTCGCGATGCTGTCGGGTGCGGTGTATCCGACCATCGGCGCCTCCGGCGGCGTCTTCGGCCTGTTGCTCGCGTACGCGATCTACTTCCCGCACAACCGTGTAATGCTGCTGTTCCCGCCGATTCCGATGCCCGCGCGCGTCTTCGTCCTGCTCTACGCGGTGCTCGAATTGTTCCTCGGCGTCACCGGCTCGCAGGAGGGCGTCGCGCATTTCGCGCATCTCGGCGGAATGGTGGGCGGCTACCTGGTGTTACGGTTCTGGCGCGGGGGCTTGCGCCGCCCATATCGTTGACGGTGCATCGGCCTTTCGTGCTCTGGACATGCCCGACGAAAGGCTGGCAAAGTGTCGATCCGCTTGACAGTACGTCGTGTGCGCGTTCGCCACGCGCTGCGGCTTCCCTCGGCGCCGCGCGGGGGTTCCGCGACTGGCAGAATTTTTGCAATGAAATGCGTGTTGTTCCACCGCTCCAAGAATCCCGCCGTCTGTCGGCCGTCGAGTCGCCGCGAAGCGCCTGGAGGTACGAATGAAGTCGATTCTCGATCCCACCTTCCGCTATACCTCGAGTGCCAACACCGATCTGCGCAAGACGTTCGCGCGCATACGCCGTGAATCCCGGCGCCAATCACAGGCCGCCGTACGCGACGAAGCCGACGCGAAGAAGGTGACGCCCATCTTTCGCGGGCAGCGTCCCGCCGCCTGACGTCTCGCGACACGCGCGCCGCAATGGCGTGAGCCTGGGCGGCGCGCTCCCTGGTTCTTCCCCATCACCGGAAAAATTTTCCGGCCGCGCCGCCGGTAACCGTGCGCTGGCGTGCGCCGCCATCGCGGTCGCCGCCCGTTAGCGCATTGTCGAACCGGGTTGCATTGGTCGTTGACGGCTTGGTTTCCCCACGCGCCGTCACGGCTCGCCTGGGCGAGCGCGGCCCGGTTCCCGCGGCCGCCGCGGCGTGGTAAAACGGCGCCGCTGCGAACCTGACGCGGTTCGAGCCCCTCGCTCCCGATGCCCGAGGCAACTTCATCCCGGCACTGCTCGATCGTGCCGCCCGAGCTCCTGCGGCGCATCGCGGTGCGCGGCACGCGGCGGCAGCGCGACGCGGCGCTCGACACGCTGGCCGTGGACCAGACGCTGCGGCTCGGTCGCGCGACGTACCAGCTGCTCGAGGGCGGCGTTCACCGCGGCCTGCCGGGCGTGCCTGCCGAAGGACCGCAGCGCAGCGTCTACGACGCCGGTGGCAAGGAGACGCTCCCCGGTCGGCTGGTGCGCGGGGAAGGCGCGCGACCGGTGCGCGACGTCGATGCGAACGAGGCGTACGACGGGCTCGGGGCGACGTTCGCCTTGTTCGCCGAGGTCTACGACCGCAACTCGATCGATGACGAGGGCATGCACCTCGACGCCACCGTCCATTTCGGGCGCCGCTACGACAACGCGTTCTGGAACGGCCGGCAGATGGTGTTCGGCGATGGCGACGGCGACCTCTTCAACCGGTTCACGATCTCGCTCGACGTCATCGCGCACGAGCTCACGCATGGCGTGACCGGTGACGAGGCGCGGCTCGTCTACCTCGGGCAGGCCGGGGCGCTCAACGAGTCGATCTCCGATGTCTTCGGGTCGCTCGTCAAGCAATATGCCCGCAGGCAGACCGCGGCGGAGGCCGATTGGCTGATCGGCGAGGGTCTCTTCACGCCGAAGGTGCACGGCATCGCGCTGCGCTCGCTGAAGGCGCCCGGCACGGCATTCGACGATCCGTTGCTGGGCCGCGACCCGCAGCCGTCGACGATGGCGGGCTACGTGCGCACGTCGTCGGACAACGGCGGCGTGCATACGAACTCGGGCATCCCCAACCACGCGTTCTACCTCGCCGCGCTCGCGCTCGGCGGCTACGCGTGGGAGAAGGCGGGTCGCATCTGGTACGAGGCGCTGCGCGACAAGCGCCTCAAGCCGACGGCCACCTTTCGGCAGTTCGCGCGCTCCACCGTGTTGAGCGCAGCGCAGTATTTCGGCACCGCCGAGCGGCAGGTCGTGGAGTCGGCATGGGCGGAAGTCGGCGTAAAGACGGGAAGCTGAAGCGCATGCCTGCGATGCGGATCGCCTTTCGCACCGAAGGCGGCATTGCCGCGTTCCCGGGGCTCGCCGGGCCGGTGACGATCCATTGCGACGCATTGCCGCCCGCCGAAGGCGCGCGGCTGCGCGCACTCGTGGAGCGCGCGAACTTCTTTGCGTTGCCCGAGAAGGCGCGCCCGGAGGCCGGGGTCGCGGACGCGCGTTCGTACACGATCGAGGTCGACGACGGCGCGCAGTGCCGCACCGTGACGATCCAGGAGCCGATTGCCGACCCTGCGGTGCGCGCGCTCGTCGCGGCGCTGCGCGAGCGCGTTGCAGCGGCGAGGCGCGGGCGGTGAGGCTCGCCGCGCGCACGTTCGCGGCGCTCGCGGCGCTCGGCTGTGCCGCCTGCGCGAGCTATGGGCCGAACGCGCCCGGAGTGACGGGGAAGCCCCTCGGCGAGTTCTTCGACGATCTCAAGGCGGAGCTGCGCGCCGTGCATTGGCGCATACGCAGCACGAGCGCGGCGTGCGGCACCGGGGAGCCGCGCGAGATCGATTTGCGCAACGCGACGGTCACGCTCGAGCTGGCGCGCATCGGCGAGGCGGCGATCGACGGCCAGCTCCGGCTCGTCGCGTTGCCGCTCGATGGCGTTGCGGTCGCGCCCTTCGCCGCGGCTTCCATCGGCCGGAAGTGGACGCAGGAGATGTCGCTCAAGCTCGACGTGGCCGGCCCGTCGCGTGTCTACGACGTGGGCGAGGCGGCAAGCGGCGGCGGCGCGGTCGCGCAGAGCGTCAACGCGGCGCTCGACGGGTTCATGCGGTCGAGCGCCGAGGAGCCGTGCGTGCGCCTCGCATCGCTCAAGCTCAGGCTGATCATCGACGTCGTGCGCGATGCGAGCGGTGGGTTCAAGCTCGTCGTGCCGGCCGCGCAGCTCGGTATCGACCGCTCGCGCCGCGACGTCAACACGCTGACGCTCTCCTGGGACAAGGTCGTCTCGAACGCGCTGCGTTGAAGGCGCGGCGCCGCGGGCGACGGCCCCTTAGGTTCGACGCGCAGCGTCGCCGCGACCGGGTTGTGGTCGGACGAGCGCACCTCGGCCGTCGACGAGGCGACGAGCGCCAGCCCGCGCGTGTAAAGGTGGTCGAGCTGATGCCCGAGGAACAGGCTGCGCCGGTCGCGCGCGAAGCGCACCTCGGCAAGCGAAAGCCGTGCGGCGAGCGCCTGCACGGCTGCGGAACGCGCGTCGGTCCAGGTGTTGAGGTCGCCGGCGACCACGAGGGGCCCCGCGTGCCGTGCGAGCACGTCGCCGATCGCCGCAAGCTGCGCGCGGTACGCTTCGAGCGACAACGAAAAGTTGATGGCGTGCACGTTCACGACCGCGAGCGTGCGCGTATCGCCCTGGAGCGGGAACCAGGCGATGACGGCGGACTTGGGAATCCGCAGGAGCGGCTCCACGACGCGCTGCGTGCAACTGGCGAGCGGGGCGACCCGCGCGGCGGTCAGCACGCCGATGTCGACGCCTTCGCGCAGGAACGAGCTCGCCATCGCGAAGCGCAACCCCTCGTGCCCGAGGATGTCGCGCAGCGGTGCATCGAGCACGCTTTCCTGGAGCAGGACGAGATCGTTGCCGGCGCTGAACTTTCGGAGGTCGCGCTGCCAGCCTACGTCCGCCTGCTTGTGGATGTTCCACGTCACGATGCGGATGGCGCGTGGATTCAGCCCTCGTTCCGCCGCAGGCCGTGCGTGGGGCGCGCCGATGTCGCGCGAGCAGGCGAGCCGTTGCACCGCGATCGTCCCATCGGCGCGGCTTTGGAGCGCGCGCGGCTCGCTCGTCAGCGTGATGCAGCCGCCGAGGACGAGCGCGACGCCCGCGAGCGCCGCGTAGACGTGAAAGCGGCGGCCGGGGTGAGCCCGGCCGCCGCGGTACGTCGACTTGCCGATCAATCGCTGCTGCGCATCAGGCGGCCCAGCACGTAGCCGACGGCGGCGGCGATGCCGATCGCCATCAGCGGGCGCTCCGTCACCGTATCGGTCACCGAGTGCATCAGCGCGGTGTTGCGATCCCGCAGCAACGAGGCCTTCTCGGTGGCCCAGTCGAGGCCGGCCTTCGCCGACTCCGCCGCGGTGTCCACGCCCCTGCGGGCGGTGTCCGTGACCCGTTCCACCCCCGAGGACGCCGATTGCGCGGCGCGATCCAGGTAATCCTGCGTTCGCTCGCTCATGTCCTGCACGCGCGCCTTGCCCGTTTCCAACTTCGCGGTCGTCATGTCTGCCATGTTTCTCTCCGTATCTCGCCGTCGTGGCCCTACTCGAGAATGCCTCGTCCGTGCGGCGGCGGATGTCGGACTCTACCGCGATCTCGAGTAGGCGATCGACCGACGCTTACTTGCCGCCGGCGCCGGCGGTACCGCTGGCCGCGCCGGACGCGGCGGTTGCACCCGACGCGCTGGCGCCGCCCGACGGGCTGCCGCTCTTGTCGTTGCGCAGCGCCCCGGCCGTGCCTCGCGGCACGCTCTTGTCGGCGTTCTTCTCGGCGTCCGAAGGCGTGGTTCCGGAGGCGCCACGTTCCATGGCGCCACCGTGCAGCTTCAGGCACGCCCCGAGCTCGTCGCCGGTGAGGTTGGCGCACTGCGCGGGCATGTTGGCGTTGGCCGAAGGCGCGCGCATCGTGTCGTTCGCGGTGGTCGGCGTCGACGCCGTTCCCATCGTCGTCGCCGCGCCGGCCGACATGGCGAGTGCGAGCGCGAGCGCGCCTGCAAAGGTTGATGCAGTGAATGTCTTCATGGATTGCTCCTGTCTCGAGTTGGCGACGCGCGAGCCCGGACGCCTGCGCGTTTTTCGCAAGCGATTCGTCAGCATTGCGCGTGCCACCTCGTGCGCGTCGGACCCGTCGCTCGGCGCGCGTGCTGCGTCGTCACGCTGACGCAACAGCAGGTCGCAAATAGGTCCGCTTGCGGCGGGCAAGATTTCCCCACGCGTCGGATATACGCCGATCCCGAAGCGAAGCCTGCGCGGACCCGTGTTGAACGCTGCGGGAAGCCGTGTTGAACGCTGCGGGAAGCCGTTCCGCATGCTTCGTCGTGCGAACTTCGCGCTTCGTGCGGATTCAAAGGCGCATGGCCAACGCAATCGTGGTCGGTACGTACGCCTCGCGCACGCAGGCCGAGGCCGCGCGCGGCGAGCTCGTCGCCCGTGGCATCGCCTCCGACTGCATC
>JBLMWW010000119.1:0-20609 GCA_050257435.1 Rudaea sp.
CCTCCTCTCCATCATCTTCACGAACCTATCGAACAAATAGCCGAGATCGTGCGGTCCCGGGCTCGCCTCGGGATGGCCCTGAAAGCCGAAGGCGGGGCGATCGGTGCGCGCGATGCCCTGCAGGCTGCCGTCGAAGAGCGACACGTGCGTGACGCGCACGTTGGCCGGCAGGGTCGCCGCGTCGACGGCGAATCCGTGGTTCTGGCTCGTGATGACGACGTGCCCGGTGTCCTTGTCGAGCACGGGGTGATTCGCGCCGTGGTGGCCGAACTTCATCTTCACCGTACGCGCTCCGGACGCGAGCCCGAGGAGTTGATGCCCGAGGCAGATGCCGAACGTCGGAATGCCGCGATCGACGAGCTCGCGAATCGCCTCGATCGCATACGTGCAGGGCTCGGGGTCGCCGGGACCGTTCGACAGGAAGACGCCGTCGGGCGCGAGCGCCAGCACCTCGCGCGCTGGCGTCTGCGCCGGAACGACGGTGAGCCGGCAACCGCGTTGCGCGAGCAGCCGCAGGATGTTGTGCTTCGCGCCGAAATCGTAGGCGACGACGTGGAATCGCGGCTCGCCCATGGGGCGATAGCCGGCGCCGAGCGCCCAGGCGCCGGACGTCCATTCGTAGGGCGCGGTGCACGACACGACCTTCGCGAGGTCGAGGCCGGTCATCGGCGGCGTCGCGCGCGCGCGGACGACCGCCTTTTCCGCATCGGCTTCGCCGAGCGATTCGGCGGCGACGATGCAGCCGTTCTGGGCGCCACGCTCGCGCAGGATGCGCGTGAGCCGGCGCGTATCGACGTCCGCGATGCCGACGACGTTCGCGTCGCGCAGGTACTGCGAAAGCTCGCTCGCATGCCGCCAGTTCGACGCGTGCGCCGGCAGGTCGCGGATCACGAGCCCCGCCGCGAAGACGCGGCGCGATTCGACGTCCTCGGGATTCACGCCGACGTTGCCCACATGCGGGTAGGTGAGCGTGACGATCTGGCCCGCATAGGACGGATCGGTCAGGATCTCCTGGTACCCCGTCATCGACGTATTGAACACGACCTCGCCCGCAGCCTCGCCGAGCGCCCCGATCGCGTGCCCGCGCAGCACGGTGCCATCGGCGAGCGCGAGCAACGCCTGCGGGCGTGCGCGAAAGAGCCCCGGCGTCGTCGAGGCCGGGGAGGGCGAAGCGTTCATGCGATCGTGGACTGGCGGCGGCGCGTCGCTGCGCCTTGGACGTGCAAACGGGGAAGGTTCGACCTTCCCCGCTCGCAAGCACGCGATTCTACCTTATCCGCTGGCGCGAAGCCAGCCGGCTGCCGCCGCGCAAACGAGCGCTACGCGATACCGAGCACGGCCGCCATGTCGTAGAGGCCGCTCTCGCCGGCGCCGCGTTTTGCGCCGACGAAGCGCGCCGCGCGCAACGCGCCGGTCGCGAAGTTCCGGCGCGACGTGGCGCGATGCGTGAGCTCGATGCGCTCGCCGGCGCCGGCGAAGATCACCGTGTGCTCCCCGACGACGTCGCCGCCCCGCAGCGTCGCGAAGCCGATCGTTCCCGGCTGGCGCTCCCCGGTCACCCCTTCGCGTGCGTAGACCGCATGCTCGGCGAGCGTGACGCCCGCGCCCGCCGCCGCCGCCTCGCCAAGCGCGAGCGCGGTGCCGGAGGGCGCGTCGATCTTGTGCCGGTGATGCATCTCGACGATCTCGGTGTCGAACGCCGGCCCGAGCAGGCGCGCGGCGCGCTCGACGAGCGAGGCGAGGACATTGACGCCGACGCTCATGTTCGGCGCGAGCACGATCGGGATCGATTTTGCGCGTTGCGCGATCTCGGCCCGGGCCGTGTCGTCGAAGCCCGTCGTGCCGACGACCGCCGCCACGCCGACGCGCGCGCATGCGGCGAGATGCGCCAGCGTGCCGGCGGGCCGCGTGAAATCGATGAGCACGTCGGCAACGCTCACGACGTCGTCGACGTCCGAGACGACGCGGATCCCGGTCGAGCGGCCGCAGCGCTCGCCCGCATCCGCACCGATCGTCGGGCTGCGCGGCAGGTCGAGCGCTCCGGCGAGCGTCAGATCGTCGGCGTCGAGCGTCGCCTCGATCAGCGCCTGCCCCATCCGGCCACCGGCACCGGCAATGGCGACGCGCAGCGTCATCGGCAAGCCTCGGCGATCAATGGGTAACCTCCCCCGAAGCTGCCCGCTTCGCGGTCAGCCTCCCCCTCCAAGCGAGGGGGCGAGCGCCTTGGGGCGGCCCGGCGGCGCTCATCACTTGCGAAACACGTCGCCCAGCCGCTCCCAGAAGCCCTTGTCCCCACCGGCGTTCGACGGCAGCGCTTTCGCGCTCGCCGAGCGATTGAGCTCGAGCACCGACGGCGGCATCGTGTCGCCTTCCCACCGCGCCACCTTGCCGTCGGCGAAATAGACCGTGAAGTTGCGGTGCTCGACCACCTGGCCCTGGCGCGTGTACTCGTAGACGTAGTCCCAGCGATCGCTGCGAAAGGGCGACGTGACGAGCGGCGTGCCGAGGAGCTGCTTGACCTGTGGCTGCGTCATCCCGACCTTGAGCTTGTCGACCATGTCCTGCGACAGGTAGTTGCCCTGGTTGATGTCGATCTTGTAGACGCCGAACGAGCGCCATGTCGGCAGGTGCTCGTCGAGGCTCGCGCAACCGGCGAGCGCGAGCGCGCCGAGCGCGAGCGGCAGCAGGCGCGCCGCGGCCGCGCGCGACGCGCGGAAAGACGAACGAAACACCATGGGATCCATCAGGGCAAATGGCCTATTATAGCCACGGCGAACGGCGCGAAACGGACGACGCACGGCCATGACCAACTCGCACGATCTCAAGAGCGCCGGGCTCAAGGCGACGGCGCCGCGCCTCAAGATCATCGGCCTCTTCGAGACGTCGAAGGTGCGTCACCTCACGGCCGAGGACGTCTACAAGCTGCTCCTCGCCGAGGGGCTCGACATCGGGCTCGCGACCGTCTACCGCGTGCTCACGCAGTTCGAGCAGGCGGGGCTGCTCGTGCGCCACCATTTCGAGTCGGGCAAGGCGGTCTTCGAGCTCAACGAGGGAAAGCATCACGATCATCTCGTCTGCATGCAATGCGGCCGCGTCGAGGAGTTCTACGATCCCGAGATCGAGAAGCGGCAAGCGAAGGTCGCGCGCGAGCGCGGCTTCCAGATCAGCGAGCACGCGCTCTACCTCTACGCCGACTGCACGAAGGCCGATTGCCCCTATCGCAATCAGGACGGCGCGAGCTGACGGCATCGTCGTGATCGCCTCCTGGGTCCGCCCGGCGGCGCTCACGGACCGCCGTCGCCGTCGACCGGCGGCATGGCCGCCGGCTCGCCCGCTTCGCGGCGGCTGAAGTCGGAGACTCGAAAACCAAGCGCGTAGAGCATTCCGAAATACGCGAGCGCGCCGGCGGCGATCACGAGCGCGAGCCGAACCGCCTTTTGCGTCAGGCCGGCGTGCAACCACATCGTCTCGGTGCCCATCGTCGGCACGACCGCGACCGCCAGCACCGCGGTGGCGACGCCTATCTTGAGCAGGAATCTCCGCCAGCCCGGCCGCGGCCGGTAGTAGCGCTTGCGCAGCAGCCACCAGAGCAGGAGGCCGGCGTTGCAGCACGCGCCGAGGCTCGTCGCCAGCGTGAGGCCCGCCTGCTCGAGGCCGGCCGGCCAGGCGAGGACGACCGCGAGCGTCTGCGTCAGGAGGACGGTGAAGAAGGCGATCTTCACGGGAGTGGTCATCACCTGCCGCGCGTAGAAGCCGGGGGCGAGGATCTTCACCAGCACGAGCGCGGGCAACCCGATCGTGTAGCCGAGCAGCGCCGCGCGTGTTTCCAGCACGTCGTTCACGGTGAAGCGGCCGTACTGGTAGAGCGTCGACACGAGCGGCAGCGCCAGGAGCGCGAGCGCGACGGCCGCCGGCAGCGCGAGCAGGATCGCCAGGCGCAGGCCCCAATCGAGCAGCGACGAATACGCGTCCTGGTCGGCATCGCTGTGATGTTGCGCGAGCGAGGGCAGCAGGATCGTGCCGAGCGCGACGCCGAGGAGCGCGCTCGGGAATTCCATCAGGCGGTCGGCGTAGGTGATCCACGAGATTCGGCCGTTGCCGAGCAGCGCCGCGAGCTGCGTGTTGATGAGCGCCGAGATCTGCGCGGCCGACACGCCAATGACGGCCGGCCCCATGGCGATCAGCACGCGGCGCACGCCCTCGTCGCGCCATGCCAACGAGGGGCGCGGCAGCATGCCGATGGCCAGGAGTGGCCGGATCTGCAGCAGAAGCTGCGCGAGGCCGCCGATGGCCACGCCCCATGCAAGCGCCAGGATCGGTGGATCGACGAAGCGCGCGAGGCCGATTGCCGCGCCGATGATCGATACGTTGAGGAGCACCGGCGTGAAGGCCGGAATCGCAAACCGCCGGTACACGTTCAGCACGCCGCCGGCGAGCGAGACGAGCGAAACGAACAGGACGTACGGGAAGACGATTCGGATCATCTGCGCCGTGAGCTCGACCTTGCCGGGCGTGCGCGCGAAGCCGCCGGCGAGCAGATAGACGAGCCAGGGCGCGGCGAGCGAGCCCACGATCGACAGCGCGATGAGAATGACCGCGAGGAGCGTGCCGACGTTGCCGACGAGCCTGCGCGTTTCCTCGGCGCCGCGCTTGCGGTGGTACTCGGCGAGAATCGGAACGAAAGCCTGCGAGAACGCGCCCTCGGCGAACAGCCGGCGGAGCAGGTTCGGCAGGCGGAACGCCGCTTCGAACGCATCCATCTGCAGGCCGGCGCCGAAGACGGTCGCCTTGAGCGTTTCGCGCAGAAGCCCGGTGATGCGCGACAGCAGCGTCATGCCGCTGACCGTCGTCAGGGTGCGGAGGAGATTCAATTCGGGAAGTCGGGTTAACGCCTTGCCTGCAATGGAAAAATCCCGTATTATGCGCGGTTTCCTGCAGGCGCTCCATCGCATCGGTCCGGCATTTCGAACGCCCCCGAGACGACGCCATGCAACCCGATGGCCGGCGACGGTGAGGCCGGCACGAACGAGGACGAAACGAGATGGCGAACACGGCACAGGCGCGCAAGCGCGCACGGCAGGCGGAGGCGACGCGGCAGCGCAACGCGAGCCAGAAGTCGGCGCTGCGCACGGCCGTCAAGAAGGTGAAGAAGGCGATCGCCGCGGGCGACAAGGTGGCGGCCAGCGCCGTGTTTCGCGAATCCCAGGCGGTCATCGACCGCGTCGCCGACAAGCGCATCGTCCACAAGAACCTGGCGTCGCGCACGAAGTCGCGACTCGCGCAGGCGATCAAGGCGCTCGCCTAGGCGACGATCGAGACGACACCGGTCAGGGCGCCTTGCGGGGCGCCCTGATCGTTTCAAACCCGAGCCACCGGCCGCCGCTGCGGATGAACGATAGCCCCACCGAGGGCGTCGTCGAGCGCGACGCCATTCACCTCTGGCAGCGGCACTTCCGCGATCCGGAGACGGCCTGCGCGAAGGCGCGCGCGCTTCTCGCCCAAGCGCCTCCAGCAGCCGCGGGCACCCGCGGCTGGTGCGCGCTCACCCTCGCATTTCATCACCTCTTCTTCACGGCGAATCCACGTGAGGCAGGCCCATTCCTGGCGCAGGCGCGCGAAGCGTTCGCCGACGCCGGGGACCGCCGCGGCGCGTTGCTGACGGAGGTCGGCCAGGCGCGGCTCGCGATCCTCGAGGGTGCGGCCGAGACCGCCTGCGAGCGCCTGCTCGCCCTCTACGCCGAGGCGCAGCAGGTGCTGCCGCCGGAGGATCGCTTCTGGCTTCTGAACGCGATCGGCGCGGCGTACTACTTCACCGACCGGCTCGACGAGTCGATCCGCTACCTGTACGAGGCGCTCGAGGTGCTGCGCGGCGCCGAGTCATCGCCGCAACATCCGACCGTCATGTCGAACCTCGCGGCGGCGCTCGTGACCGTGGGCGATTACGCGCCGGCGCGTGAGCTCGCCGAATCGGCGCTCGGGGAGCTTCGCCGATACGACAATGCACAGCTCCTGCTGTTCGCGCAGTCGAACCTCGCGGAGGCGCTATCCGGCCTCGGGGCGGATGCGCACGCGCTCGCCACGGTGGACGAGATGCTCGCCACCGCGGGCGAAGCGCCGCGGCGCGCCGCGCAGAACCACTACATGTCGATCGCCGCCGAGTTCTACGCGAAGCACGGACGCATCGACGAGGCCGCGCGCTGCGCCGACGTCGCACGGGCGATCCGCGTCGACTTCCCGGGCGGATTCAACGACGTGCACAGCCTGTGGGCCGACGCGGTCGTCGCCGACGCGTGCGGCGCTGCCGACGCGACCGCGCGGCTGACGCAGGCGGCGGAAGCGGCGCAGCGCCTGCGCTTTCTTCCGACCGAGTGCAAGGCCTGGTCGAGGCTCGCCGAGCGGCACGCCGGCCTGCGCGAATTCGAGGCCGCTTACGCATGCGCGCAGCACCTGCTCGCTGCGCAGACGCGGCGCCTGTCGCACCGCGCGAGCGCCAAGTACTACCTGCTGCGCGTCGAGCACGAGCTCGAGCGCGCCCGCACCGAGCGCGATCGCGCGCTCGCACAGCGGCGCGAGACGGAGCGGCTCAACGAGGAGCTCGCGCGGGTCAACGCCGACCTTTCGCACAAGATGATCCAAGTCGAGGCACTGCAGGCCCAGCTCGCCGTCGAGGCCGTGCACGACCCGCTGACGCAGCTCTTCAATCGACGCTATCTCGATTCGATCATGCCGGGCCTGATCGGATCCGCGGGGCGGCGCCACGCGGCGCTCTCGCTCGCGCTCGTCGACCTCGACCATTTCAAGCTCGTCAACGATCGGCACGGGCATCCCGCGGGCGACCTGGTGTTGCGGGAGATCGGCCGCGTCCTGCCGATGGCGCTGCGGCCGGCGGACGTCGTGTGCCGCTACGGCGGCGAGGAGTTCTGCATCGTGCTGCCCGACGCCGACGCGCCGGGCGCCGAAAAGGCGCTCGCGAGCCTCGCGGCGCGCTTGCGCGACCTGCGCATCGAGTGGAACGGCGCGCTTCTGGGCGGCTTCACGTTCTCCGCCGGCGTCGCGGTGCTCGGACGGCACGGCGAAACGTTCGCCGATCTCCTCGGCGCCGCGGACCGCGCGCTCTACGCGGCGAAGGACGCCGGGCGCAATCGCATTCTCGTCGCCTCCGGCGCGCCGAAGGTGCCGTGAGGAGCGCGTGCTAGACTTGGGCGTTTCGACGGCCGGCGCCTCGAGCGGGGCCACCCCGCATCCGATGGCCGCTCCGCCGCCCAGGCACTTCCTCCAATTCCGGGATTTCTCGCGCGCGGAATTCGACCATCTGTTCCAGCGCACGCGCTGGATCAAGGAGCGATTCAAGCGCTACGAGCTCTACCAGCCGCTGCGCGATCGCACGCTCGCCATGGTGTTCGAGAAGGCCTCGACGCGCACGCGCGTCTCGTTCGAGGCCGGCATGAACCAGCTCGGCGGCATCGCGATCAATCTCACCCGCGGTGACACGCAGCTATCGCGCGGCGAGCCGATCGAGGACGTCGCGCGCGTCGTATCGAGGATGGTGGACGTGGTCATGATCCGCACGTTCGAGCAGACGATCATCGAGCGCTTCGCCGCGTATTCGCGCGTGCCCGTCATCAACGGGCTCACCAACGAATACCACCCATGCCAGGTCCTGGCCGACATCTATACGTTCGCCGAGCATCGCGGCTCGATCGAGGGCAAGACGGTGGCCTGGATCGGCGACCCCAACAACATGTGCGCGACGTGGCTGCAGGCGGCGCCGATCTTCGGTTTTCGCGTGCACGTGTCGTCGCCGCCGGGCTACGCACCCCCCGCCGGCGCGGGCGATACGCGCCATTGCGTGGTGTTCGAGGACCCCGAGGCCGCATGCGAGGGCGCCGACCTCGTCACCACCGACGTGTGGACCAGCATGGGGTTCGAGGCGGAGCGCGAGGCGCGCCGGCGCGCATTCATGCACTGGCAGGTCGACGCCGCGATGATGCGGCGCGCGAACCGCGAAGCGCTGTTCATGCATTGCCTGCCCGCGCATCGCGGCGAGGAAGTCGCAGCCGAGGTGATCGACGGCCCGCAAAGCGTCGTCTGGGACGAGGCCGAGAATCGGCTGCACACGCAGAAGGCGCTGCTCGAATACCTCGTCTGCGGCCGTGTCGCCGATTAGGGTCCGATCGGGATTCGATGCCGAACGCAGTCCGATCGGGTCGGAGTCGAAATTCCGTACCGAATCGGAGCCGACCCCGATGGACCGCGAAGTCGGGGTCCGACCCGATAGACCTCTCGCGTCGAAGCGCCTCTGAATCGGTTCATTCGCTGGAGCACACGCATGCTGAAACGTCTCTCGCTCGCGGTCCTCGCGCTTGCGCTCGCGCCGCTCGTGCACGCCGAAACGTGGCCGGATCGGCCGATCAAATTCATCATGTCCGCGCCCGCGGGCAGCTCCATCGACGTGCTCGGCCGCACGATCGCCGACAAGCTCAAGGATCGCCTCGGCCAGCCGGTCGTGGTCGAGAACAAGCCCGCCGCCGGCGGCACCGTCGCGACCGCGGATGTCGCCCATTCGGCGCCGGACGGCTATACGATGGTGCTCGCGTTCAACGGCCCGCTGTCATTCGCGCCGCTGCTGCAGAAGCTTCCCTACGACGTGCAGAAGGACCTGGCGCCCGTCATCATCACGTCGAGCCAGCCGAACGTGCTCGCCGTCAACGCATCGTTGCCCGTGCGCTCGGTGCAGGAGCTCGTCGCGTACGCGAAGGCGAATCCGGGCAAGCTCAACTACGCGTCGGTCGGCAACGGCAGCTCGTCGCATCTCAACATGGAGCTCTTCAAGAGCGTCGCGGGCTTCGACGCGGTGCACGTGCCGTTCAACGGCTCGCCGCCCGCGGTCAAGTCGACCGTGCAGAACGAGACGCAGATGATGTTTGCCGTGATGCAGCCGCTTCAGGCGCAGATCAAGGCCGGCGCGTTGCGCGCGCTCGCAGTGACGACGGCGAAGCGCTTCCCGCTGCTCCCCGACCTGCCGACCATCGCCGAATCCGGCTACCCGGGCTTCGAGGCGCTCGCGTGGAACGGCGTGATGGTGCGCGCCGGCACGCCGCAGCCGATCATCGACCGGCTGAACACCGAGATGAACGCGATCCTCAAGGAGCCCGATGTCGCGCAGAAGATGCACGGCTTCGGCTTCGACCTGATCGGCGGCACGCCGCAGGCGTTCGGCGCGCTGGTGCAAGGCGAAGCCGAGCGCTGGGCGCCCGTCATCAAGAAGGTCGGGCTGAAGGTCGATTAGGGCCTGTTCGGAGCGGACCTACTTCGCGCCGGGCTCGTCCCCCGGCTCGCCGGCGATGCGCGGCAGGAGCGCGTCCCCGGACCCCTGGAGCAGGCCGGCCCGCATGTAGGTGAGAAGCTTCTCGCGCGTGTCGGCGATGTCGAGGTTGCGCATCGTGAGCTGCCCGATGCGGTCCTGCGGCGAGAACGCGGATCGTTCCTTTTCCATCGTCAGGCGCTCGGGCCTGTACGTGAGGTTCGGGCTCGTCGTGTCGAGAATCGAATAGTCGTTGCCGCGGCGCAGCTCCAGCGTCACCTCGCCGGTCACGGCGCGCGCGACCCAGCGCTGCGCGGTTTCGCGCAGCATCATCGACTGCGGGTCGAACCAGCGTCCCTGGTAGAGCAGGCGGCCGAGGCGGCGCCCGTTGCCGCGGTACTGCTCGATCGTGTCCTCGTTGTGAATGCCGGTCACCAGGCGCTCGTACGCGACGTGCAGCAGCGCCATGCCCGGCGCCTCGTAAATCCCGCGGCTCTTCGCTTCGATGATCCGGTTCTCGATCTGGTCGCTCATGCCGAGGCCGTGCCGTCCGCCGATCGCGTTCGCTTCCACCAGCAGCGCGACGGGGTCGTCGTACTCGATGCCGTTGAGCGCCACGGGCCGGCCCTCGTCGAAGCGCACCGACACGCGCTCGCGCGCGATCGCCACGCCGTCGCGCCAGAACGCGACGCCCATGATCGGCTCGACGATGGCGATGCCCTTGTCGAGGAATTCGAGGTCCTTGGCTTCGTGCGTGGCTCCGAGGAGGTTGGAATCGGTCGAGTACGCCTTCTCCGCGCTCGTCCTGTAATCGAGGCCGGCGCGCGCGAGGTACGCCGACATCTCCCTGCGGCCGCCGAGCTCGTCGATGAAGCGCGCGTCGAGCCACGGCTTGTAGATCTGCAGGTTCGGGTTGGCGAGGAGTCCGTAGCGGTAGAAGCGCTCGATGTCGTTGCCCTTGAACGTGCTGCCGTCGCCCCAGATGTGCACGTCGTCCTCGCGCATGGCGACGACGAGCATCGTGCCGGTCACCGCGCGGCCCAGCGGCGTCGTGTTGAAGTACGTGTTGCCGGCCGTCGCGATGTGGAAGGCGCCGGCCTGCAGCGCGGCGATGCCTTCTGCGACGAGCGCCGCGCGGCAATCGACGAGCCGCGCCTCCTGTGCGCCATAGGTCCGTGCCCGTCGCGGGATGTCGTCGTAGTCGCGCTCGTCGGGCTGGCCGAGATTGGCGGTGTAGGCATAGGGAATCGCGCCGTGCTCGCGCATCCACGCGATCGCGGCGCTCGTGTCGAGGCCGCCGGAGAACGCGATGCCGACCTTCTGGCCGACCGGCAGGGACTGCAGGATGTGGGACATGGTGGCGTCGTGCAGGCGCGAAACGGATTAGTTTAGTCCGAAGTTCCTCTGATCGCTGAACGAACGCGCCAAAGGGTTGCGCGTAGTTTGAGGATTCCGGTTTCCGTCTACATCCGGATCTGCTCAATCAGCTCGAGCGCGCGCTCCTGCTTCGGGTTGGGCGTGATCAGTACGTCGAAGGATCCCGCATCGCCGCGAGATCGTTGACGCATGGCGGGCCTCAACTAAGCACGTCCCACACGCCGCTGAAGCGGAATGAAATGTGGAGACCGGCGCATGTCGGCTCGGACGACGCGCGATTACGGATGTACGTCCGTTTGCGCGCCAATCATTCGATGACTCGATCGGCGCGCAGGAGAAAGGCTTGCGGGATCGTGATACCGAGTGCTTTGGCGGTCCTCAGATTGACAATCAGCTCGAATTTGGTCGGCTGCTCGACAGGTAGGTCGCCCGGCTTCGCGCCCTTGAGAATCCTGTCGACGAAACTCGCCACTCGGCGATAGACATCGGTGGTGTTCGCCCAGTACGATAGGAGGCTCCCCGCTTCAGCATAATCAGACAGGCTGCCCATCATGGGCAGCCGATGCCGTATCGCGAGTTCCGCCAATCGCCGTCTGTGAAAGTATGTCGTCGGATCCGCCAATACCAGTACTCCCTGGCTCCCCTCGCCTATCATCGCTCGGAAGGCGCCGTCAAAGCCGTCGGGCCCGTGGATTTTCATGGGTTGAGCCTGAAGCCCCATCGCGCCGGCGTCGCGTTCTATCGCGTCGACGGTCGCACCATGCCACGGGTTGTCCGGATTCCAGACCACGGTGACCCGCGTCAATCGGGGAACGGCCTCCTTGAAGAGCTCGAGCTGCTTGATGCTCACCCTGGCGCTCAAAGTCGTGACGCCGGTGATATTGCCGCCCGGTCTCGCGAGGCTGGCGATCAGACCCAATTGAACCGGATCAGGAGTGTGCATCATGACGATTGGAATCGTCGTGGTCGCGCGCTTGGCGCTCATGACGGAAGCTGGATTGGCCGCCACGATGACGTCCATCTTCAGGCGTACGAGGTCTAGCGCCAAGGCGTCGAGTCGCTCGATTCTCCCCGCGGATGTCCGACGCTCGATAACCATGTCGCGGCCTTCGACGTATCCCAACTCTGCCAGGCTCTGCTGGAGTGGGTTCGGCGCGCCGGCGCCGGTCGTGAGCAAGCCGATTCGATACGGCTTCATCGCCTCCCGCGGCCGAGCGACGATTGGCACGAGCAGCGTGGCGAGCAGAAGCAGTCTGCGCCGGGACTGTTTCATGCTTTCTCTTTCAGCACCCGTGGTGCGGAACGAAAAACGCCCATGGCCGGAATATACCCATCATCCGCGCGCAGAGGCTCGCAGGTCTGCTATCGGTGCCAGCGCTCATGGGCCGGTCAGCGATGGTCGCAGAGCGACGCAAAGGAGACACTGTGGGCGTACACTCATGAACGACCAGCATTGGACTTTGGCCCGCCGGTCCCCTCGCCTGCGCCAAGTCGCCACGCCAAGGCGGCGACCCTGTGAGCGCCCTCAAAGCGGCCGACAGCGTCGCGATCCGGGTACTCGTTGACAACCTAACCGACAATTTCTCCTCGGTGCCGTCCTTCGTCGAGAGCGAGTTCGCCGCGCCTGGCGGCGTCGGCGCGGCGCGTGGGTTCTCGGTGCCGACTACCTGTGCTGCGCGGCACGCGGGCCGGTTCACCTTCTGAGCCCGTGTTGCTGGAGCAGCGGACACCTTGGCGCCCAATTCACGCGGACGCCTGACGACCGGTTTGTCCCGCGGATGGCCGTCCGTTCGTGGCGCCGTTCGATCCGAAGGTGACAATTCGGAAGTCCCTGAGCAGACGCAGCCTGTGCGCGCATCTTCGACCGGACGCAGTCCGACTTCCTTGCACACCTATGGCACTTAGCCTTTTAGCGGGCCCGCGGTCGCCAGGTCATTGAGCAGGCTTCGCGCGGTGTCGGCGAATTGATTCTAGCAACGTCATGCCCGAGCTCCCGGACGTCACCGTCTACTGCGAGGCGCTGGCCGCGCGGATCGCGGGACAGGTGCTCGCACGCGCGGACGTCGTGCATCCGTTCGTGCTGCGCACCGCGGTACCACCGATCGGGGAGGCCGAGGGACGGCGGGTCGTTGGCGTGCGCAGGCTCGGCAAGCGCATCGCGATCGAGTTCGAGGGAAGCCTCTTCGTCGTCATCCACCTGATGATCGCGGGCCGGCTGCGATGGCTCGCGGGTCCCGGCAAGCCGCCTGCGCGCATCACGCTCGCGGTGCTGCACTTTGCGAACGGACGGCTCGCGCTCACCGAAGCGGGCACGCGGCGGCGCGCGGCCATTCACGTCGTGCAAGGGGAGAGCGCGCTGGCGTCGCTCAAGGCGCCCGGCCTCGAGATCGCCGCCATCGACTGCGCGACGTTCGCCGCGCGGCTCACGGCCGAGAATCACACGCTGAAGCGCGCGCTCACCGATCCCCGGTCTTTCAGCGGCATCGGCAACGCGTACTCCGACGAGATACTGCATCGCGCGCGGCTTTCGCCGATCGCGCACACGCAAAGGCTCGGCGCCGATGAGATCGGGCGGCTCTATCACGCCGCGCGCGAGGTGCTCGATCTTTGGACCGAGCGATTGCGCACGCAGGCTGGAAGCGGCTTTCCCGAAAAGGTTACGGCGTTTCGGCCGGAAATGGCCGTACACGGCCGCTACGGCAAGCCCTGCCCAGACTGCGGCGCGCCCGTGCAACGGATCGTGTACGCCGAGAACGAGTGCAACTATTGCGCGCGTTGCCAGACGGGCGGCAAGGTGCTCGCCGACCGCGCGCTCTCACGGCTGTTGCACCACAGCTGGCCGCGGTCGATCGACGCGCTGGAATAGCGCGGCCAGCCCGGATATTTCACCGGGCTAGCGCCAGAGGAACGTGACCTGCGTGCGGCGCCCGCTCGGGCCCACGCGGACATGCCGCGTCTGCGCGCGGCCGTCGTCGGCGGCCTCGAGCGTGTAATCGCCGGGAGGCAGGTTGGCGAGGAGGATCGGCCCCGTGTCCCGCGCGTCGAGCACGACGTTGCCGCCGGCGTCGAGGACGCGCACGGCGGCACCGGCGACGAAGTCGTTGTAGCCGGGAACTTCGCCCGGCGCCGCCATCGTCACCTCGAGCGAGTAGTCGCGCGCCTTTGCACGCAGCGCGTCGGCCTCGTCGCTCGTGATGCCACCCGTCGTGTACGGAACGTCTGCGTCATGCGCCTGGAATTGCGCGGACGCCGGGGGTGCGGCGAGGAAAACCGTCGTAAGCCCGGCAAGAAGCGCCGCGCGTCGAGCATGAACAGGCCTCATGATGAATCTCCAAGGGTGCGAGGTCACATCGCCTCCCTGGTTAGACCCGCGCTGGCGGCACGGTTCATGGAAGACAGGGGTTGGGATTTAGGATGCGGGTTTGCGTAGGCCGACAGCGCGTGCTAGCGTCAGGGCTCGTGTGGACGGGAGCCGCGCAATGCCCTCTTTCGACATCGTCTCCGAAGTGAATCAGGTGGAAGTGCGCAACGCCATCGACCAGGCGAACAAGGAGATCTCGACGCGCTTCGACTTCAAGGGCTCCGACGCGCGGGTCGAATACGACGGCAAGGCGATGACGCTCTTCGCCGACGACGAGTTCAAGCTCCGGCAGGTGACCGATATCCTGGTCGCGAAGCTCACCAAGCGACAGGTCGACATCCGCTCGCTCGAGTACGGCGACGCGGAAAAAATTTCCGGCAACAAGGTGAAGCAGGCAGTGACCGTGCGCACGGGCGTCGAGCAGGACCTCGCGAAGAAGATCGTCAAGCTCGTCAAGGAGGGCAAGCTCAAGGTGCAGGCGTCGATCCAGGGCGACGCCATCCGCGTGTCGGGGGCCAAGAAGGACGATCTGCAGTCGGCGATCGCGCTCGTGCGCAAATCGATCACCGACTACCCGCTGCAGTACCAGAACTTCCGCGACTGAAGCATCGGGTCTTTGCCTACGCCAGGTCGGCCTTTAGCGACTCGCGTAGCGGCGCGCGCAGCGACGCGATCTCCGCCTTGTATTCCGGGTGATCGACGCCCAGCGCGACGTTCGCACCGCCCTTGAATCCGGCAATCATCGCCGGCGTCAGCTCGAAGCGCAGGAAATGCACCGACGAGGTCTTCTGCTCGGTCTCGCGCTCGAGGTCCTCGTCGGCGATCGCGAACAGGGGCGGCGCGTCGGCGACGCGCAGCCACACGCGATCCTCGATGCCCTTGAGCTTCGCCAACGCCTCGCGCCGCGCGTCGATGTCCTCGTACTCGATCAGCATCGTCGCCTTGAGGTTCGTGCCGTCGGGCACGAGCGGGTTGTAGGCGTCGAGCTCGTCCTGGATGCCGGCCTCGTCGAACGTCTTCTCGATGCGCAGCATCTCCTGGATCTGGTAGCGGATCGTGAGCTCGTCCTCGAAGAGCAGCGTCAGGTGATCCCCGAGATGCGCGGTGCGCCGCCTCTTGTGCTCGACCGCGCGCGCCCGGAGCGCCGGGCGCTCCTTTGCATAGGCCTCGAGCGTCAGCAGGCTCTCGCGCGTGATCCTGGGCATCCCGACCTCACTCGATCCCATAGGCGATTCGCAACAGCGTCAGCGGATGCGCCTTCCGGGCCCGCTTCTGCGGCGCGCCACCCTGCACGATTCCCTCCTCGATGCGCCGGCCGGCGATCGGGCAGTCGGAGCTCAGGTAGTCGGGCTCGGACTCCTCCATGCGCCGGAACACCGGCTTGCCGATCTTCATCGAGTCGTCGAAGTACTCGCGCTTGATGCCCCACGTGCCGTCGTGGCCCGAGCAGCGCTCGACGGTGTCGACCGACGTCCCCGGAATCCACTCGAGGACCTCGCGCGTCTTCTGCCCCATGTTCTGCACGCGCGAATGACAGGGGATGTGGTAGCTCACCTTGCCGAGCGCGTGCCCCGTCGGCCGCTCGAGCAGCCCGTCGCGCTCCCGCGCCACGAAATATTCGAAGGGATCGAACATCGCCTCCGACACGGCCTTGACGTCGTCGTCCTCGGGAAACAGAAGCGGCAGCTCGTGCTTGAACATGAGCGTGCACGACGGGACGACGGTCATGATCGCGTAGCCCGCCCGCGCGAGCGGCGCGAGCGCCGGAATGTTGACCTGCTTCAACGCTTCGACGGTGGCGAGGTCGCCGAGCTCGAGCTTCGGCATCCCGCAGCACGCCTCGCGCTCCACCAGCGTGTAGGGCACGCGCGCGTGGGCGAGGAGCTTCAGCAGATCGTGGCCGATCGACGGCTCGTTGTAGTTGACGTAGCAGTCCGCGAAGATCGCGACCTTGCCCGGCGTGCGCTCCCCGTCGCGCGCCGGCCACGCCAGCGAAGGCGGCACCGCGGAGCGGAACCGCTGCTCCGCATATGGCGGCAGCCACGCCTCGGAGGCCACGCCCAGCACCTTTTCCATGAGCTTGCGCATCGGCGGCGACGCGTTCGCCCGGTTCACGGCCTTCACGACGATCGGAATCGTCGCGAGCTTTCCCACGGCGTCGGTGCTCGTAAGCAGCCGGTCACGCGCCTTGAAGTCGCCCTTACGGAACTTGATCGCCTTGCCCCGCAGCATGACGTGCGGGAAATCGACGTTCCAAGGATGCGGTGGAACGTAGGGGCATTTCGTCATGTAGCAGAGATCGCAGAGGTAGCACTGGTCGACGACCTTCCAGTAGTCCTCCTTCGCGACGCCGTCGATCTCCATCGTCTGGCTGTTGTCGACGAGATCGAACAGCGTCGGGAACGCGCCGCACAGCGAGATGCAACGCCGGCAACCGTGGCAGATCTCGAAGATGCGCTCCTGCTCCCTGTAGAGCGCTGCCTCGTCGTAGAACTCCGGATTGCGCCAGTCCAGCGGATGGCGCGTCGGTGCCTGGAGGTTGCCTTCGGTTTGCGTCGTCATGCAGCGGGCGCGGCCGCGTCCCGATCCCGCGGCGTCAGTCGGCGAGCGAGTCGAGCGCCTTCTGGAACCGGTTCGCGTGCGAGCGCTCCGCCTTCGCAAGCGTCTCGAACCAGTCGGCGATCTCGTCGAAGCCTTCGCCGCGCGCCGTCTTCGCCATGCCGGGGTACATGTCGGTGTACTCGTGCGTCTCGCCGGCGACGGCGGCCTTCAGGTTTTCGCGGCTCGAGCCGATCGGAAGATCGGTTGCCGGATCACCGACCGCGGCGAGGTAGTCGAGGTGGCCGTGCGCATGCCCCGTCTCGCCCTCGGCGGTGGAGCGGAACAGCGCCGAGACGTCGTTTTGGCCTTCCACGTCGGCCTTGTTCGCGAAGTAGAGGTAGCGGCGGTTCGCCTGCGACTCGCCGGCGAACGCGGCCTTCAGGTTGTCGTGCGTCTTCGTGCCTTTGAGTGGTTTCATCGATGCTCTCCTCGTGTTGACCGCCCTGCCGCGCGCGGGGCGTGATGACGATGCACGCCGGCGGTAACGCCGGACAGCGACCCATTCTGCTTCGCCGCCGCGGTGCTGTCCAATCGACTATGACAATTCAATCGATAGATGTCGTTTATGACTCAGGGGAGGAGCTCGTACGCCGGCAGCGTCAGGAACTCCACGAACGTATCGCTTTCGACGAGGTTCGAGAAAATGCGCGACGCCTCGTCGTAGCGACCCTCGCCATAGGCGTCGCCCAGCAGGCCGCGGATCTTCGCGAGCTCCTGGGGAATCATCGCCGCGACCAGTTCCTTCGTCACCTTGCGGCCGTCGTCGAGCTTGCCCTTGGGCGAGCGAATCCATTGCCAGACCTGCGAGCGCGAGATCTCGGCGGTGGCGGCGTCTTCCATCAGGTTGAAGATCGGTACGGCGCCCTGCCCCGCGAGCCACGCGCCGATGTACTGGATCGCCACGTTGATGTTGAGGCGCAGCCCGGCGTCGGTGATCGGATGCTCGGGCTCGAAGCGCAATAGATCGCCGGCGGAAACGCGCACGTCGTCGCGTTTCGCGCTCGCGATCTGGTTCTTCCCGGGCATGAGGCGGTCGAAGGCCTCGCGTGCGACCGGGACGAGCCCCGGATGCGCGACCCAGGTCCCGTCGTGGCCCTGCGTCGCCTCGCGTTCCTTGTCGGCCTGCACCTTCGCGAATGCGGCCGCGTTCGCCGCCTCGTCGTTCTTCACCGGGATTTGCGCCGCCATCCCGCCCATCGCGTGCACGTTGCGGCGATGGCAGGTCTTCACGAGGAGCTCGGCGTAGCTCTTCATGAAATGCGTCGTCATCGTGACGAGCGCGCGATCCGCGAGGCAGAAGTCGCGGTTGCTGCGGAATTTCTTGATGCAGCTGAAGATGTAGTCCCAGCGCCCGGCGTTGAGGCCGGCCGAATGCTGCCGCAGCTCGTAGAGGATCTCGTCCATCTCGAAGGCCGCGAGGATCGTCTCGATCAGCACCGTCGCCTTGATCGTCCCGCGGGGGACGCCGAGGTCGTCCTGCGCCATCACGAAGATGTCGTTCCAAAGCCGCGCCTCGAGGTGGCTTTCGAGCTTCGGCAGGTAGAAGTACGGCCCGCTGCCGCGCGCCAGCAGCTCCTTCCCGTTGTGGAAGAAATAGAGCGCGAAGTCGAAGATCGCGCCGGCGATCGGCTCGCCGTCGACGATGACGTGCTTCTCCGGCAGGTGCCAACCGCGCGGGCGGACGAAGAGCGTCGCGGTGCGCTCGCCGAGCTTGTACGCCTTGCCCTCCGGCGACACGTAGTCGATGCGGCGCCTGATCGCGTCGCGCAGGTTGAGCTGACCCTGCACGTTGTTGCTCCAAAGCGGCGTGTTCGCATCCTCGAAGTCCGCCATGAACACGTTCGCGCCCGAGTTGAGCGCGTTGATGATCATCTTGCGGTCGACGGGGCCGGTGATCTCGACGCGTCGATCGGCGATATCGGCGGGCACCGGGGCACAGGTCCAGTCGCCTTCGCGGATCTCGCGCGTCTCGGTGAGGAAATCCGGCATCTCGCCGGCGTCGAACTTCACCTGGCGCGCGACGCGGCGCGCGAGGAGCTCGGTGCGGCGTGCACCGAAGGCGCGCGACAGGCGCGCGGCGAACGCGAGCGCTTCGGGCGTCAGCACCTGCGCGAATTCGGGGGTTACTTCCGCCGTGACTTCGATGCCGGGGCCGTAGCGCGGGACGTTCATGGTCATGTGAATCCGGGATGGGACGGTCGGGGGACGCCGGGTAGCGTGCGGCGCCCTGGCGCGAGACGGAGGACGCGGCGCGGAAGACGCCGCGTCCTTTCCGCGTATGGTACTAGAGGCGCCCGCGCGCCACGGGCGCCGGCTTGAACGGCGTCAGGCCGCGAGCTGCGGATTGACGCGCAGGATGCCGTCGTGCAGCCGATTCAACGCATTGATGTACGCCTTCGCCGAGGCGACGATGATGTCGGTGTCGGCGCCCAGGCCGTTGACGATGCGGCCGTTCTGCTCGAGGCGCACGGTCACCTCGCCCTGCGCATCGGTGCCGCCGGTGATCGCGTTCACCGAGTAGAGCAACATGCTCGCGCGCGAGCCCGCCATCCGCTCGATCGCCTTGAAGACCGCGTCGACGGGCCCATCGCCGGCGGCCTCGGCGACCACTTCCGTGTCGCCGATGGTCATCATCACGCGCGCGTGCGGGACCGTCCCGGTCTCCGACGTCACCTTGAGCGCAGCGAGCTTGTAGTGCTCGTGCGGGGCGACGATGCCTTCGTCGGACACGAGCGCCTGCAGGTCCTCGTCGAACAGCTCGCCCTTCTTGTCGGCTAGCTCCTTGAAGCGCGCGAACGCGACGTTGATCGCCTCGTCGTCGGGCAGGTCGATGCCGAGCTCGACGAGGCGCGTCTTGAACGCGTTGCGGCCCGACAGCTTGCCGAGCACCAGCTTGTTCGCGTGCCAGCCCACGTCCTCCGCGCGCATGATCTCGTAGGTCTCGCGGTGCTTCAGCACGCCGTCCTGGTGGATGCCCGACTCGTGCGCAAACGCGTTCGCGCCGACGATCGCCTTGTTGGGCTGCACGGGGAAGCCGGTGATTCCCGACACGAGCTTCGACGCCGGGACGATCTGCGTGGCGTCGATGCGCGTCGTGCATGGGAAGACGTCCTTGCGCGTGCGCACCGCCATCACGATCTCCTCGAGCGATGCATTCCCTGCCCGCTCGCCGAGCCCGTTCACCGTGCATTCCACCTGCCGCGCTCCGTTCATCACCGCCGCGAGCGAGTTGGCAACCGCGACGCCGAGGTCGTTGTGGCAGTGCACCGACCACACGGCGCGCTCGGAATTCGGGATGCGCTCGCGCAACGACTTGATCAGCGCGCCGAACTGCCAGGGCATCGTGTAGCCGACGGTGTCGGGAATGTTGATCGTCGTCGCGCCCGCCGCGATGGCAGCCTCGATCAGGCGGCAGAGGAAGTCGGGCTCGGACCGCCCGGCGTCCTCGGGCGAGAACTCGACGTTGTCGGTGTATTCGCGAGCCCAGCCGATCGCCTTCACGGCCTGCTCGAGCACCTGTTCGGGCGTCATCCGCAGCTTCATCTGCATGTGGATCGGCGAGCTCGCGATGAACGTATGGATGCGCATCGAACGCGCGGGCTTCAGCGCCAGGCCGGCGCGCCGGACGTCGTTCTCGTTGGCACGCGCAAGGCCGCATACCGTGCTCTCGGTGATCGCCCGCGCGATGTCGTGCACGGCCTCGAAGTCGCCGTTCGACGAGGCGGGGAACCCCGCCTCGATCACGTCGACGCGCAGCCGCTCGAGCTGGCGCGCGATGCGCAGCTTCTCGTCCTTCGTCATCGACGCGCCCGGGCTTTGCTCGCCGTCGCGCAGCGTGGTGTCGAAGATGATCAGATGGTCCGCCATGGCTTCCTCCGCTTCGAATCAGGCCGCGACGCCGACCGGCGCCGCGATCGCGAGCGCGCGCCTGGCGACGCCGCGGTTCACCGCCGCGACGACGGCCCG
>JBLMWW010000120.1:0-27315 GCA_050257435.1 Rudaea sp.
GACGAGCGCTTCCTGGCGCTCGTCCGCTTGCGGCGTGATGAGCTTGGCGAGCACGAGGCCGAGGTTGTGGCGAAATACGGGATCGTTCCACCCCGAGCGCTCGCATGCGTCCCACAGGAGCGCGAGCGCCTCGCGATAGCGCATCCGCTCGAAATGCACGACGCCCAGCATGTGGAGCGAATCGAGATCAGCGGGGTCGCGCTCGAGCGCGCGGCGGTACAGCGTCTCGGCGCGCCGCAGCGCGCCCGTGCGGTGCACGGCGAGCGCCTCGAGATGCAAGGCCGACGGCGCGGGGGACGCGGAGGGCGCACCGGACTCGAGCGCGCCGTGGCAGTGCTTGAAGCGCTTGCCGCTGCCGCAGGCGTACGGGTCGTTACGGCTCATCGAGGCATCGACTCAGGAGGGCGCCGCGACGTGAAGCAGGCGCTTCGACCGGCGAAGATGAATTGGTCGGGGCGAAGTGATTCGAACACTCGACCCCCTGCACCCCATGCAGGTGCGCTACCAGGCTGCGCTACGCCCCGACCGGACTTTGGATTATACCGTCGCGCTCAGCGCGACGGTTCGAGCAGCCGCCGGATTTCCTGCAGCTCCTGACGCAGCGCCGTGGCGTCGAGACGACGTACCGGATCGGCGGGCGCGGATGTCGCCACCGACGCGCCGCTCGCGCGGGCGGCCGCGCGCGGCTCGGCCGATTCCGAATCGAGCCGGTGCCGCGCGCCGTTGATCGTGAAGCCCTGCTCGTAGAGCAGGTCGCGTATGCGCCGGATGAGCAGCACCTCGTGGTGCTGGTAGTACCGGCGGTTGCCGCGCCGTTTGACCGGCTTGAGCTGCGAGAACTCCTGCTCCCAGTAGCGCAGCACGTGCGGCTTCACCGCGCAGAGCTCGCTCACCTCGCCAATCGTGAAATAGCGCTTGGCGGGGATCGGCGGCAGCGGTGCCTTAGCTCGGCTGGCTTCGGGCATGGTTCGCCGCTTCGACCATGGCCTTCAACTTCTGGCTTGCGTGGAAGGTCACGACGCGGCGCGCGGTGATCGGGATTTCCTCTCCCGTCTTCGGGTTGCGGCCGGGTCGCTGCGGCTTTTCGCGTAACTGGAAATTGCCGAATCCCGACAGCTTGACGCTGCGTCCCTCCTCGAGCGCGGTGCGGATCTCCTCGAAGAAGCGCTCGACCATGTCCTTCGCCTCGCGCTTGTTGAGGCCGAGCTGTTCGAAGAGGAGGTCGGCGAGTTCGGCTTTGGTGAGCGTCATCGGGGAGCCTGTCTCAGAGTGGCGCCGAACCGGGTATGCAACGTGGCGAGCAGGGTGGCCATGACGCGCTCCCCGTCGACCTCGGTCAAAGTACGTTCAGTATGTCGCATAAGCACCAGAATCGCAACGCTTTTCCTGCCGTTCGGCAGTTCGGGGCCGCGGTAGACGTCGAACACGTCGAGTGCCTCGATTTCCGGTACCGAGAGTTCACGAATTGCGTTAAGAATACTGGCAACTTCTATGTTTTCATTGATGACGATCGCGAGGTCGCGGCGGATCGCCGGCAGGCGCGACACCGGGTGCGCCCGCGGCGTCGGCGCGCGCGTCAGCGCCGCGAGATCCACCTCGAATACGGTTGGCGGCGCAGGCAGCTCGAAGTGGCGCGCGAGTCGCGGATGCAGCTCCCCGAGCCATCCCGCAACGTTGCCGTCGATCTGCACTTCGGCGCTGCGACCCGGATGAAGCCACGGCTTTGCGCGCGCCGTCGTCGTCAGAACGAGCGGAGAAGCGAGTGCAGCGAGGTCGCCCTTCACGTCGAAGATGTCCACGAGGCGCAGCGGCAGGCCCCATTGCTCCGGGTTCGCGGGCCCGTGCGCGAGCCCGCCGATGCGCAGCGGCTGCGCGAGGTCGTCGCGCGCGAACACGCGCCCGACCTCGAACACGCGCACGCGCGGCAGGTTGCGCTTGAGGTTCGTGCGCAACGTCTCGATGAGCCCGGGCAGGAGCGTCGTGCGCATCACGTCGCGCTGCGCGGCGATGGGATTCAGCACCGCGATCGGCCGGCTTTCAGGGTCGAGCGCGCGCTCGTCGTCGCTCGCGACGAAGCTGAACGTGACGACTTCCTGCCAGTCGCGGTCGACCAGCCGGCGCTTGATCGCAGCCGCGTCGCGGCGCGACTCGGGGTCCGGCAGCATCGTCTGCACGTGCGGGCGTGGCGCGGCGGGAATGGTGTGGTAGCCCTGGATACGCGCCACCTCCTCGATCAGGTCCTCCTCGATCGCGAGGTCGAAGCGAAACGACGGCGGCGTGACGACGAAGTCGTCGCCCTCGGGGACGAACGCAAGCCGCAGCCGCGTGAAGACACCGGCTATCGCATCCGGCGCGATCGGCATGCCGAGCACGCGTGCGGCGCGTGCGCTGCGCAACCGCACGGGAGCGCGCGCGGGGAAGATGCCACGCGCGTCGGACAGGGGACCGGCGCGCCCGCCGCAGATCTCGAGGATCAGCGCGGTGGCGCGCTCGACGCCGACCGGCCCGAGCTCGAAATCGACGCCGCGCTCGAAGCGATAGCCGGCGTCGCTGGTGAAGCCCAGGCGGCGCATCTTGCCCTGGATCACCGCGGGGTTCCAGAACGCGCCTTCGAGATAGACGGTCGTCGTGTCGTCGGCGATGCCCGAGTGCTCGCCGCCCATGATCCCGGCGAGCCCGAGGGGCTTCACGCTGTCGCAGACGAGCAGGAGATCGGGCTCGAGCGGCAGCGCCTGGCCATTGAGCAGCGTGAGCGTCTCGCCCTCGCGCGCGAAGCGCACGACGATGTCGCCTTCGAGCAGGCGGTCGTCGTATGCGTGCAAAGGCTGTCCCAGCTCCAGCATCACGTAGTTCGTGATGTCGACGACGGCGGAGATCGAGCGGATGCCCGAGCGCTCGATGCGCTCCTTCATCCACGCCGGCGTCGGCGCGCGCGCATCGATGCCTTCGATGATGCGTGCGGCGAAGCGGGGGCACGCATCGTCGTCCTCGACGCGCACGCCGCGCGTCGCTTCGATCGTGACCGGCGACGGCTTCAGCGCGGGCAGCGCCAGCGGCGCGCACGTGATCGCGGACACTTCGCGCGCAATGCCGACGAGCGACAGGCAATCGGGACGGTTCGGCGTGAGCTTGATCGTGATCAGCGCATCGTCGAGCGTGAGCGCCTCGCGGACGTCGGCGCCGGCGCCGATCGTCGAGGGCAGTGCGAGCAGGCCGGACGCGTCGTCCGACACGCCGAGCTCGCGCGCCGAGCAAAGCATCCCGTGCGATTCGACGCCGCGCATCGTCGTGCGCGCGATCGTCTGTCCGCCGGGAAGCGTCGCGCCGGGCAGCGCCACCGGCACGCGCATGCCGGCGGCCGCATTGGGCGCCCCGCAGACGATGGTCAGCGATCCGTCGCGCGCGACGTCGACCGTGCACACGCGCAGCCGATCGGCGTTCGGATGCGGCACAACGGCGGTGATCGTGCCGGCGACGACGTTGGTGAAGGACGGCGCGGCGGGGGCCACGTCCTCGACCTCGAAGCCCGCCATCGTCAGCGCCTCGCAAAGCGCCGCCGTGTCGAGCGGCGGATCGACGAGCGTGCGCAACCAGCGTTCGGAGAATTTCATGGCGGACTCGGGCCTTGGCCGGGCTAAGCGAACTGGCGGAGGAACCGCAGGTCGTTCTCGTAGAAGAGCCGCAGGTCGTCGACGCCGTAGCGCAGCATCGCGAGGCGGTCGGGGCCTATGCCGAACGCGAAGCCCTGCCAGCGCTCCGGGTCGATGTCCACGGCGCGCAGCACGTTCGGATGGACCTGTCCCGCGCCGGCGATCTCCAGCCACCCGCCGTCACCGAAGCGCATGTCGATTTCCGCGGACGGCTCCGTGAAGGGGAAGAACGAGGGCCGGAAGCGCAACGTCACGTCGTCGCGTTCGAAGAAGTTGCGCAGGAATTCGCTGATCACCGACTTCAAGTCCGCGAACGACACGTCCTCGCCGATCCACAGCCCCTCGACCTGGTGGAACATCGGCGAATGCGTCGCGTCGCTGTCGACGCGATAGACGCGTCCGGGCGCGATGATGCGAAGCGGCGGTGCGTGCGTTTCCATGTAGCGCACCTGGATGGGCGAGGTGTGCGTGCGCAGCACCATGCCGCCCTCGACGTAGAACGTGTCGTGCATCGACCGCGCCGGGTGGTTTTCGGGCGTGTTGAGCGCGGTGAAGTTGTGGAAGTCGTCCTCGATCTCGGGCCCGTCGGCGACCTCGAAGCCGAGCGAACGGAAGAGCGCCTCGATGCGCTCGAGCGTGCGCGTCAGCGGATGGAGGCCGCCCGTGCCGCGGCCGCGCCCGGGCAGCGAGACGTCGAGCGCGTCGGCAGCAAGCTGGGCGGCGAGCTTCGCTTCGGCAATCGCGGAGCGGCGCGCGACGAGCGCTTCCTCGAGGCGTGCCTTCGCGGCGTTGATGCGCGCGCCCGCGGCCGCGCGCTCGGCGGTGGCCAGCGTGCCGAGGCCCTTCAGTTGCTCGGTCAGCGCGCCCGCCTTGCCGAGGTACTTCGCCTTGGCGTTTTCGAGCGCCGCCGGATCGGTGCACGCGTCGAATTCGGCGAGGGCCGTTTCAATGGTGCGATCGAGGTCGTTCATGGGTCGATCCGGAAACAAAAAAGGGAGGCTGCGCGAGCCTCCCTCGGGGTTCGATCGACGGGTCAGGCCTGGGAGGCTTTGGCCTGCTCCGCGATCTTCGTAAACGCGGCCTTGTCGTGCACGGCGAGATCGGCGAGGACCTTGCGGTCGATGTCGATCGACGCCTTCTTGAGGCCGTTCATGAAGGCACTGTACGTGAGGCCGAGCTCGCGCACCGCGGCGTTGATGCGCGCGATCCAGAGTGCGCGGAACTCGCGCTTCTTGGTGCGCCGGTCGCGGTACTGGTACTGGCCGGCCTTCATCACCGCTTCCTTCGCGATGCGGTAGACGTTCTTGCGGCGGCCCCGGTAACCCTTCGCCTGGTCCAGGACCTTCTTGTGCCGCGCGCGGGCGGTCACACCACGTTTGACTCTCGGCATGGCGGCTCCTTACGCGTACGGCAGCATCGCCGCAACGGCATGCGCATTGGTCGCATGGATGGCCGCCGGGCCGCGCAGATGCCGCTTGTTCTTGGTCGACTTCTTGGTGAGGATGTGGCGCTTGAACGCCTGCGAGCGCTTCACCGAGCCGCTGCCGCGTACGCGGAAGCGCTTCTTGGCGCCCGACTTCGTCTTCATCTTCGGCATGGTGCCGTTCCTTATTTGCTGCCCACGGCGGTGCGCTCCCCCTTGGGAGGTGCGACTTGGGCGCCTTGCGGCCTACCGTCCTCGGGCTTGTCTTGGTGATGCGTCTTCGGCAGCGTTTTCTTCGGGGCCAGCAGCATCACCATTTGCCGGCCTTCGAGCTTCGGAAACTGCTCCACGGTCGCCATCGGCTCGAGATCGGTCCGAATCCGCTCGAGCAGGCGCACGCCGAATTCCTGGTGCGCCATCTCGCGGCCGCGGAAGCGCAACGTGACCTTCGCCTTGTCTCCCTCCGACAGGAAACGCGTCAGGTTGCGCAACTTGATCTTGTAATCGCCTTCGTCGGTGCCGGGCCGGAACTTGACTTCCTTGACCTGGATCTGCTTGAGCTTGAGCTTCGCCTCGTGCTGCTTCTTCGCCTCCCGGTACTTGAACTTGCCGTAATCCATGATCCGGCAAACCGGAGGCTTGGCCATCGGGGCGATCTCGACGAGGTCGAGTTCGGCGGCTTCCGCCTTCGCCAACGCCTCGCTCAACGGCACGATGCCGAGCTGCTCGCCGTCCACTCCGACCAATCGAATTTCGGGGGCGTTGATTTCGCCGTTCAGTCGTTGATGCTGCTTGTCCAGAGCTATTGTGCGATCTCCATGATTGGTGACAAAAAACGGCCGGCACCCCGAGGACACCGCCGCGAGCCTTCGGTGAAGGCTATCGGCGGGCCGCTGCCTCCTCCCGGAGGCGCGCCAGCAAGGCCGGGACCGACATGGCGCCCAAGTCCTCGCCGCCGCGGGAACGCACGGCCACGGTTTGCGCCTCCTGCTCCTTATCGCCGACGATCAGTTGATAAGGCAGCTTTTGGAGGCTATGTTCTCGAATTTTATAGCTTATTTTCTCGTTGCGCAAATCGGTTTCGACGCGTAGACCGGCGGCCCTGAGCGCCTTGCCGACGCCCTCCGCGTAGTCGCGCTGCCGGTCGGTGATCGTCATCACGACGGCCTGGACCGGCGCGAGCCACAGCGGCATGGCGCCCGCATGGTGCTCGATCAGCATCCCGATGAACCGCTCGAGCGACCCCACGATCGCGCGGTGCAGCATCACCGGCACCCGGCGCGTGTCGTCCGCGGCGACGTATTCGGCCCCGAGCCGTCCCGGCATCTGGAAATCGACCTGCATCGTGCCGCATTGCCACGGGCGGCCGAGCGAGTCCTTCAGGTGGTACTCGATCTTGGGCCCGTAGAAGGCGCCTTCGCCGGGCAATTCGGTCCACTCGAGATTGCAGGCGCGAAGCGCGCCGCGCAGCGCCTCTTCCGCACGATCCCACGAGGCGTCGTCACCGAGGCGCTGCTCGGGACGAAGGGCGAGCTTGATGGCGATGTCGAAAAAGCCGAACGCGGCGTAGACGTCGAGCGCGACCCGATTGAAGGCCGTCACCTCCTGCTCGATCTGCTCCTCGGTGCAGAAGATGTGTCCGTCGTCCTGCGTGAATCCGCGCACGCGCATCAGGCCGTGCAGCGCGCCGGAGGGCTCGTTGCGATGGCAATTGCCGAACTCGCCGTAGCGAAGCGGCAGGTCGCGGTAGCTGCGCAGGTCGGCGTTGAAGATCTGCACGTGGCCGGGACAGTTCATCGGCTTGATCGCGAAGTCGCGCTTCTCCGACTCGGTCGTGAACATGTTGTCCTTGAAGTTCTGCCAGTGCCCCGACCTCTCCCACAGCGAGCGGTCGAGGATCTGCGGGCAGCGCACTTCGAGGTAGCCGTGGTCGCGGTACACGCCGCGCATGAACTGCTCGACCTGCTGCCAGATCGCCCAGCCCTTCGGGTGCCAGAACACCATCCCTGGCGCCTCGTCCTGCAGGTGGAAGAGGTCGAGCTGCCTGCCGAGCTTGCGATGGTCGCGTTTCTCCGCCTCCTCGATGCGATGCAGGTAGGCGTCGAGATCGGCCTTCGACGTCCATGCGGTGCCGTAGATCCGCTGCAGCATCTCGTTGCGCGAGTCGCCGCGCCAATACGCGCCGGCCACCTTCATGAGCTTGAAGACCTTGAGCCGTCCGGTCGACGGCACGTGGGGCCCGCGGCAGAGGTCGGTGAACGTGCCCTCGGTGTAGAGCGAGATCGCCTCGTCGGACGGGATCGACGCGATGATCTCGGCCTTGTAGTGCTCGCCGAGCGATTCGAAATAGCGCACCGCCTCGTCGCGCGGCATCAGGCGACGCGTCACCGGCTCGTTCCTTTTCGCGAGCTCCTCCATCTTGCGCTCGATCGCCGCGAGGTCCTCGGGCGTGAAGGGACGCTTGAACGAGAAGTCGTAGTAGAAGCCGTCCTCGATGACCGGGCCGATCGTCACTTGCGCGTCGGGGAAGAGCTCCTTCACCGCGTAGGCGAGGAGGTGAGCGGTCGAATGGCGGATGACGTCGAGGCCTTCCGGGTCGCGCTCGGTGACGATCGCGACGCTGGCGTCGCGGTCGATGACGTAGGAAGTGTCGACGAGCTTGCCGTCGACCTTGCCGGCAATGGCGGCCTTCGCGAGGCCGGGGCCGATCGACGCGGCGAGCTCGGCGACGGTGACCGGCGCGTCGAAGTGCTTGAGTGAGCCGTCGGGGAGTCGGATGTTCATGGGGGTCGGATACCCATTCCGCCGGGGTCAGATACCGGTTTCGCGACGCGATCCGGCATTGGCCGGCCGCGGCAGCGCCGCGAAACCGGTGTCCGATGCCGCTTCGAGGTTCTCGCGGAACCCGAGTCGTTCCGGGACGAAGCAATAAAAAAGTGCGGCAGCGCCGCACTTTCCTCAATCGAACCGCCGAACGACCGCGATTCGAGCGCGAGCGACACCGCGTCGGTGTTACATCGATCCTCCACGCGTTCGCGGTGTCATAACCGTCCCTTTCCTGCCCGGTCCCATTCGATGCGGCGCGCCCGGACCCGCACGCCCGAAGCAGCCATTGTACCGGACGGGGCCGCGCGACGCGACGTTCACCTTCGCGCCTTTGACGCCGGATCAACCCTTCATCGCGACCTGCCCGGTCTCGAAACAGCGCACCGAGGCGGCGCCGCGCGATCGCGAAAGGCAAGCAAGGGGAATCGCCGCCGGTTGGCGGGTGGTCGGGCGTTCGAGGGAGGCGCTACGGAGGCGACTGGTAGGCGCGATTGGACTCGAACCAACGACCCCCACCATGTCAAGGTGGTGCTCTAACCAGCTGAGCTACGCGCCTGCGCGGGACGGATTATACGGGATCGACCCCGTGTGACCAAAAAGCAACGGGTCGTGCCGGTCGCCCCGGCAAACGCTTCGATCGCGGTTGCGGCGACGCGCGCGGCCGGCTAGTGTGCATCGGACGTCGGCGCAAGCCGTGGCCGATGCCGGCAAAGCCGATGGGTCGTCACTTTGAGGGGGTGGGCGATGGCGTCGATCGAAATTCGGTGTTTGCGCGCTTTGCTCGTTGGCCTCGTCACGCTCGCGACGGCTTCCGTCGCGGCAGCGCAGACGTTCATCGGCCCGTCGCCATACCTGAGCCAGGCCGACAGCCCGTTCGCTGCGACGATCACGGCCGGTACGACATTCCTCGAGACCTTCGAGAGCGGAGCGCTCACGACGCCGGGCGTGACCCCCTCGACCGGCAGCGTGGTCGCGCCCGGCGGCATCACCGATTCGGTCGACGGCGACGATGGCGCAATCGACGGCTTCGGGACGGCCGGTCACTCGTTTTTCTCGGGGAACGGCGCAGCGGGCATCACCTTCACGTTCGACGCGACCGTGCTCGGTCATCTGCCGACGCAGGTCGGGATCGTCTGGACCGATGGCGCGGGCACGACGACGTTCGAGGCCTTCGGCCCTGGCGGCGCTTCGCTCGGCACCATCGGCCCGGTTGCGATAGCCGATGGCGCGATCACGGGCGAGACGGCGGAAGACCGGTTCTTCGGAGTGACGAACGCGGCAGGCATTTCTGCGATCAAGATCTCCAATACCTCCGGCGGCATCGAGGTCGATCACCTGCAATACGGAGTCTTCGGCGCCGCGCCTCCCCCGTCGGCACCGCTCCCGATTCCGGCGACGTCCGACGGCGCCCTGCTGTTGCTGGCGCTTCTGGCAGCGACCCTGGGTGTCCGCGGCTTGGCCAAATCGCGCCGCCGTCGCGCCTAGACCCGCCATACCGCGCCGTCGCTGCGCCCTTTCCGACCCGTCAACGACGCGGGTCGAGGAGCGGCTCGCCGCGCCTTTCAACTGCGCGTGGCAAGCCACAGCGCACCGATCATCACCGGCTGGTGCACGAGATAGATCAAAAGGCTGTGCCGGCCCAGCGTGCGGAGCGCGGCGGGCATGCGCCGAAGCGGCGTCAACGGAGCGAAGCCGACACGAACGAGCGCGTGGCCGGCCGCGATGCCGAGCAGCAGCACGCCCGTCCAGGGAAACAGCGGCACGTAGTCCTCGGTTGTGGGTTTGTGCGTCATGAAGCCGATGAAGCCCAGGAGGCGGTTGTCGAACGCCGGATGCGCGAGCGTCACCCCTGCGACGACGACGGCGACACCGATGACCACGGCAAGGCGCGGGCGATCGATCAGTGGCCGCGAAAGCAGCAGCGACACGGCGATCGCGTGCAGGACGCCGAACCAGATGAACGAGCGCGGAAACATCATGTAGCTGCCCGCGGTGACGAGGAGCGCCGCACCCGCGATGACGCCGACGTGGCGTAACCAATGGACGACGCCGCGCCGCCGTGCGCCGAGCACGGCGCTCACTCCGGCGATCAGCAGGAATGACGACAGGATGAGCGCACGCGCCGTCAGCCAACGCCAGTCGTGCTCGAAATCCCAGCGTGTGAGGCCGAAGTAGCGCAGGTCGAAGCAAAAATGGTAGACGACCATCGCCACGATCGCGATGCCGCGCAACGCGTCGAGGCCCTCGATGCGCCGCGATCGAGCATCCGCGGCACGCGCGTGCGCGTCGGCGCTTGCGCGGTCCGCCCGCGTCGCATCGGCTGCACCGCTTCGTGCCGCCGCGGCGCGCCGCGTATCCGCGCGCGGTCGAGCGGCGGGCGCGGGCGCGCCGCCCCGGCTCGCCGACGGTTTCACGCCGGCGCCGCGGCGCGTCAGCGATCGCTTCGCCATGTCACCCGCACGGCGCCCGAGCCGTCGCTCGCGCCGAGCAGCGGCAGCATCGCTCGCACCATTTGCGGTGTCGTGCCCGTCGGCTGCAGCACCAGCGAAGCCTCGAGCGCGCCGGCGCGTTGCGCGAACGTGCCGTCGATCCCGACGTCGCCGCCGGTGTTGTGCACGGTCCCTCCCAGCATGTCGCGTCCCGGCGGCGCCGACGCCGAAACGCTGCCGAGATCGAGCGCGAGGCTTGCCGCGACGATGCGCGCGCGCTGCCACGTCGCGTCGCCGCTGCCGCGCAACGCACCTTCGTGCCATGCGAGCGCCGGGGCGCGCAGCGCGACCTCGCCGCCGAGCGACAATGGATGAAGCGCCGGCACGATCGCACCGACCATTGCGGCCGGCAGACGCAACCGCAGATCATGCAACTCGACGCTGCCGCCGCGCAGCGTCACGCGCCCGGAAGGCATCCCATCATCGTTTCCCGCGACGAGGTCGGCGACGAGCGTTCCCCCCGCGAGCGGCGGGAGCGCGACGCGCCAGGCCAGCGGCACGCGCGAGCGGCCGTCGGCCGTCACCAGCACGCCGCTTCCGCGCCACCATAAGCCCCGCGCGTCCACCAGGCGCACGCGATCCTGCGTGCGTTGCGCGAGCGCATGGTCGAGCAGCGCCGCGGGCGCGAGCAGGACCGCGCCCGCGAGCAGCGCGACCGCGACGAGCGCTCCCCGAAGCACGCCACGCACGACGTCAGCGCGCGAAGGCGAGCTCGGCGCGCACGGTGCCCGGCTCGACGCGTCCCGCGAGCGAAGCCTCGACGACCCGCGCGTGCGCATCGCGTGCGAGCGCGTCGAGCGCGTGGACGAGCGCGTCGAACGGGGCGCTCTCGATCACGTAGCGAATGCCGTCGCCGTCCTGCGCTTCGACGCGCGCAAAACGCAATCCACGCTCCGCGAGCACGCGCTCGATCGCGGCGCGCCGATCGCCGCTCGCCACCGCGGGTGCGCGCTCGAGCGCGGCGTTCTCCGCGCTGCGCGTTCGTGCGATGTCGAGGAGCGCGCGCTGGCGCACGACGCCGTCGCGTGCGCGCGCAATCGCGTCGCGCAGCGGCCACGTGACGGCGAGCGCGACAGCAACGGCGACGAGCACGCCGATGGCGAGCCGCGCGCCGCGCGAGGCGGGCACGCGGGCGTAGCGCTTCGCGCCGTTGCCGGGCGTCATCGGGCGAGCGCGCCGAGCGAGAGCCGCATGCGGCTACCGGCGGGCGTGGGCGCGGCGACCGCGTCGATGCCCGCTGCACCGAGCGCGTGGGTCACGCGCGACAGCACGACGGGATCGAGCGGGCCGAGCTCGATCGTCCAGGCATCGTCGACATAGCGCGCCGAGCGCAGCGTGCCCGCCGGCAGCGTGCCGAGCGCCGGCGCGCTTCGTGCGAGCAGCGGCAGCGCGTCGCCCGGCGCGTCCTGCCCCGCACGATGGCGCAGCTCGGCGTTGCGGCGCGCGATCGCCAGCGTGGCGTCGGCCGGCGAGGACGTGTGCGTCACGCCGGCGGCCGCGGCCTGCGCGGTGAGCGCGCGCGCCAGGCGCCAGTCCTCCACGCGCAGGAACGCCCATTGGCCGAGCAGTGCGCCGACGTGCACGAGGACCGCGAGCGCCGCGAGCACGAGTGCGGGGCGAAACGCTTGCGACCAGTCACGCGCCGTGCGCGCGTCGCGCCGGCGTGCTTCGAGGAAATCCGGTGCGGCGGCGAATGCCGTTCGCGCTGCACGCTGCCAGTCCCACGCGCGCGTCGCGACGAAGCGCACGCCACTCGCGCTCGACCAGCGCGCGATCTGCGCGGCATCGCAGGCGAAGGCGACGTGCACCTCCGGCGGCGTCCCGGCACGCACCGCATGCGTGAGCGCGGCGGCGAGCTCGGCCGGCAGCGCGCCGTCACGATCGCCCATCTGGCCCACGGGGAACGTGCTGCCGTCTTCGCGACGCACGAACCCATCGCCCACCTGCGACCGGCACCACGTCCATCCCTCGCCGTAGGGTGCGAGCGCGGACTCGGGAATGATCCGCGTCACGCGCGGCAATGGCGCGAGTGCATCGACGAGCGCCTGCGAGGCGACGGCGGCGACGAGCGCCCCGTTCCGCGACTCGCCGAGCGCAACCGCCGCTTCCTCCGCCGACGTCGCGATCTGGTCCTCGAGCGCGAAGCGCGCCGCGCCGTGCAGCCGCTCGCGCGGCATCGGCGGCAGCGAGAGCGCGATAAGGCGCACCCGTGCGGCCGCGAGCACGATTTCCATTTGCGCATCGGCGGGCCAGTGCGCAGGCGCGTCGCGTCCTTCCGCGAGCACGCGGCCGTCCGGGGCGTACCGAACCCACGGCGCAGCGCGACCGGCGTCGGCAGCCTCGGACAGGAAGACGCGCAACATGGGACGCGAGTGTACGGGATCGCGCGCTATTCGATCGTCTGCCAGACGATCGTCGCGGCGCTCCGGGGCGAGCGGTCGATGAGCGCACGCGCGCGCGCGCGCGTCTCGCCCTGGCGTGCACGCACTTCGACGAGGAAATAGCGGCTGCCGACCGTGTACATCGCCTCGTCGCCGATCGAGGCATGCGCAGGCAGCCGCGCACGGAAATCGGCGATCGAGCCGAACGCGTGCTGGGCGCGGCTTGCCACGAGCGTTGCAAGCTCGCCGGGGTCGAGGTTGTCGATGATCGCCGCGAGGACCTCCGGCGGCGCCGTGTTGACGTTGGTCGCCGTGTCGGGCGGCAGCGCGGTCGCGAAGCGCGTAAGGCGCGCGAGCGCGGCCGGGGTCATCCCGCGCACCAGCGCCAGCTCCTCGATCCGCGTCGCCGGCCCGCTGGCCGCCTGCGAGCGATCGGCCTCGCGCAGGTAGAAAGCATCTTCGGCGCCGCCCGGTTGCGCGACGTCGTCGGCATCCACCCAGTCGATGACCGACGCGAGCGTCGCCTCGGGTATGCCGAGCCCCGCGAAGAGCCGCGCGAAGCGGCGACGCTCGGCAGTCGCGTGCTTGGCGCTCGCGAGATTGTTGACGTTGAGGAGTCCCTGGGCGTCGACGATGCGGCCTTCGACGACGCCGTTTCCGACCGGCATCGCGGGCAGCGGCAACGCCCACGGCTCGCCGAGGTAGTCGACCGGGCCCAGGTTCCGATCGGCGTCGAGGATCTCGCGCGCCCATGCGACGCCGGCCTGCGCGATCGACTGCGCCTGCACCTGGTCGCGGCGATGCGCGACCTGCGCCGCCCATTGCGACTGCGCGGTCGCGACCGACACGGCCACGGCGGCGGCGAGCGCGGCGACGAGCATCGCGACGAGGAGGGCGAGGCCGCGCTGCGACGCCGGGGTGCGCCCCGCCGCACGAGACCGTGTGACGCAAGACGCGCGGGTGACCTCGCGCATGGTCATTGCAGCGCGAGCCAGCGCTCGACGCTCGCGCCGTCGGCGAGCGTGATTTCGATTCGCACGCCCTTCGGCAGAGCGTTCGCGCCGAAGAGCGGCCAGCGATCGGACCAGCGGCCGTTCGCGTCGAGTTGCAGCACGCGAAAGCGCGCGACCCCGTCGACGAGCGCATACGTGGCGGGCTCGACGCCCGGTGCATTGTCGGGCCGCGGCCAATACAGGACCTCGATTCTTCCGTCGCGCAGGCGGTAACCGACGCGCTGACCGCCGATCCCGGGCTCGTCGAGCTCGTCGGGACCGGCGCGCGTGAACACGAGCGCGGCGTCGCCCGCGGCGTCGCTCGGCGCAGCCGTCCACGGCGGCTCGACGGCGTTGCCGTGACGGACGCTGCGCGGAATCGCGCGGTGCATATCCGCCTCGAGACGCACCAGCAGCGCGTCGAGGCGCTGCCAACGCGCGCTCTCGGCGGACAGGCGCACCTCGCCGTCGGTCATCGCCGCGGTCGCCCGCCAGGCGAGCGTCGCGACGAGGGCGAGGATCGCGATCGCGACGAGCGCCTCGATCAGCGTGAACCCGCATGGGCGACGAGGCGTGATGCGCGCGAGCACGCGATCAGGGCTTGGCATGGCCGAGGTAACCGGTGAGCTGCGCGAGCGCGTAATCGGGCACCGCCGGCTCGGCAACCACGATCTCGATCCTGCGGAACGCGGGATTCGGCGTGTCGCTGATGGATTCGCGCCAGACGAACCGGATCCCCGCCTGCGTCTCGTCGCCCGTGCGCGCGCCGCGCGAGGGCCACGGCGTCGCGAGCTGTGCCTGTGCGAGCCGGTTCTGTGCGACCCACAGCGCGAGCGTGCGAAGCTTCAGCGACGACGCCCCGTCGGCGCTTTGCGCGAGCGCGCGCATGCCGGCGGCGAGCGCGATCGCGACGACGGCGAGTGCGACCAGCACCTCGACCAGCGTGAACGCGCGAAGCGCGCGCATCAGTAGGCGTTCTGCGAAGGTCCCGCGATCGACGCGCGGTTCAGCGGATCGACCGCGACGACCGTACGGTAGCGCGGGGTCGTGAGCACGAAGGCGAACGGCTCGTTGCGGCCCGATGCGCGCAGCGGCACGATCGCATCGGGGGCGAGCCCGCGTCCCGCGTAGGCGAGCGCCATGGCGTCGACGGGTTGCGGCAGCGTGCGCGCGCGCAGCACGTCGTCATCGTCGACGAGGCGCCAGCGATCGTCGGTTGCGTCGCGGCGCCAGTAGCGCACGGTGCGGCGATCAGCGGAGACGCCGAGCATCTCGCCGCGCCACTGCGCGCGCTGCGCCGCGTATTCGAGCGCGCCGGCAAAGCGACGCGCCTCGCGTGCCGAAACGTCGCGCTCGTCGGGCGCGACCAGTGCGAACGAAAGCCCGGCCGCAATGCCGAGGACGACGATGACGACGAGGATCTCGACCAGCGTGAAGCCGCGCTGCGCGCGGGTGATGCAGGGATTTCCTAAAGGTCCCATGAGCCGATGTCGGCGTCTGCGTCCGTGCCACCCGGCTGCCCGTCGGCACCGTAGGTGAAGACGTCGACGTCGCTCTTGAGGCCCGGGCTCAGGTACTGGTACGGCCGCCCCCAGGGGTCGCGCGGAAGCTTCTCGAGGTAGCCACCCGGCTTCCAGTTCGGCGGCACCGGCGGGTCGACGGGCTTCACGACGAGCGCGTTCAGGCCCTGCTGGGTGGTCGGATAGCGCTGGTTGTCGAGGCGGTAGAGCTTCAACGCCTGGCGGATCGCCGCGAGGTCGCTCTTCGCCGCGGCAATGCGCGCGTCGTCCGTGCGCGAGATGATGTTCGGGACGACGAGCGCCGCGAGGATGCCGAGAATCACGATGACCACCATGATCTCGATCAGCGTGAAGCCGCGGGCGCGGCGCGGGCCGCGGCACGCGCGTAACGCCGGATCCGCATGCCGCAGCGCGGCGCCGTTACGAAGCGGGCGGCGCGGCGCGGACGCGATCATGCGCGCCATTATAATGGCCAAGTGACTCGCGCATCGGTGCCGCGCCGGCGGATTCCGAAGGCGACGGCCCCCACCCGATCCGCATGCGCAAATCCCGCGTCGCGCTTCTCGTCGTCGTGCTCCTTGCCGTCGTCGGCGCGATCGGCGCCGCCTTCGTCGACACCTGGTATCGCAAGCCGCTGTCCCTCCCGCACAGCCCGTTCGACTTCGAGGTGCGACCCGGCATGTCGCTCGCGAACGTCGCGCGGCATTTGCACGATGCCGGTGTCGTGCCGCACGCGGTGGCGCTCACTTGGCTGGCGCGCGTCCGCGGCGTCGACCGGGCGATCAAGGCGGGCAGCTACGAGATCGAGCAGGGAATCACGCTGCCGGCGCTCCTCGCGAAGCTGACGCAAGGCGACGTTTCGCAGACGGCGCTCACCATCGTCGAGGGGACGACGTTCGCGGAGCTGAAGCGTGCGTTGCGCGAGAGCACCGACGTGAGGCATCAGGTCGTCGACCTTCCGGATGCCGAACTGCTCGCGCGCATCGGCGCGAGCGAAACCTCCCCCGAGGGCCTGTTCTTCCCGGACACCTACTTCTTTGCGACGGGAAGCTCCGATCTCGCGATCCTCAAGCGGGCGTATCGCGCGCTGCACGAGCGCCTCGATGCCGCGTGGTCGCGCCGCGCGCCGGACCTCCCGCTCGCAACGCCCTACGAGGCGCTGATTCTCGCATCGATCGTCGAGAAGGAAACGGGGCACGCGCAGGATCGGCCGCTGATTGCGTCGGTGTTCATCAATCGCCTCAAACGCGGCATGCGCCTCCAGACCGATCCCGCGGTGATCTACGGCATGGGCGAGCAGTTCGACGGCAACCTGCGCAAGCGCGACCTGGAGGCCGATTCCCCGTACAACACGTACCTGCGCAGTGGTTTGCCGCCGACGCCGATCGCGTTGCCGTCGCAGGCGTCGCTCGACGTGGTCGTCGATCCGCCGGCGACGCCGTACCTGTATTTCGTGTCGCGCGGAGACGGCACGTCGCAGTTCTCGGCGAGCCTAATCGAGCACAACCGCGCCGTGTCAAAATACCAGAAGGGCGGCCGCTGACGGCCGCCGTCTCCCCGCGAACCTCCATCCAGATCAGGCCGCAGTGTCCGAACCGTTGCCGCGCGGCCGCTTCATCACGCTCGAAGGCATCGACGGCGCGGGCAAGAGCACGCACGCGGCGTGGCTCGCCGAGGCGCTCGCCGCGCGCGGGAAGCGCGTCGTCGCCACGCGCGAGCCGGGCGGCACGCCGACCGGCGAGGCGATTCGCGACTGGCTGCTGCACCAGGCGATGACGCATGAAACCGAGTGCCTGCTCATGTTCGCCGCACGCCGCGAGCATGTCGTGCGGGTGATCGCCCCGGCGCTCGCGCGCGGCGAACTCGTGTTGTGCGATCGCTTCACGGACGCGACGTTCGCGTACCAGGGCGCGGGGCACGGCGTATCGACGACGCTGATCGCGCAGCTCGCGTCGCTGGTGCACGCCGACTGCAACCCCGACCTGACGCTGCTCTTCGACGTGCCGAGCGCCGTCTCGCGCGAGCGGCTCGATCGCATGCAGGCGCGCGGCCGCGCGCTCGACAAGTTCGAGCGCGAGGAGCGCGCATTCTTCGAACGTGTGCGCGACGGTTACCTCGCGCGCGCTGCCGCCGAGCCCGGTCGCTTTCGCGTCATCGACTCCACGCGGCCGGTCGCCGAGGTGCGCGCGGAGCTGGCGCGCATCATCGCAGCGGTGTAATGGCCGACACGGCCGCTGCGCACGCCGAGCAGGCGCCTCACGCGCCGCTGCCTTGGCAGCAGGGCATGGCGCGCGAGCTGCTGTCACGGCGTGCGCGCTGGCCGCATGCCGCACTCGTCACGGGACCGGCGGGCATCGGCAAGCGGGCACTGGCGCACTGGCTCGCGCGAGTGCTGCTGTGCGAGACGCCCGCGGCCGGCGGTGCGCCGTGCGGAGGATGCGCAAGCTGTCGCTACGTCGCCGCGCTCCAGCATCCGGATCTGCGCGTCGTCGAGCCGATCGAGTACGACGACGACGAGGCGAAGCCCGTGGAGTGGATCGCCGTCGACCGCGTTCGCGCGCTGTCCACGTGGGCCGGCCTCACGAGCCATCGCGGCGGTGCGAAGGTCGCGCTGATCGTCCCTGCCGAACGCATGAACGCGGCGGCCGCGAACGCGCTGCTCAAGACGCTCGAGGAGCCGCCGGGCGACACGTACTTCCTGCTCGTGTCGCATGCGCCGGGAAGGCTCCCGGCGACGATCGCAAGTCGCTGCCAGCGCATGGCCGCGCCGCGTCCGACGCTCGAGGAGGCGCGTGCGTGGCTCGTCGCGCAGGGTGTCGTCGACGCGGAAGCCGCGCTTGCGCAGTCGGCCGGCGCGCCGCTACGCGCCTTGACGCTGGCCGACGCGACGTATCAGGCCGAGCGCGCGGCGTGGATGCGCGCGCTTGCGGCGCCGCGCAAGCTCTCCGCAACCGAGCTGGGAGCGCGAATCGACGCCGCGCCGCGTGAGTTGCGCAAGGAGCGCGTTGCCGCGGTCGTCGATTGGCTCATCGGCTGGTGCGCCGATTTGGCGCGTGTCCGGGCGGGAGGCGCGCCGCTGGAGAACGCCGCGTTGGCCGGCGCGTTGCGCGAGCTTGCGGCGTCGGTGGCAGCGGTGCCGTTGATTCGCTATCATCGCAGCCTTCTGCGCCAGCGGGCGCTGCTTGCGCATCCGCTGCAGCTGCGCCTCGTCGTCGAGGCGTTGCTGATCGACTATCGCGCGCTCTTTGGATGACCCATGGCCGACAAGACGACCGGATCCACTCCCACGCTCGCCCGCCCCGGCGTGCTTTCGCTCAACATCCGCGAAAAGGCCGCGCTCTACGCCGCGTACATGCCGTTCCTGAAAGGCGGCGGCATCTTCATCCCGACGTCGCGGCCCTATACCCTCGGCGAGGAAGTGTTCATGCTGCTTTCGCTGATGGACGATCCGAACCGGATCGCCGTGCAGGGCAAGGTCGTGTGGATCACGCCCGACGGCGGGCAGGGCAACCGCACGCAGGGCATTGGCGTGCAATTCACGCTCGACGAAACCGGCGCCGCGGCGAAGGCGACGATCGAGCGCATCCTCGGCGAGCATCTGGCGTCGACACGGACGACGCATACGATGTAGGGATCAGGGGCTAGGGGCTAGGGATCAGGGAGCTCCTGCGTCATGCGCGCGTCGGTGGGGTGCCGATGCCCGCTGGTTACGGCGAGCTAGGGCATTACCCTCAGACGCTCTTGCGGGACGCCACGTCGGTCGCTCGGCCTGATGACGACGTCCGTGAAGCGCAGGCGAACCAGCGGCGCTCCCTAGCCCCTCGTCCCTAGTCCCTCGTCTGGTGCCCATGTTCGTCGACTCCCATTGCCACCTCGACTTTCCCGAGCTTCGCGCCGAGATTCCGCGCGTCCTCGAGGCGATGCGCGACAACGGCGTCACGCATGCGCTTTGCATCGGCGTCGAGATGGAGGCGTGGCCGGGCGTCCACGCGCTCGCGCTCGCGCATCCGAACCTGTACGCGAGCGTCGGCGTCCACCCGGATTACGCGGACCTCACCGAGCCGACGGTCGACGACCTCGTCGCGCGCTCGCGCGAGCCGAAGGTCGTCGCGATCGGTGAAACCGGCCTCGACTACTTCCGGCGCTCCGGCGACCTGGGCTGGCAGCGCGAGCGCTTCCGTACGCACATCCGCGCCGCACGCGCGGCCGGCAAGCCGCTCGTGATCCACACGCGCGCCGCCGCGGCCGACACGATCGCGATCATGCGCGACGAGGGCGCCGGCGAAGCCGGCGGCGTGATGCACTGCTTCACCGAGTCGTGGGACGTGGCGCGGCAGGCGCTCGACCTCGGGTTCCACATCTCGTTCTCGGGTATCGTCACGTTTCGCAATGCCGCCGATCTGAAGGAGGTCGCCCGGCACGTGCCGCTCGAGCGCATGCTGATCGAGACCGACAGCCCGTATCTCGCGCCGGTCCCGCACCGCGGCAGGCGCAACGAGCCGGCGTTCGTCCGGCACGTCGCGGAAGAGGTCGCGCGGCTGCGCGCCGTACCGCTGGAAACGATCGGCGAAGCGACCTCGGCGAACTTCTTTCGCCTGTTCGGCATCCCGTCGGCATGAGCGAGCGTGCCGTGATCATCGACCGCACACGCCGCCGGATCGTGCTCGCGACGGTGCTTACGGCCGCGTCGCCGGCATTGCTGGCACAAGCGCTGCTCGACGATCTCGCGCAGGCGGTCGGCAACGACCGCGTGGATGAGGTGCGGCGCCTGCTCGCGCGCGGCATGGATCCCGATTCCGTCGATGCGCGCGGCGACACGATGCTGTGCATCGCCGCGCGCAATGGCAGCCGCGGGTCCGTGCAGGCGCTGCTTCGCGCCAAGGCCCGCCCGGACCAGCCGAACCGCTTCGGCGACACGCCGCTCATGCTGGCGGCGTTGAAGGGCGACCTGGAAACGGTCCGCGTGCTGGTGGCCGGCGGCGCATCCGTGAACCGCCCCGGCTGGACGCCGCTCATCTACGCGGCGAGCGGCGGGCACGACGACGTCGTCGATTTCCTGCTTGCGCAGGGCGCCGACATCGATGGCGCGTCGCCCAACGGCACGACGGCGCTCATGATGGCGGTGCACGAGAGTCATCCCGAAACGGCGCGGCTTCTGATCGGCCGCGGTGCCGACGTCAACCACCGCAATCAGGACGGCGCCACGGCGCTCGCATGGGCGCGGCGCGGCAACGAGGGCGACCTCGTCAAGGAGCTGCGTCGCGCGGGCGCGAGGGAGTAGGAGCGCGAGCGCCGCCGCGCACGCTCACGGCCTTCGTTGCGCACGCCGGCGGCGTGCGAGCCGGGGATCGCAGACGAGCGGACGCGTGATCTCGACGCGATCATGCTCGGCGAGCGGCGTCGCCGCGTCGACGCGCCGGCCGTAGATCGCGTAGGCGAGCGTCGCGACGGGCAGGGCATGGGCGGGTACGAGGCGCGAGCGCGCCACCGCGTCCGCGACGGTCGTGCCGGCGGGGACGTCGAGCGCCACCCGCGCCTCCCGGCCTTCGCCGACGTAGGCCACCTCGATGCGCATTCAGCCCTGCACGGCGTACACGCCCTCGGCGCGGCGGACGAACGCGTCGATGAACGTGTTCGCGATGTGGCTGAACACGGGGCCGATCGCCTTGTCGAGGAGGTGCGTGGCGAACTCGTAGGCGAGCTCGAGCTCGACCTTGCAGCCGTGCTCGCCGAGGGCGCGAAAGCGCCATTCGCCGTGCAGGTGGCGAAACGGTCCGTCGCGCAGGGTGATGACGATCGACTCGGGGGGACGGTTGACGTTGTCGGTGGTGAAGTGCGCGCGTATGCCGTGATAGTCGATGTCGATGCGCGCCGTCCTCAGGTTCTCGCCCCGGTCGGTCACGTTCGCGCCGCCGCACCAGGGCAGGAATTGCGGATACAGCTCGACGCGATCGACGAGCTCGAACATCTGGTGGTCCGAGTACGGCACCAGGACGCTCTTGTTCACGCATTGCATGGCAAGGTCCGCGAGGGCGGGGTGACGCGCGGGCGCCGGGGCCGCGGGGCCACGCGCCGCGTAGAATGCGCGGACGCCGAAGTGCGCGCAAGCACGTCAATGAGCATCGTCGAGAACCGGAAGGCGTTTCACGACTATTTTATCGAGGAGCGCTTCGAGGCCGGAATTGCGCTCGAAGGCTGGGAGGTAAAGGCGATCCGCGGGGGACGCGCGCATCTCAAGGAGGCGTACGTCATCGTCAAGAACGGCGAGCTGGTGCTGATCGGCGCGCATATCGCGCCGCTTGCCACCGCGTCGACGCACGTGCACCCCGATCCGACGCGCACGCGGCGGCTCCTCATGCATCGCGAGGAGATCAACCGGCTGATCGGCAAGGTCGAGCGCGCAGGCTACACGCTGACGCCGCTCGACCTGCATTACACGAAGGGACGCGTGAAGCTCGCCCTCGGTCTCGCGAAGGGCAAGAAACAGCACGACAAGCGGGCGACGATCCGCGAGCGCGAATGGAACCGCGAGCAGCAACGGCTGCTCCGCGCGCGCACGCCGCCGCGGTCGTCGCGCGCGGGCTGATGCGCCCCATAACGGACTGTCCGCCGCGCTTCGCGCTTCGGCGCCGGCCCGCCTTGGCCTCCTTGCCCCGTGCTGGCGTGCCGTTTAAGCGTGTCGGCTCGCATCGGCTTCGCGCGACCGCGCTCTTGGCGCCTCGGCCTCGCCCCGCGCGCGGCCGATGTCCCGGGCGGCGAGGCGCGCTCACGGCGGGTGATTGCGCCCGAGCGCCCGCGCCGCGCAAAGCCCGCTCTGCACCGCCGCTTCGAGCGTCGCGGGCAGCGTCGGGTGCGTGTAATCCCCTGCCAGATAGACGCGCGGCGCGAGCCGCCCGCAACGCGGTCGCGCGAGAGCGGGAAGGCACGCGTACGTGGCGCGCTTCTCCTCGATCACCTGCGACCAGCCAAGGCGCGGCAATTCCGGCGCGAGCCGGCGAAGCTGGGCGTCGATCGCCGCGACGAGGGCCGGGTGGTCGAGCGCCGCGTGCGCGCCGCTCGCGCTGATAACGACGGACACGAGCGCCGCGAGCGTGGGCCGATCGGTCGAAGGCTCCGCACGTTGCAGGATGTCCCGGCGATCGAACGCCCAGTGGCCGGGGCGATCGTCGAGGCGCAGCAGGCCGTCCTGCATCGGAACCGGCGCGTCGTAGCCGAGGTACGCGGTGACGATCGGCTCGTACGCGAAGCGCCCGACGGCGTCGAGCGCCGCGGCGATGGCGGGTGCGCACGTGCCCGGATCGCCGGCAAACGCGGCGGCAAGCTGATGCGGCCCGACGGCGACGACGACCGCGTCGGCCCGGCGCTCCATCCCCGAAGATTCGATCGTGACGCCCGCGTCGTCGTGCGCGACGATGCGGCTGCGCGTAGGCGCGTCCACCGCGTGCCCGCGCGCGGTGAGCCAGCGCGCCGCCCGCAGGGGAATCGCCTCGCCGAGGCCCTCGCGCGGCGTGACGATGTCGGTCGCGCGCGTGCCGGTCGCGAAGGTTTCGCGGAGCACATGCAAAAAGGCCTGGCCCGACGCGCGGTCGGGCGGGGTATTGAGCGCCGCGACGCACAGCGGATGCCAGAGAACGTCGCGCACGCGCGGCGGCAGCGTGCGCAAGACGTCGGCGACGCTGTCCCACGGATCGCACGTGTAAGCGCGCCGATGCTGGCTTGCGAGCCACCGCAACGTCGCACCGCGCTCGCGGACGGAAAGCCCGCGCGCGGTAGCAAGACCGGCGATCGGCCCGAGCGCACCAGGCAGGCGCGGCACCGCGAGGGTCAACGCGTCGGATGGCGACGCGGCGAACGGCCGGATGGCCAGACGTTTTCGCCTCCACGGCGACGCCGCCTGCGGATCGGTCAGCGCCTCGGCGAGTGCGATCGTCTCGACGTGCGCGCCAAGCAGCAGGTGCTCGCCATTGTCGAGCGGCAGCCCGTCGCGCAGCACCGTTCGTGCGCGCCCGCCGAGCGTCGCCGAGGCCTCGTGCAATTCGACGCGATGTCCGAGCCGCGCGAGCTCGACCGCCGCCGCGCAGCCCGCCCAGCCGCCACCGATGACGACGACGGATCCACGATCGTGGTGCCGGGCACTCCGGTATTCGCGCGCGTGGCGCCCCGTTACGCTCATGCACGCCATGCCGCGCGCGTCGCGATCCACAGCTTGCGCAGCGGCGTGAGGGCGACGCGCCGGTCGAGCACGCGATAACCGTCGCGCGCGATCTCGTCGAGGAGGGTGCGGTAGATCGCCGCCATGGCGAGGCCGGCGCGCTGCGCGTGCCGATCGCGCGCGGGCAGCACCCCAAGCGCGTCGTCGTACCAGCGGCGCGCGCGCTCGACCTCGAAGCGCATGAGATCGACGAACGCGGGGGTCGTGTTCGCCCGCAGGACGTCGGACGCCCGGACGCCGAACCGGGCGAGGTCCTCCTGCGGCAGATAGATGCGCCCGCGCCGAGCGTCCTCGCCGACGTCGCGGACGATGTTCGTGAGCTGGAAGGCAATGCCGAGCTTCCGCGCGTAATCGCGCGTGGCCGCTTCCTCGTAGCCGAAGATTTCCGCCGAGAGGAGGCCGACGACACCGGCGACGCGGTCGCAATATGTCTCGAGCTCGGTAAAGTCGACGTAGCGCGCCTTCTCGAGGTCCATGTGCATCCCGTCGATCACCGTCTGCAGGTGCTGCCGCGAAAGTCCGTAGCGTGGCACCGCCGCCGCGAGCGCGATCGCGACGGGATGGTGCGGAGTGGCGTCGTAGATGGCGTCCACCTCGGTGCGCCACCACGCGAGCTTCACGCGCGCGACGTTCGGGTCGGACACCTCGTCGACGACGTCGTCGACCTCGCGGCAGAACGCGTAGAGCGCCGTGATCGCGCGCCGCCGTTCGGCCGGCAGCAGGCGGAAGCTGTAATAGAAGCTCGATCCGCTCTGCGCTGCCTTGTCTGCGCAATACGCGTCGGGCGTCATGCCGTTCCGCTGCGCGCCGGCGCGGGCGCGAGGAGCCGCCAGGCGAGGAGCGCCGCATCGCGCTTGCCGAGCGTCGGGCGATGCGCGAAGACGTCGCCCCCGACTGCGTCGATGCGCTCGAGAATGCGCATGCCGCCGGCGATCACCGCCTTGAGCTCGAGGCCGATGCGCCACGGCAGGCGGCCGGGCAGGGTGCGACCCGCGTCGAACAGGCGCCGCGTGCGCGCGGTCTCGAAGGCCATCAGCGCGCGCCATCGCGCGTCGGCGATGCCCTCGGCGACCTGCGTCGGCGACACGGCGAAGCGCTCGAGATCCTCGAGCGGCAGATAAAGCCGGCCCTTGCGCCAGTCGAGCGCGACGTCCTGCCAGAAATTGGCGAGTTGCAGCGCCGTGCAGATCGCGTCGCTCGCGGCGTGTTCCGCCGGGCCGTCGACGCGGTAGAGCGCGAGCAGCAACCGTCCGACCGGGTTCGCGGAGCGCCGGCAGTAGTCGCGCAGATCGTCGAACGTGCCATAGCGCGCGACGTCGACGTCCTGCCGAAACGCCGACAGGAGCTCATGCAGCGGCGCGAGCGGCAACGCATGCGCACGCACGGCCGCAGCGAGCTCCGCGAACGGCGGCTCGCGTGGCGTTTCCCCACGCTCGATCGCGTCGAGCGCGCGCGAGAACGCCTGCAGCGCGCCATGTCGCTCGGGCGCCGTCGCGCTCCCCTCGTCGGCGAGGTCGTCGGCGGCGCGCGCGAAGCGGTAGATCGCCGCGACGGCGCGGCGATAGCGCGCCGGCAGCAGCAGCGATGCGACGGGAAAATTCTCGTAATGACCGACCGACAAGGGGCGTCCGGGAGCGAAGGCGGGCGGCGCGCTGGCGCGGGCGGCGGGCATGCCGGGCATGACCGCGCCGCACGCGGTCGGCTATACTAATCGATTTGGCGCAAGGGCCTTGGGGACTCGCGCGGCGGCGCGGGACACGCGCGCCGATCGGGGTCGGACTCGAATCTCGGTTGATCGGATCGAACCTGGCGGCCCCCGCTGCCTGGGATTCGAGTCCGGCCTCGATCGGCGATCGCGGTGATTCGCAGCCCGAGCCCGACCTTCGCGAACGATCCGTTGCGCCGCTTCCCGGGCACGCGAAAGTGGCGGAACTGGTAGACGCACCAGCCTTAGGAGCTGGCGGGGCAACCCGTGGGGGTTCGAGTCCCCCCTTTCGCACCATCACCCAACTGCGCGCCGTGCGCGTCCTGATCGACCGGATTTCCTTCGCATGCAAACCACCCTCGAAACCCTCGGCGTGCTCGAGCGCCGCCTGAACGTCGCCGTCCCGGTCGCCGAAATCGAAGGCGAGGTGAGGAAGCGGCTCTCGCGACTCGCACGCACGGCCAAGGTGGCGGGATTCCGTCCCGGCAAGGTGCCGCTGCGCATGCTCGATCAGCAGTACGGGCCGCAATTGCGCTCGGACGTCATCTCCGAGCGCGTGCAATCGAGCTTCAACGAGGCGGTGCGTGCGCAGAACCTGCGCGTCGCCGGCGCGCCTCGCATCGAGGCGCAGCGCGGCGACGAGGCCGCGCCCGACGCGCTTACGTTTTCGGCCGTGTTCGAGGTCTATCCGGACGTGCAGGTCGGCGACGTGTCGCAGATCGCCATCGTGCGCCCGCGAGCCGAAGTGACGCCGGCGGACGTCGAGCGGACGATCGACGTGCTGCGCAAGCAGCGCACGGCGTACGAGCCGGTGGCGCGCCCCGCGCAGGCCGGCGATCAGGTGCGCGTCGACTTCACCGGGACGATCGACGGCGTCGAGTTCGCGGGTGGCCAGGCGAAGGATTTTCCGATCGTCGTCGGCGAGGGTCGCATGCTGCCGGAATTCGACACCGCGCTCGCGGGCATCGCCGCCGGTGAGACGAAGACGTTCGACCTGACCTTCCCCGCCGACTATCACGGCAAGGAAGTCGCCGGCAAGACGGCGCAGTTCGTGCTGACCGCGCACGCGGTCGCCGCGCCCAATGTGCCGGCGCTCGATGCCGATTTCGTCAGGACGTTCGGCATCGCGAGCGGAGACGCCGACGAGCTCCGCAAGGAAGTCGAGGCCAACCTCAAGCTCGAGCTCAAGCGCAAGATCGAGTCGACGGTGAAGGCGCAGGCGTTGCAGGGGCTGCGCAAGCAGGCGAGCTTCGCCGTGCCGAAGGCGCTCGTGGAAAGCGAGGCGCAATTGCTTCGCCAGCGCGCGATCGCGAGCATGCGCGAGCAGGGCAGCGCCAGGCCGGAGGACCTCGACGTGTCGGTCGATCTGTTCCGGCCGCAGGCCGAGGAGCGCGTGGCGCTCGGGCTCATCATCGCCGAGCTCGTGCGCGCGCACGACCTGCAGGCCAAGCCCGAGCAAATCCGCTCGCTCGTCACCGAGACCGCGCAGACGTACGAGCAGCCCGAGGCCGTGGTCCGCTGGCACTACGAGAAGCCCGAGCGGCTGCGCGATTTCGAAGCGGTGGTGCTCGAGCAGAACGTCGTCGACTGGATCGTGGCGCGCGCGAAGGTGACCGACGAGCCGGTGGCCTTCGACGCGCTCATGGGCCGTTCGTAAGACGCGACGCGGCGCGGCGCGCGCATCGGCCGGATCGTGCTCGGCGGGCCGTCCGGCGCTTGAGGATTCGTCGTCGAAGTCCCATCTTCCTCGCGTTGTCGCCGGAAAGCCGGTATCGAACGGATCGGGGTCAGACTCGAATCTCGCGGGTGCCGAGATTCGAGTGTGACCCCGATCCAGCGCTAGCGAGATTCGAGTCTGACCCCGATCCTGCGGATAATCGGACCTCCGGCACCGGCTTCACCAGGCGGATAATCACACCTCCGACAGCCCGCCCGGAACCTTCCGGCGCGGCGCCTGTTCACACTTTCACGAAAGAACGCTTCCATGGAAGAACCTAGAGGCCTGGGCCTGATCCCGATGGTGATCGAGCAGAGCGGACGCGGCGAGCGCGCGTACGACATCTACTCGCGCCTGCTGAAGGAACGCGTCGTGTTCCTGGTCGGGCCGGTCAACGAGG
>JBLMWW010000121.1:0-5692 GCA_050257435.1 Rudaea sp.
GCCTGCGGGCCGCCGAGCGCAAGGGCTTCGCACGCTGGCTCGCGCGTGCCGAGCCCTGGGACGTCGTGTGCCTGCAGGAGATCAAGTGCGAAACGTGCGACGTTCCGCGCTCGCTCGCGGCACCGCGCCGGTCGCACGCGACCTTTCATCCGGCGGCGAAAAAGGGTTACAGCGGTGTCGCCGTGTACGCGAAGCGCGCGCCGAAGGTCGCGGCCGGCTTCGGCCATCCCGAGTTCGACGCCGAGGGACGCTACCTGCAGGCCGACTTCGGTGCGTTGTCCGTGGTGAGCGTCTACCTGCCGTCGGGCTCGAGCGGCCCACATCGACAGGCGTCCAAGTTTCGCTTCCTCGACGCGTTCCTGCCGCACCTGTCGAAGCTCGTCGCCAACGGCCGCGAGGTGATCCTGTGCGGCGACTGGAACATCGCGCACCAGCCGATCGACCTGCGCAATTGGCGCAGCAACCAGAAGAACTCCGGCTTCCTGCCCGAGGAGCGCGCGTGGCTCGGCAAGGTGCTCGACCTGGGCTTCGTCGACGTGTTCCGCCGCGTCGACCCGCGGCCCGAGCAGTACACGTGGTGGTCGAACCGCGGGCAGGCGTGGAAGAAGAACGTCGGCTGGCGCATCGACTACCAGATCGCGACGCCGGGCATCGCCGCGACCGCGCGCGCGGCCGCGATCTACAAGAACCGGCGCTTCTCCGACCACGCGCCGCTCGTCGTCGACTACGACTACGACCTGACGTAGCATGCTCAGGATCTCGCAGCTCACGCTGGCGCGCGGCGTACGGCGGCTCCTCGAAGGCGCCGACCTCGTCGTCCATGCCCGCCACAAGGTCGGCCTGGTGGGCGCCAATGGCGCGGGCAAGTCGAGTCTTTTCGCCGCGATCCGCGGCGAGCTCCTGCCCGAGGCGGGCACGATCGCCGTCCCGCCGCGCTGGACGATCGCCTACGTCGCGCAGGAGACGCCGCCGAGCGGCGCCGCCGCGATCGAGTACGTGCAGGACGGCGATCGCGAGCTGCGCGAGGTCGAGCGTGCGCTCGCCGATGCCGAAGCCGCGCACGCCCGCGATACCGCGTCGTGCGGCGAGGCCGCCTCGTCCGAGCGCCACGGCGCGGCCCTCGCCGAGCTGCATCACCGCTTCGAGGCGATCGGCGGCTACGCGGCGCGCGCACGGGCGGCGACGCTGCTCGCGGGACTGGGCTTCGGCGAGGCGCAACAGGCGCTTCCCGTGGCGCAGTTCTCGGGCGGCTGGCGCATGCGGCTCAACCTCGCGCAGGCGCTGATGTGCCGCTCCGACCTCCTGCTGCTCGACGAGCCGACGAACCACCTCGACCTCGACGCCGTCCTGTGGCTCGAGGAATGGCTGCGCCGCTACGAGGGCGCGCTGCTCCTCGTCACGCACGACCGCGATTTCCTCGACGCCGTCGTCGATACGATCGTCCATGTCGACGGCGGGAAGCTCGTCGCCTACGGCGGCAACTACTCGCTGTTCGAGCGCGAGCGCGCGGCGAAGCTCGCCTTGCAGCAGGCCGCGTACGCGAAGCAGCAGCGGCAGATCGCCCATTTGCGCGACTACATCGACCGCTTCCGCGCGAAGGCGACGAAGGCGCGGCAGGCGCAAAGCCGCATCAAGGCGCTCGAGCGGATGGAGCTGATCGCCGCGGCGCACGTCGACAGCCCCTTCGCCTTCGAATTCGCGGCGGTCGACGCGCCGGCGCGGCAGCTCGCCGCGCTGCATCACGCGACGCTCGGCTACGCCGGACAGCCGCCCGTTCTGCACGACGTCGACTGGAGCGTGCTCGCGACTGCGCGCATCGGCCTCCTCGGCGCGAACGGTGCCGGCAAGTCGACGCTCCTGAAGGTACTCGCAGGCGAGCTTGCGCCGCTGTCCGGCGAGCGCTCGTCATCGCAGCGTCTGCGCCTCGGCTACTTCGCGCAGCATCAGGTCGAGCAACTGCGACTCGATCAGTCGCCGCTGTGGCATCTCGCGCGCCGCGAGCCACAGGCGCGCGAGCAGGAGTTGCGCGACTATCTCGGCGGCTTCGATTTCCGCGGCGACATGGCGACCGCGGAGGTCGCGCGCTTCTCGGGGGGCGAGAAGGCGCGGCTCACGCTGGCGCTGATCGTGCGCGCGCGCCCGAACCTGCTGCTGCTCGACGAGCCGACGAACCACCTGGACATCGAGATGCGCGAGGCGCTGACCGAGGCGCTGCAGGATTACGGCGGTGCGCTGATCGTCGTCGCGCACGACCGGCATCTCTTGCGCGCCACGGTCGACGAGCTGTGGCTCGTCGCCGACGGCGCGCTCTCGCCCTTCGATGGCGATCTCGACGACTACCGCAGCTTCGTGCTCGAGCGCGCGCGCCGTGCGTCGCGCGGCGACGCTGCTCCCGGAGCCGCGCGCCCGTCCGCCGAGCGGCGCGCGCAACGCCGCGAAGAGGCGCAGGCGCGCCAGCGGCTGGCCGATGCCCGCAAGCCGCTGCAAGCGCGGCAGGCGGCGCTCGAGGCCGATCTGGCGCGGCTCGGCGCCGAGAAGGCGGCGCTCGATGCGTGGCTCGGGACGGACGAAGCCTACGGCGAGGCGGCGAAGCCGCGGCTCGTCGCGGCGCTCGAACGGACCGGCGAATTGACCTGGACGCTCGCGCGCCTCGAGGCGGAATGGCTCGAGCTGTCGGAAGCGCTCGAGCGCATTGAGTGATGCTGCCGGCCGCCCCGACGACGTCCACGCGGGCGGCGGCGAAGCCGAGGCTCGCAGAGCGCGTCCGCGCGCGCGTTATCCGACGTAGAGGCCGGGCCGGTAGAACAGGTAGACCGCGAAGCCGAGCGTATCGCGGCCGAAGCGCAGGTAGGTGTCGCGCCAACGCCGGATCTCGGTCAGCATTTCCGGGACGTCGGGGTCGTCCGGCCGCTCACGCGCGTAGCGCTCGACCGAGCGGCAGTACTTCCATTCGTATTCATCCCACTCGTCGCGCGACGCGGTGACCGCGTGCATCGGGATCAGTCCCGCCTCGACGCCGGCCTGCACGTTGCCGGCATGGTTCAGGTACTGGCCAGCGACGCCGCCAAGCTGCTCCAGGTATTGCGGGTGCGGGCGCTTGTCGAAGAACCCTTCGCCGATCATCACGTAGCCGCCGGACTTCGTCCACGACTTGAGATGCCGGCAGATGCCGGCCATGCCGCCGGGGATCCCGCCCGCGCCGAGCATGACGGTCAGGTGGAACGTCTCCGGATCGGCCTGGAATTCGGCGATGTCGACGTTGTCGAGGTGCAGCCGGCCGAGCGCGCCGGTCCATTCCGCACGCTCGCGCGCCGCGTCGAGCATCAGCGACGAGTTGTCGATCGCCATCACGCGCGCGCCGAAGCGCTCGATGATGCGCAGCGCGAGCTCGGCGCGGCCGCAGCCCAGGTCGAGGACGCGCGAGGACTCGTCGAGCGGGAGGAGGTCGAGCATGCGCTCGATCTTCGCCGCCGAGATCGGATTGCAGTAGTCGTGGTCGCGGTGCGCGATCGCGCTGAATTTCTGGCGATTCATGGGCGGCCGGATGGGGTCTCGACCTTGAAGTCGTGGCCGCAATCGGGGTCGGACTCGCGGAAATCGGGGTCAGACTCGATTCTCGCCCGAGCGAGATTCGAGTCTGACCCCGAATTCGCGTCCGACCCCGATTGCGGCGTCGACCGCGGCGACGGCTCCGCCGACCACGGCGCGACGCGCAGCAGGAGCGCCATCCCGGGCAGCGCGAGCGCCGTGCAAAGCAGGTAGAAATCGAACCAGCCCATCTGCTCGACCATCCATCCGGTGGACGCATTGACGATCGTGCGCGGCACGGCGGCGAGGCTCGTGAAGAGCGCGTACTGGGTTGCCGTATAGCGCGGATCGGTCGTCCGCGCAATGAACGCGGTGAACGCCGCGGTGCCGAGGCCGACGCCGAGCGCCTCGAACGCGATCACGAAGGCGAGGAGCGCGCGATCGGCCGCATTGACGTAGGCGAGCCACGCGAAGCCGAGGATCGACACGACCTGGACGACGCCGAAAAGCCACAGCCCGCGGTTGATGCCGATCCTCACCATCCACAGGCCGCCGAGAAGACCGCCGATCACGCTCGGCCACAGGCCCGCGTTCTTCGCGATGACGCCGATGTCGGTCTTCGAGAACCCCATGTCGAGATAGAACGGCGTGGCGAGCGCCGTCGCCATGCTGTCGCCGAGCTTGTAGAGGAAGATGAAGGCGAGCACGGTGAGCGCGAAGCGCCACCCGTGGCGCGTCACGAACTCGTGGAACGGCTCGACGACCGCCTCGCGCAGCGTCTGCGGGCGGCCCTTGACGAGCCGCGGCTCGCGCACGATGAGCGTCATCGCGATGCCGGGAAGCATGAACAGCGCCGTGACGAGATACACGGCCGGCCACGGCATGCGGTCGGCCAGGATCAGCGCGAGCGCGCCGGGGACCAGGCTGGAGACTCGGTACGCATTGACGTGGATCGACGTGCCGAGCCCGAGCTCGGGATCGGGAAGGATCTCGCGTCGGAAAGCGTCGAGCACGATGTCCTGGCTCGCCGAGAAGAACGCGACGATCGTGGACAGCGCGACGATCGCCCAGATGTCCACGCGCGGATGCAGCATGCCGAAGAGCGGAATCGCCGCGAGCAGGACGAATTGCGTGACGAGCATCCAGCCGCGGCGGCGGCCGAGCAGCGGCAGCGCGAAACGGTCGAGGAGCGGCGACCACAGGAACTTCCACGTGTACGGAAGCTGGATCAGCGCGAAGAAGCCGATCGTCTTGAGGTCGACGCCCTCGCTGCGCAGCCACGCCGGCAGCAGATTGATGAGGAGATAGAGCGGCAGCCCGGAAGAGAAACCGGTGAAGACGCAGATCAGCATCCGCCGGTTGAGAAGCGCCTCGCGCCACGTCTCGTGCGCGCCCGGGGAGGGCGCCGACCCGCTCATGGGCGTCGAAAGCGGTAGATCGCGAGCTCGCCCGTCAGGTTCGGCGCGAAGCTCACCTGCCGCCCGTGGGCGAGCACCACCCGGTCGAGCACGCGATGCCCGCGCGTCGCGAGAAACGCGTCGAAGTCGGCCACCGTGCAAAGGTGGATGTTCGGCGTGTCGTACCACTGGTAGGGCAGCGACGACGAGACCGGCATGCGCCCGCGCAGGATCTGCAGCCGGTGCGCCCAGTGGCCGAAATTCGGAAACGTGACGATCGCCTCACGCCCGACGCGCAGCATCTCGCCGACGATCGCCTCCACGCGGCGCATCGCCTGCAGCGTCTGCGACAGGATGACGACGTCGAACGCGGCGTCGTCGAAGCCCGCGAGCCCGCGCTCGAGATCGCTCTGGATGACGTTGATGCCGTTGCGCACGCTCGCGAGCACGCCCGCGTCGTCGATCTCGATGCCGTAGCCCGACGCCTGCCGCTCCGCGGCCAGATACGAAAGGAGCGCGCCATCGCCGCAGCCGAGATCGAGCACGTGCGCTCCCTCGGCGATCCAGCCGCCGATCGTCGCGTAGTCGGCGCGCGCGACGCCGTTCTGGCTCTTGGGCGCGATGCGCGCGCTCAACGCCCGGCCTTCCGATGATGGGCCGTCGCCGGGATCGGTGTCGAAGCGGAAATCGGGGTCGGAGAGGTGTTTTCCCCGAGAGAGCCGTCATTGGCCAATGAAAAAACCTCTCCGACCCCGTTTTCCGCTGCG
>JBLMWW010000122.1:0-6726 GCA_050257435.1 Rudaea sp.
GGATCATGTCCCCGTCGTACGTCCGGCAGTAGTTCCACCGCGACCACCGAGAATATGACGCCGGCCGCGAAATGTTGGATGCTGCTTCGGAGGACCAGGCCGGGCGGGCGCAGGGCGGCAATGGTCGCGCCGATGAAGGCGGCGCCAACCGGAATTGCCGAGATCAGGAGGACGTACAGGATGCTATGAGACATGCGGAGTGCTCGCCAGTGGCGTCGGAGGCCACGTTTGCGGATTAGACACGGTCAGCCGCTTCCGCCACTGCGCGACGAGAAGCATCCCAGGCGGGCACTCGCGGGAATGCCGGGGCCGGATGCTTGCAGAAGACCAAACTTGAAGAAATCGTCCCTCGCTCCGGACCACCGCGTTCGCGAGCTGGAGCTGCGAGGCGCGCGGAATGCGTCAATTTGAGATCTCGGCACCCGCCCGAAGTGCGACGTTCCTCGCAATCAGCAAAACACGCTTCCGTAAACGCTCGTAGCGACGTAGCGATATGTCCTACACGGTCAATGGCGGGCATGAATTGGCGAACCGTCGAGATGCGGGCCGGTCACACTGGTGTCAACGTCGGGGATAGGCGACGGGGTCGGTTGTCCCGAGTGTCAATGCATGGGAGCACGAGATGCCTCAAACGTCGGTACGCCCTGCCGCTTCCGCTTCTAGGTGGGTTCTTCCGGTAGCGGCGCTGATCGCTCTGGGCGCTGCGCTGTTCGATTACTTCTGGACCGGCAACGGCATCCACGGCACCGGCGGAGTGCTGCTCGTCATCGCGAGCAGCGCCGTGATGCTGATCCTCGCCGTCCTGCTCGTCCGGTGGGCAAGACGGGGCTTCGGGCACGGACTGCTGCTTGTCCTGCTGATCATCGATATCGCGGGCACTGCCCTTGCCGCGTACTTCCTGCACGCGTGGTGGATTCTTGGCGCGATGGTGCTCGCGACGATCGGCTGGCTCATCGATATCCCGGCGTCTCGCACTTCGCGCGTCGCGCGCGCCATGCTCGCGGTCGGCGTCGTGATCGCCGCATCCATCGGCTTGTTCACGTCGGTGCCTGCATCGAAAGCGCAAAAGGGCGAAGCGCCGCCGACGACATCGAATGCATCACCGGAAGCCGCGGGTGTTCGCTATCACGGCTGGTACACGTTCAATGGCGACCTGATGGATCAGAAGTTCTCGCAGGCCGATCAGATCACGCCGCAAAACGCCGGCCGTCTGCAGAAGGCGTGGGAACTGCACACGGGTGACGTGTCGACCGGCGACGGCGAAACGCCTGTCAGCGACTGGTCGGCGACGCCGCTCTTCGTCAACGACACCGTATACGTATCGACGCCGTTCTACCGCATCTTCGCGCTCGCGCCGGACACCGGCAAGATCAAGTGGACGTTCGACACGCACGCGGAGCTAAAGGCGCCGACGCAGCCCGACCTCAAGACGCGAGGCGTCGCCTATTGGCAGGCCGCGACACCGGAGGCCGGCAAGGCGTGCCAGAAGGTCGTCTATGTCGGCACGATGCAGGCCAAGCTTTACGCCGTCGACGCAGACACCGGCAAGGCGTGCGACGGTTTCGGAGAGCACGGCGTGCTCGACATCAATCGATGGAATACGGTCAACGCGAAGTTCCCGCTGTCGATCCTGCAGCCGCCGACCGTCTACAAGGACACGCTCTATATCGGCTGGGCCGGCAAGGATTGGGCGTACGAGCAAGCACCCCCCGGCACCGTGTTCGCCGTCGATGCGCGAACCGGCAAGCTCAAGTGGACGTTCGATGCGCTGCCGAAGGATGGTGCGACGCAGACCGGAACGTCCAATGTCTGGGCAAGCATGTCGATCGATCCCGAGCACGACATTCTGTATCTGCCGGTGAGCTCTCCGAGCCCGAACTTCTGGGGCGGCAACCGCACGGAGAAGCTGCCAATGGCGACGTCGGTCACGGCGCTCGACGCGGACAGCGGCAAGGTATTGTGGAGCCGGCAGATCGTGCATCACGACATCTGGGATTACGACACCAATTCGCCACCGACGCTCGTCGATCTGCACAAGGACGGCAAGACCATTCCCGCACTCGTGCAGTCCAGCAAGATGGGCTTCTTGTTCGTGCTGAATCGTTTGACCGGCGAGCCCATCTACCCGATCGACGAACGCAAGGTGCCCGCATCGGACGTGCCGGGCGAGCAGGCGTCGCCGACACAGCCGTACCCTGAAACGCCCGAGCCGACGGTTCCCGACAGGATGCCCGGGATCTTCAAGGTGGCCGACTGGATGGGGTTCGGAGAATGCAGCAGGACACTCGCGAAGTTGCGGTACGAGGGCCGCTACACGCCGCCGAGCGTGCAGGGCAGCCTCGCGTATCCATCGACGGCAGGCGGCGTCGAATGGGGCGGCGGCGCGGTGGATCCACGCACGGCCGTCTACGTCGTCAACAGCTCGGCGGTCGCGCAGGTCTACCGTCTCGTTCCGCGGGACGCGTTCGAGACGCAGAAGAAGAACGATCCCAGCAGCTACTACGAACAGGCGGGCGCGCCGTACGGCTTCTACCTGCACAACTTCGTCAATCGCTGGGGAATGCCGTGTTGGAATCCGCCGTACGGAACGATGTCGGCGTACGACTTGAACACCGGCAAGCTGCTGTGGCGCAAACCCTTTGGCGACGTGCAGAAATGGGGGTTCTACATGCCGCAGTCGTGGGGATCGGTGACGATCGGCGGCCCGCTGATCACGAAGTCCGGCCTGATCTTCGTCGGCGGATCCATGGACGCGCGGGTGCGTGCGATCGACCTCAAGTCGGGCGACGTGCTGTGGAAGGCGCAGGTGGACGCGCCGGCAGTCGCCAATCCGGCAACCTACGTATACAAGGGTCGGCAGTACGTCGTATTCGTGGCGGGCGGCAATGCCATCCTGAAGCCGCAGGTGTCGGACCAGGTGGTCGCCTACGCGCTGCCGAAGTAAACAGGATTGATCCTCACCCGAGCTCGATGATGGACGCCACTCGACGGCAAGCGGGGTGGCAAACGGACCGACTCGGGTGCCGCGCTGACGCTTGACGCCAGACGCGGCCGCCGTGATGGCGGAACGGCCGCCTTCCCAGCGGGAAACCCGTCTTGTTGCGCGGCCGCCGCGACGGTCGCCGCGACTCCCGGCTGGCACTTTCCATTCGGCGCCGGCCGCGCAACAATGCGCAATCCCGGCAGGCGTCGCCGGCCCCATGAAGGAGACCCGCGCATGACCGCACGATCGCTGGCCCTGCTGCTCGTCGCATCCTCGCTGCCGGCGGCCTGCGCGACGACCGTTCCCTTCACGAGCCCGAAGAGACCGCCGGACGCGCAGTGCGAGAACCGGCCGGAATGCGACGCGCCCGTCGATCCGCTGGACGGGATGGTCGCGGACCACATGTTCACGTCACGCGGGCGCACGACGCTCCTCAAATGGACGTTGAACGGCCACGACGGGCGCTACAAGTGGGACGGCGCCGGCATCGTGTTCGAGGCGGCCGCCGCAGGCGTCATCCGCTGTGCGCCGAACCAGTCCGGCCCCGTGCGCACGTGCACGAACAATGGCGGTGTGGGGAGCACGAACGGCCAGTTCAAGTACGCCGTGCGGGTCGTGGATGCTGTGCTGAATCAGGTGGTCGTGCTGGATCCGTTCGTCGTGAATCGCTGACCTGTCGCAAAGGGGATCGCCATGCTTCGCAAGTCCGCGCTGCTTCTCGTTGCGCCGCTGCTCGTCGCCGGCTGCGAGACTATGCCGCCAGGCAGGACCGACCACTCCACTCAGTACAAGCCCGACAAGACGTGCCGGCCGGCGGGCAACTGCGAGGTGTGGGTCAATCCGCTCGACCACTGGGTCCCGGAAAAGATCATCATGGAGCCCGGGGATGGCCCCCGGATCGTCGTCTGGAAGTCCGCATTTGCCTTCCAGAACGGCGGCATCCAGTTCGACGAGGCGGGCCGGCAGGCGATGCGCTGCGAGCAGCACGGACCGTGGATGGTCGTGTGCGAGGCGGATCCTTCGAAGAAGGGCGAGTTCAAGTACACGATCGACGTCCTGGGGTACGATCCGGTCGATCCCTGGTACGTCAATCACTAGGACATCGCGCCGGTCGCGCCGCGCGCGCCGGCCTCGGTGATCCACGCGCGCGCTTCCGACAGCGCCGGCTCGTATCCCGCATCGCGGCCTCGCCGTTCCGCCTCGCTCGCTCGCGCCGAACCGAGCGCGTCGCGGGCTGCGGCGATGAGCGGTTGCAGGAAGGCGTCATCCGCGGGATCGCGCACGATGCCCGTTCGCATGGTGTTCGCCTCGGCCGCTCCATACAGACGCAGCGCCAGGTCGTGCTCGCCGAGCACTCCGGCCAGCCCGGCGGCGACCTCGAGTGCACTCTGGCCGACGGGCATCGAGCCGGTTTCGCTGGCGATGGCGATGATCTCCTGCAGCGCCAGGCGAGCACTACGGTGCGCGCTGCGTGCGATGTACACCATGGCGAGGTTCAGCAGGCCGATGGCCACGAGCTCGCGATCGCCGAGCTCCCGCGCCACGGCGACGACCTCGTCGTAGAGCGGTTCCGCGCCGGCCAGGTCCCCCTGCGCCCGTCGCATCTGCGCGACCGCATTGAGTGCCGCCGCGATCTGGTCGGGCTTGCCGACGGCTCGCGCGATCGCGAGCGACTCCTCGCTGTGGCGACGCGCATCGTCGAGACGGCCACGCCCGAACTCGGCGAACGCCAGCGGCTGCAGCGTCGCCGCAATGCGGTCCTTGTCGCCGAGCTCGCGTGCGATCGCGAGGCCCTCCTCGAGGTAGCCGATCGCTTCGTCGTACTCCCCCGAGAACGAGCAGAACTGGCCAAGGCCGAACAACGCGACGGAACGAGGCCTGTCGCGACGCCGGGCTCCGGGAGTGTCGAGCGCCTCCTTCGTCAGCCGCTTCCCGAGCGGCAGCTGGCCGCGGCTGAACCAGTACGTCTTGAGCGCATTGACCAGCCGCAGTCCCTTCGGGCCCCCGTCGGACAGTCCCGCGCAGGCGGCGAGTGCCGACAGCAGGTTCTCGTGTTCGATGTCCACGCGGGCCAGCGTCGATCCCTGCTCGGCGCCATGGAATTTCCCTTGCATCTCCTCCGCGAAACCGAGGCAGAACTCGACGTAGCGTTCGATCACCGCGGGAGCCTCGCCGGAGGCGCCCAGCTTCTCCCCCGCATACTGCCGGATCGTCTCCAGCAGCCGGTAGCGCCCACTACCGACGTCCGCGACCGCCAGCGACTTGTCGACCAGCCCCGCGATCAGCTCCAGGATATCGTCGCGCTCGACCTCGCCGCCGGCGCAGACCGCTTCGGCGCCATCGAGCGTCCATCCGCCCGCAAATACGGAAAGGCGCCGCAGCAGCACGCGCTCGGGGTCGGCGAGCAGGTCATGGCTCCAGTCGATCAGCGCGCGTAGCGTCTGCTGGCGGGGCAGCGCCGTGCGGCTGCCGCCCGTGAGCAGCCGAAACCGATCGCCGAGCCGCGCGGCGATCGCGTCGATCGGGAGTGCACGCGTGCGCGCTGCCGCGAGCTCGATGGCGAGCGGAATGCCATCGAGATGGCGACAGATCTCGCCGATCGTGCGACCGTTTCCTTCGGTGAGGCGGAACGTCGGCAGGACGGCGGTGGCCCGATCGGCGAAGAGGCGCACCGATGCATAGTCGGCGTACGCGACGTCGCCGTGCGCGCCGCCCGGCCCGGGAACGCGAAGCGCCGGCACCGGATACGTCACCTCGCCGGGGATGCGCAGCGGCTCGCGGCTCGAGGCGAGCATCCGAAGGCCCGCGGCGCCGCGCAACAGCTGGCCGGCGAGCGTCGCGCACGCCGTCAGCACGTGCTCGCAGTTGTCGAGCAGCAGCAACAGGCGCTTGTCCGCCGCCCAGCGCACGAGGACGTCGGCGAGCGCGACACCGGGATCCTCCTTGACGCCCAGCGTCGTGGCCACGGCCTGCACGACGAGGCGCTCGTCGGCGATCGGCGCGAGCTCGACGAACCACGCGCCGTCCGGATAGTCGTCGAGCACCTCTGCCGCGAGCTGCAGCGACAGCCGCGTCTTTCCGATGCCGCCTGCGCCAACCAGCGTCAGCAACCGCGTGCGGCTCAACGCCTCGCCGGCCTCGGCGAGCTCGAGCTCGCGGCCGACGAACGACGTGGCCTGGAGCGGCAGGTTGTTGGGCGTGGCCTCGAGCGAGCGCAACGCCGGGAAGTCGGCGCGCAACGTCGTATGCAGCAGTTGGTAGAGCCGCTCGGGCTGCGAAAGGTCGCGCAACCGCACGCTCCCGAGATCTCGCAGCGAGAGCGCATCGGGCAGGCGGCCGCGCACGAGATCGACCACCGCCTGCGAGAGCAGCACCTGCCCGCCATTCCCCGCGCTCATGATCCGCGCGGCGCGATTCACCGTGTTGCCGAAGTAATCGTTGTCCCGCTTCTGCGCCACACCCACGTGAATCCCGCAGCGCGCGTGCAGCTGCAGGCCTCCGGTCCGTGCCGGGTCGGCGAGCGCGTTCTGAAACGCGAGCGCAGCCTCGACCGCATGCAGCGGATCGTCGAACACCGCGCACAGGCCATCGCCGGTCAACTTCAGCACGCGTCCCGAGCGTCCCTCGACCGCCGCGCGCGCGAGGCGATCGTGCGCCGCGAGCGCCGGATGCATGCGCTCGGGCTCCTTCTCCCAGAGCCGGCTGCTGCCCTCGAGATCGGTGAACACGAACGTGGCGACGGA
>JBLMWW010000123.1:0-3097 GCA_050257435.1 Rudaea sp.
CGCGCTTCCTGTGGATGTGGCCGAACGCGCGCATTTCCGTGATGGGGGGCGAGCAGGCGGCGACGGTCCTGGCGACGGTGCGGCGCGACGCCATCGAGGCGAAGGGCGGGACGTGGAGCGCCGAGGAAGAGGACGCGTTCAAGGCGCCGATTCGTGCACGCTACGAGCACGAGGGGCATCCGTATTTCGCCAGCGCGCGCCTGTGGGACGATGGGATCATCGACCCGGCCGACACGCGCCGCGTCCTCGCGCTGGCGATCTCGGCGTCGCTCAATCGCCCGGTCGAGAAGACGGCGTACGGCGTATTCAGGATGTGACCCCGATGCGCCACGTTCGTATTCCATCGGTTGCCGTAGGCGAGGACCGGGCATGACCGCCGCTTCGCACACCCATACGACGCGCCCGCTCGACACGCCGTGCGACGTCGCCGTGCACGACGCGGTGGCGACGGTGACGCTCAATCGTCCGGAGGTTCACAACGCGTTCGACGAGGCGCTGATCGCAAGCCTCACCGCGGCGTTCGTGTCGCTCGACGACCACCCGGACGTGCGCGTCGTCGTGCTCGCGGCGGCCGGCAAGAGCTTCTGCGCCGGCGCCGATCTCCATTGGATGAAACGGATGGCGGCGTTCGGCACGGCGGAGAACGTCGCCGACGCGCAGGCGCTCGCCACGATGCTGCGCGCGCTCTACGCGCTGTCGAAGCCGACGATCGCGCGCGTCACCGGCGCCGCATACGGCGGCGGCGTCGGCCTCGTCGCGGCCTGCGACATCGCCATCGGCGTCCCGGAGGCCACCTTCGCGCTGTCCGAGGCGAAGCTCGGCCTGATCCCCGCGACGATCGGCCCGTACGTCATCGAGGCGATCGGCGCGCGCCGCGCGCGTCGTTACTTCCTGACCGCCGAGCGCTTCGGCGCCGAAGAGGCGCTCACGATCGGGCTCCTGCACGAGGTCGTGCGGCGCGAGGCGCTCGACACGCGCATCGACGCGCTCATCGCGCTTTTGCGGGCGGCGGGCCCCGTCGCGCAACTCGAATGCAAGGCGCTTGTCCGCGGTGTCGCGCACCGGCCGATCGACGACGACGTGATCGCGGGAACCGCGGCGCACATCGCGGCCGTGCGCGCGTCGCCGGAAGGGCGCGAGGGCGTGGCGGCGTTCCTCGGCAAACGACCGCCGTCGTGGACACGGGGGGCGCGCGACGCCGCGGCACCTGCAGGCGAGGCGCAGCGCGCGCCGGCCGGGCGCGTGAGCAAGCGAGGCTGAACCGATGGAAGCGTTCTCGCAGCTCGATACCTGGCAACTCGTCGCCATCGCCGCCGCCCTCGGCTTCGCGAGCGGCCTGCGCCTCTACGCCGTGCTCTTCGTCGTCGGCGCGGCCGGTTATCTCGGATGGGTCGAACTGCCGTCGGGGCTCGCGGTGCTGTCGCACCCGCTCGTCCTTGCCGCTTCGGGCTTCATGTGCTTCGTCGAATTCTTCGCCGACAAGATTCCCGGCGTCGATTCGCTGTGGGACATCGTGCATACGCTGCTGCGCGTTCCGGCAGGCGCGGCGCTGGCCGCGAGCGTGTTCGGCGATTCCTCGGCGGCGGCGATGCTCGCCGCGGCGATCCTCGGCGGCACGCTCGCCGCGGGCACTCACGCCGCCAAGACCGGCAGCCGCTTGCTCATCAACGCTTCGCCCGAGCCCGTCAGCAACTGGATCGCCTCGCTGTCCGAGGAGGCGCTGGTTTTCGGCGGGCTGTACGCCGCGTTTCAACACCCCACGCTGTTCCTCGTCCTACTGGCGGTCTTCATGGTGCTGCTCGGCTGGCTGTTGCCCAAGCTGTGGCATGCGCTGCGCAGCGTCTTGCGGCGCTTGTCCGGATTCCGCGCCCGAAGAATCCGCGACGGCGCGAAGAAATATCGAGGCGAGTTCATCGATCCGTAATACGGAGAAGACTCGGGCAGAGTGCTCTGGTCCGGCGCGCCGACGCAGACTTCCGAGGCCGGTCTCCCGCCTCAGTGCCGGCGCACGCCGATCTCGTCGAGATGCTCAAGCAGACCGCGTGGATCCTCGTACACCCGGTATGCGCCGGCGCGTTCAAGTTCCTCCTGTCCGTAGCCGCCGGACAACAGGCCGACGCCGAGCGCACCCGCACGGCGGGCGGCGAGCAGGTCCCAGATGCTGTCGCCCACGACAACGGCATCGCCGATGGCCGAGCCCAGGCGCTCGGCGGCCGCCAGAAAGAGGTCCGGATCCGGCTTGGCATAGCGGACCTCGTCGCGCGTCACCACCGGCGTGCGCGCCGGATCGACGCCCAGGGCGGCCAACGCCGGCTGCGCGGTGGCCATGCGGCCGCTGGTGGCCACCGCCCACGGCACGCCGGCTTGGGTGAGATAGGCGAGAAGCTCGGTTGCGCCGGGCAGCGGCCGGACATCGGCGGAGCGACGGGCATACGCCTGCGCGTGCAGGCCCTGCAGCCGCTCTACCGACTCGGCGCTAATCTCCAGCCCGGTCTCGCGCAGCAGCGCGTTCGTAAGCAGACCGCCGCTCATGCCGATCTTGCGGTGGATGCGCCACACCGAGAGATCGATTCCGACCTGCTCGAGCGCCTCGTGCCACGCCAGAACGTGCTGGTACACGCTATCGACCAGCGTGCCGTCGAGATCGAACAAGAATGTCATACTGCGCGGCTGGGTCATACCGGCCTCCTGTCGAAGAACCTGCACCAAGTCAGTGGGTCGTCATTCCCGAACCTGATCAGCGATGAATCTCAGCATGTCATTCCGGGGCCGCAAAGCGGAACCCGGAATCCAAAACTCGACCAATAGAATCGCTGGATTCCGGGTTCTGCCCCCGGACCGAGTCCGGGGCAGGCTCTGACGGGCATACCCGGAATGACGAAGATCTTTGTGGGCCCGCCTGAGGCTGAGCTTCATCTCAAATGACTCAATGGCTAGACCACCGATGCCGGCAAAGAATCCCTCGATCGATCGGGCCCGCCAGGTTCCGCCATAGCCGTTTCGTGATTTGGCTCGATAGCGCCGATTTCCGGGAGCAGCCAAAGACCGCCCACCCCTGCCCCGTCCAATACCGGTTTTGCTATAGTCACCGGCGACT
>JBLMWW010000124.1:0-23134 GCA_050257435.1 Rudaea sp.
TTTGTGACGACGGCTCGACGGGTTGCTGCGAGCCGCAAAAAGAGCAGAACCTCGCAGTATCGACGATCGATTCACCGCAGTTCCGACAGAGCATGAGCGTCAGCCTCGTATGGAGTCACGCTGATGGCGTGCGACGGCCTGCGCCCGCCATCACCCCGGCTGCCGTCACGATTTGCGATTCGGTCAACCGCGACCTTTTCATCAGGACCTCCGGGCGAATATCCTGCCAGAAAAGTCCGGTCATCGCTGTCTACCCGGGGGGAAACTTACGGTAGCCTTGCTTAACGGTAAACCCCCGGTGCTTGACTCCCCCGGACGGGCGCGTATCTTGTGGGTGTCGTCGCCGCATAAGCCGCACAGCCAGGGCAAAGTGCCTGCAGCAGGCTCCCTTCGGGTCCGGGCTCAGGCCGAAATACCAGGGCAACGCGCACGGAGACGATACTGCGAGCGGCTCACTTCGGTGAGCCGTTCGCTTTGGTGCGTATCGAGCGCCGACGGCGTGCTTGACGTGAGTCAAGACCCGGCAGAAAGGAACAGGCAGACTGTCGAGGGTTGAATCGGAGGTGACATGGTCGATAAGAGAGCCGAATCTGGAATGCGCACCCACGCGGGGCGCAAACGCGTCCGTCGCGCGACGCGCACGAGTGACGCGCGCACGGCTAGACCCACCCGGGCTCAGAGCGCAAATCTCGAGGCTTGGAATGCGGTCAGTGAGGTCATCCAATCCAGCAAGACCCGGCCTGCGAACGCAGCCCGTGCAACCGGCAAGGCCTTGCGGAACGTCGCACGGACGGGTGCGAAGCAAACCGGCATTGCCGCGGACTCGGTAGCGCATGCGGCGGAGGCCGTCCTGATGTCTGCAATGAGCGAGGCCACCACCGCTGCCAAGGCAGCGCGTGCGGCGGCCCGAGACGTCGAGACCGCCGTCCGCAAGGCCCTGCGCGCCATCAGGCTTGCACTGCGCCAGCGAGGCCACGTGGCCGTGAACCGGGCGACAGGAGCACGTCGTCGCAATACAGCCAAAGGCACCACACCCAAACGGCCGCGCGCGCGGCTGACTTGAACGTAGTGACGGCGGCGGAGATGCGGGCCGCCCGAACTCTCCCAGGGAGCGCCCGTGTCGGCCCCCGCCGGGGTGAATGGCCTGGCCGCCACCATGTAGGAGCCGCTGCAACGTCGATTTGCTCGCCGATCCGATACGCAGGCGCGCCACGCGGTTGTAACGTCATCGTGTCGTTTCTCGAGGAGCAAATCGATGGCGGACGATCCGAGCATTCGCGGTGAAGGCGATCGGCAGCGAATCAATGTGAACCAGGAACACGAGGTGCGTTACTGGAGCCAGAAGCTGGGCGTCACGCCCGAGGAACTGCGCACCGCGGTCAAGGATGTGGGTCCGATGGCGGCAGCGGTCGAGCAGCGGCTACGCGGCCACAAGGGAGCAGGCCGCGCCGGAGGCTGACCGCGGCGTCTTGCCTTCCAGCGTCGGCGCCCCGGCTCCGTCCTTCGCGCCACTCGCCGTTCGCCGTTCCGCCTCTACCTTCCGGCGGACGCGCGTGCCATCGTGCGGGCGTTTTAGCATCATCGATGCGACGTGCGACGACCCGGAGACGCAGGATGGCAGCGATGACGCGGTACTTGCGCCAGCGTGCACCGGCGCGACCGCGCGCGCTCTCCTGCGCGCTCGCGCTGGCTGCGTTCGCCTGGACGGCTACCGCTTTCGCCGCCGAAGAAGTCTACAAGTGCACCGTGAACGGCAAGACGGTGTACCAGGACTACCCTTGCGCCGGCGGCAAGGGCAACGTATTGCATTCGTGGCCGACGAACCCGGCGGCTGCGGCGGCGAACGCGGAAGCGCTCTCGCGTCTCAAATCGAGCGTGCGCGAAATGGAGCAGGCGCGCGCGGCGCGCGACAATGCCGCCGAAGTCGCCGGACTCGAGCGCGAGATTGCAGAGTACGAGCAGGCGGAGCAACGCGAGCTCGCCGAGCTGCGCCAGAGACAGGACTACGCCAACTACAACCTGAATGGCGCACCGTGGGAGCGCCAGTCGGCTGCGGACGAGCTCGCCAGGGACATGCAAGCCATAAGCGACAAATACGCGGCGCGAAAACAAGCGGCGCGCGACCGAATCGCCGCGCTGCGGAAGCCCGCAACGTCGCCTGCCGCTCCGCGCTGAACGCGCGGCGCACGTTCCACGACAAGCGTCACCGAAGCCTGGTCTTGGCGCGCCGGCGGCGCGGGCGTTCCCCAAGCGTCAGGGAAAGCGATTCTTGTCGACGGCTCCCGTCGGCAGCACGACGAGGCCGGATGCCGACACGTGACCGCGCGCCCGGTCGGCGGCCGCGTCGTAGCCTACGCGCTCCCCGGCGGCAATGACGTTGTAGCGATCGATGATGGCGCGGCGAATGCGTGCGCCACGGCGGATCGTGCAATAGTCCATGACGATCGAATCCTCGACGAGCACGTCCTCCTCGAGCATCACCTCGCGTCGGATGATCGAGTTGCGGATCGTCGCGTCGTGCACGAGCGTTCCGGCCGCGATTTCGCTCGCCTCGATCGTTGCCCGGCCCACGCTCGCCACCGGCCCCTGGTAGCTGCTGGACAGGATGGGCCAGTGCGGATTGCGCAGATCGAGTTTCGGCTCGATGCCGAGCGTGTCCATGTTGGCCTGGAAATAGGCGTCGAGCGTGCCAACGTCGCGCCAGTACGCACGCGCTTCGTAGGGCCGCATTCCGGGCACCTCGTCTTGGGCAAAGTCGTAGGCGTACGTCCGATGCGACGCGGCCAGGCGCGGAAGCAGGTCCCGGCCGAAATCGTGCTCACCCCGCACGTGCGCCTGGCGGAGGAGATCGATCAGCACGTTCGCATCGAACAGGTAATTCCCCATCGACGCATAGGCGCGGCCAGGGTCCCCCGGCATCGCCGGCGGTGCCGCGGGTTTCTCGACGAAGCGGGTGATGCGTCGCTCGTCGTCGCATTCGATCACGCCAAACGACGCGGCGCTCGCACGTGGAACGGGCAGGGCAGCCACGGTGACGTCCGCTGCATGTGCGCGATGGAAGTCGATCATCCGGCGCACGTCCATGCGATAGACGTGGTCGGCGCCGAACACCAGGACGAGGTCGGGGCCCGCGTCCTCGATCAGGTTCACGTTCTGTCCCACCGCGTCGGCCGTGCCCTGGAACCAATCGGGTCCTTGCCGCATTTGTGGGGGCACGACGGTCACGAAGTGACGGGGAAGAATCGGCGCAAGCACCCACGCCTTGCGCACGTGCTCGATCAGCGATTGGGACTTGTACTGGACGAGGAGATAGATCGACAGGACCTGCGAATTGACGAGATTCGACAGCACGAAATCGACGATTCGGTAGCGGCCCCCGAACGGGACGGCAGGCTTGGAACGCACCGCGGTCAGCGGATGCAGCCGCGTGCCTTCGCCGCCGGCGAGCACCATCGCGAGCACGCGTTCCGTCGCCATGCCTTCCCGCGCGCTCAGTTGAGCGCGATCATCCGGAAATTCAGAAACCGCTGCCGGCTCGCGCGGAACACGCGAAACACGCCTTCCACGGGCTTGTTGCCGCTCTTGAGCTGCGTGATCGCATACCAGGATTGCACGAGGCCGATGCCGCCGGCCGATTCCACGCCCCACACCGCGGGCGCGCCCAGTGCACCCGAATCGGCGATGTCGAGATTCATGCTCGTATAGGAGCCCATGTAGAGGCCGGGCTCGGTGATGACGATATGTCCCGGCGCCGAGCTCGGGCCACCGGCGATGATCCGGTTGTTCGCGTCGACCTCGGCGAGGACGTACATGCGACCCGGCGTCACCTGGTCGACCGTGTGAATCTCGGTGCCGCCGGCACTGGCCATGATGTCCGTGATGGTGGCCCTGGGACTGGCGCCGCGCGCTGGCGCGTCGGTGCGCCACCCCTTGCTGCCGAGGACGCGGAACAGGTAGTTGCCCACGAAGCCGTTGCAGTCGAGTCCGAGGTGGGCATCCGCATACGACTGGAGGGCGAGCTTGGAGGGGACACGACCGAGGAGCACGGCAAGCTGGAGCACGATCTGGCAATCCTCGGGCGTGCCCTTGCCCCAGAACGGATCGACGACACGGTGCAGCATGCTGTGCGCGCTCGCGAAATCGGTGGTGTCCCAATCGACCCGAACGCGCAGCCTGAAATCGGCTTGCGCCTTCTGCTGCTTGTTGAAGTAATCCTTGAGCGCCTGCCAGAGGAGCCCCTGCTCCGCATCCGGCGTCCCGATGTGATATTTCCTGATCTGCACCCACACCGGGCCGTCGTCGAACGGCACCTCCAGCTTGAGATACCGTTCGGCGTAACGCATCGGAGTCATCGCGCCCATCGCCATTTCCTTTCCGGCACGCCAGCGCGCAACCTGAGGTTGCGATTCGTGCCGGCCACGATCGGTTCCTTGGCTGCCGCTCGAGCCGCGGTACGAATCTCCGTGTACGATGAAGGAACGAGGCCGGCTCGCTGCGAATCATTCTCCAAGGGCGCGACGCTGTCCAGCGAGCGCGGCGGCGCCGCGCAAACGCGCGAATGCGTCCAACGCGTGCGTCCGTGGCAGAACCGCAGACCAGCGGTTCGACGAGGCTTCGTGCCAATACGAGGAGGGCAGGGTGTTCAAGCGCATCGATCACGTGGAAATCGTCACCGACCGTCCCGAGCAGACGGTCGACTTCTACACGACCGTCCTCGGCTTCCGCGTCAAGGCGCGCCAGCGCATCGACCGCTCGCACCTCGGCTGTCCGCTCGACCTCGTTTACCTCGACCTCGGCGGGACGATGGTCGAGGTCATGTCGTACGAGGGCGCGTCGCTCGACGCTCCGCCGGCCGGCGAGCGCCTCGGCTATCGCATGATGGCGCTCGAGGTCGACGACATGCAGAAGACGATCGACGAGCTCGCCCGCAAGGGTGTCGACGTCGTCTGGGGCCCGATCGTGCGCGAGACGTACGCGCGCGCCGAGATCCGCGATCCCAACGGCTTCAACATCGAGCTTCGGCAGTGGTTCGCCTGATGCGCGGGCTCAGCCCGGATGCGGCCGCCGAATGACGGCGGGAAGCCGGCGTTCGTCCAACGCACGCTCTCGCTTCTTCGGCGGACGGTGCCCCGCGTGCGCCGACCTCGGCGCGTACGGCGCGTAGTATCCGTACGCCGGAACATAGCTCGCGTCGGGGAAATAGGCGTCGGGAACGAAATAGGGAGCCTCCGGCGCGTCGCGCTCGCGCGCCGAGTCTTCCGCGCGCCTGGCGGCCTCCTCGGCGCTTCTCCGCCGGGCAATGGCGCGATCGAACTCGGCCTGCGCGCGCTGCAGCCGGGCGATCGCCGCGGGATCGGCCGCATCGGGCTTGATGTCGACGAGGGCGCCGCCATTGCATGGATAGTCGCGGTATTCGATCGCGCCGCCCGCTGCGCGACATCGGTAGACGGTCGGCACGGGATCCTGACTCTGGGCGACCGGGACGAACGATGCGAGCGCGGCCGCAAGCATCAGTTGCACGCAACGGCAGCTTCTCGTCATATCGGCATCCTATACCGAGCGGATCGATCCGTGTGCGCAGCACGTCCAGTTGCATCTTCACGGCTGGCGAGTGCATCCCGATGGCCGTCGGCCGAAATGCGGATTACGATAGTGCCACGGGGAGGTTGCCGTGTCATACGAAAGAAAAACCGTTCCGTTGAAGAATCCGGAACGCGTCGACGTCGACGATCGTAGGGAGCTCCTGTGGTGGTGCAAGAGGCTGCGCTGCACCGAGGAGGAATTGCGCTTCGTCGTCAAGCACTACGGGTCCGTCGCGAAAGAGATCGAGGCGTTCTTCGAGCGCTGCCGTTGAGCGCGACGCCTCGCATGTCCCCACGTTGCGCACCGGTAATCCACCAGCTTGTCCACAGGGGGGCAGCGCCGCTCGTGGCCGACGCCGTGCACCGCGCGAGGTTATCGTTGCGCTGATTGCATCGCGCAACGCGGCGTCGCGCGCCCGGTGGTAGCATCGGCCGCCGATATCGTGGCAATTGCAGGGAGTGGAAGTCGCTCGATGGATCGCAGGATCGATTGGATCGTGCAGAAGGGCGCCCTGGCGCTCCTGCTGTTTCTGGCGTTGGTCGGGGGCGCCGAATGGCTGCGCTACGCCATCGCCGCGTTCGTCTGGTGGACGCTCGCCGGCACCGTCTGGACGGTGCCCGGAGCGTCGCGATCCCGCGTGACAGGAAGCGATGTTCCGAGCTGGGCCGCGATGGCGTTCGACCTCGCGTTCCTCGCTGCGCTGTTCATGGCGCACTGGTATTGGACCGCGTTCGCCTTTGCGATGGCGTGCGCGTGCGCCGCGCTGGTGCAGGCGCGCGCGTCCACCCGCTCCTGACGACGCCGGTCGCTTCGACGGGATTCCGTAGCGCTCTGACCAAGAAGGTGCGCGGTCGGTGCGCGGCCAGCGTGGGGCGCCGGGGTCTATCGGCCCGCGCCCACGGCCTCCCCAGGCGGCGGCGTTGGCCCCGCCGGGAAGGCCGTCCGGGCGGTCTGTCCGCGAGGTCCCCGCCCAAACTGGGGTCTTGGCGCGGCGCTGGCCGAGGAGCCGGCTTCCAACGCTCCGGTGCCCCGACCAGAAAAGCGCCATCCCCCTTGAAATTGCTTTCGCCGGATCTATTTTTCGGGCTACCAACCCTAGCCAACAGGAGGTGTTCGCTATGTTTGGCAGTCTTTTGGGCAGTTTCGACGGCAGTCTCTTCGACGAGCTCAGGCGCGTCGAGAGCGAGATGGACCAGCTCTTCGGCCGCTGGACCCCATCCACCGGCATCCGCGCGACGCGGCGCGGCGCGTTTCCGCCGATCAACGTGGGAGCCACGCCCGAGCGGGTCGACGTCTACCTCTTCGCCGCCGGGCTCGATCCGAAGAGCCTCGATATTTCCATCCAGCAGAACCTGCTCGTCGTCGGCGGAAACCGCAAGGTGACCGTGAACGAAGAGGCCGATTATTACCGGCGCGAGCGCTTCGACGGCGAGTTCCGGCGCGTGGTCACCTTGCCCGATGACGTGGATCCGGATCGCGTCGACGCGAAGTATCGCGACGGGGTGCTCCAGATCACGGTCCAGCGTCGCGAGGCGGTGCGGCCACGGCAGATCGCGGTGAACTGAAGGAGGCGACCATGACAGCACGACAAGAAGTCGCGAAGCGCGAACCCACGGAAGTGCAGGCGAACGCACGCGAGCAGGCGCTGGCCCTTGCCCCGGCGGTCGACGTCTTCGAGGATGCCCACGGGATCACGGTGCAGGCGGAGATGCCCGGTGTGTCCAAGGACCGGCTCACCGTCCAGGCCGACCGGAACAGCCTGCTGATCGAAGGCGACGTGGTGATCGACATGCCCGAGGGGATCGAGGCGCTCTACGCCGACGTGCAGGCGACCAAGTACCGCCGCAGCTTCGTCTTGAGCGGTGAGCTCGAGACCGATCAGATCGAGGCGAACCTCAAGGACGGCGTGCTCACGGTACGCATTCCGAAACGGGCGGAGTACAGGCCGCGCAAGATCGAGGTGCGTGCGGGGTGACACCGTCATGCGGCCGGCCGCCCGGGTCGGCGACCGGCCGCATGGACGCTAAGGCACGGACACGAGCCAGGATTGCGCGTAGTCGGCGCCGTCGCAGCGCTCGATGCCGCTCAGCGTGAACGCCTGCTGGCTCATCGCGACGACACGCACGTCGAACAGCTCCGGCAGCGCCTTCAACGACACGACCGGCACGTCGTCCGGATAGAGCTTCGCCGTGCGCACATAACGGCGCAGCGCCTCGTCCCGCGTCTCCTGGATGCGCACGTCGCCGATGCGCGGCGGGCGATTGATCACGTCGCGCCACGGAAGGACGCGGCCGCGATGGCGCAGGAAACGGACGGCGAAGCGCATACCGCATGAATATGCGGTACTCTACCATGCGTTGGCGCGGCCGCTGCGTCTGAGCGGGCGCGCGCTAGCGACGGATCAGGTCGCCAATATCTGCTGCAGATCGGCGACGGTGACGGGCTTCACGAGGCGCTGCTCGAAGCCGGCATCGTAGATGCTGGCGTCGTCGTTTCCGCTGCCATAGCCGGTACATGCGATCAGCCGGGTCGCGCGAAGCTCGGGGATCTCGCGCATGCGGCGCGCGACCTCGACGCCATCGATGCCGGGCAAGCCGAGGTCGAGCAGCACGAGGTCGGGCTTGGACTCCGTTGCGACCGCGAGCGCCTCGAAGCCGTCGTGCACGATCGTTGCATCCTGGCCGAGGATTTGCAGCAGCGCGCCGAGCGCTTCGGCGGCGTCACGATTGTCGTCGACGATCAGGATCCGGCATGGCCGCTCCGCGGTGAACCGCGGTACCGGATCATCGCCTTGGACGGTGCGCTCCGCCGCCGCGACCAGCGGCAAAGCCAGCGTGAATTCGCTGCCTTGGCCGACCCCCGGGCTCGCGGCAGTCAACGTGCCGCCCGAGAGCTCGGCCAGATGCTTCGCCAGCGTGAGGCCGACGCCGAGCCCGCCGTCGCGGCGATCGAGGCCGCGATGTCCCTGCGCAAAGAGATCGAATACGCGGGCGACTAGGTCGGGCGCCATGCCGATTCCATTGTCGACGACGGTCACCGTCGCGAACTCGTCGATGCGCGAGGCGCGAATCGAGATGCGGCCGCCCGCGGGCGTGTACTTGATCGCGTTGCCGAGCACGTTGGCGAGGATCTGCTCGAGCCGCACGGGATCGACACGAATCGGCAGCGGCGTCGCCGGGAGCGCGACGTCGATCACGTGCCCTCGTGCGCGAACCATGGGCCGTATTGCGTCGACGCTGAGCTCGATCGACCGGCGCAGGTCGATCAGCTGCGGCTTGAGGTCGATCTTGCCGCGCGTGATCCGGCTCACGTCGAGCAGATCGTCGACGAGGCGAGCGAGCTGGCGCACCTGCCGTCGCATGAGCGGCAGCGCCCAGTGCGCGACGGCCGGCTCGTCGGGCTTGCGCTCCAGGACGTCGAGCGCGCTTTGGAGCGGCGCGAGGGGATTGCGCAATTCGTGCGCCAGCATCGCGAGGAACTCGTTGACCTGCCGCTGGCTGCGCTGCAGCTCTTCGATTTGCCGCCGCGCAGTCAGGTCGCGGGTGACTTTCGCGAACCCCCGCAGGCGCTTCGCGCGATCCCACACAGGGGCGATGACCACGTTCGCCCAGAACCGCGAGCCGTCCTTGCGCACCCGCCAGCCCTCGTCCTCGAAGCGCCCACGCTCGCGGGCGAGCTCGAGCTCGAGCTGCGGCCAGTTGCGGGCAACCGCGTCGGGCGGATAGAACACCGAGAAGTGGGTGCCGAGGATCTCGTCTTCGGTATAGCCCTTGATGTTCTGCGCGCCGGGGTTCCACGTCGTCACCCGGCCCTCGGGATCGAGCATGAAGATCGCGTAATCGCGCACGCTCTCGACGAGCAGCCGAAACAGGTCCTCCTGCTGACCCGTACCGGTACGCTCGTTGTCCATGGGCGAGGGCTGCGCGCTCGGAGCGCTCAACGTCGCACGCCCCCGAGCGTCCCTGCCACGTCGCAAACGTTGTTCGTCGCGACGAAGCGCCCCGTCATCCCGGCATCGGTTCGCTCGAGCTCGTAGAGCGTCAGCGTGCCGTTGACGGCGTACGAGCACGCGTAGCTCGCATCGACCCTGCCCATGTGCCCGAGCTGGCTGTAGGGTCCTGTGATGGTGCACGTGCCGAAGCTCGACTCGAGGGTCAGCGTGAAGGTGTTGTTGGACGTCTGATTGATGTCGATCGATCCGAGCTCCTCGACGTGGCCGTTGCTGTCGGGATTGGAGCAGCTGCTTTGTTCGTAGACGAACCCGCCGTAGTAGCTGCCATTGAAATCTTCATAGGCCCAGAGCTGGCGTTCGATGTCCTTCACGTAGGTCCGGCCGTCGACCGAATACGTGAGCGTCGCCGTGTCGGTGCTGCTCGCCTCGAAGGCAATCGTGCCCACCTTGCGCGAGCTGACGAACGCCGGGTTGAAAGACCCGCCGAACCATGGGCCGGAATAGACGTTGAGGTCGCCCGTGAAAAGGAGGCGACCCGAACTCGGCTGGAAATAAAGCGCGCCGGAATACCACGTCGGCCGGCTGTCGGGGCCGTAGACGTAGAGCTCGACGTACATCACGTCCGCCTGCTGCGATATCGATGCGCCCCAGCCGGACTCGTTCGGGTTCCACCACTGGTCGCTGAAGTTCGTCCCCGAAGAGGCGTGTGCCGACGTGGCGAGGACGCCCGTGGCGAGCACGGCGAGCAGCATGCTTAGCGCGCGCATCGAAACCTCCTTGGGGCGCAGATTGAACAAGAGCCAAGGGCTCTATCTATAGGGGTTGGGCCCCATGCCGACCATCGGCCGCCCGCTGCACGCGGTGTCGGCGTCCGTCCTACCCGGTCACGGCGCGGGCGCCGCCGGCACGTCCGGCTCCACGGTGACGGGCGCGCCGGCCGCCTCGAGCGGCGCGACGAAGTTGACGAGGCGCGGCACGAGTTTGCCGGCACGCCCCGCGGCGGGATCGAACTCGTAACTCGTGACGGAGCAATTCGGGACGTCGGCGCCGCGATCGATCGCCATGATCTGCGCCTCGGTCATTCGCTCGAGCAGGTAGCGCAGGCAGTTCACGATCACCTGATGCCCGACGATCAGCACGCGCTCGCGACGGTGTTCACGCGTGATCGTGTCGAGGATGCTGCGCAGGCGCAGGATCACGTCGCACCAGCTTTCGCCGCCGGGCGGCCGGAAATAGAACTTGCCGACGTGCGAGCGCTGCTCGGAAAGCTCGGGATATTTCTGCCGGATGCCGAGCTTGGTGAGCCGGTCGAGGACCCCGAACTCCTTCTCGCGCAGGCGCTCGTCGGCCTGGAACACGAGCGACGACGCGTCGAGCCGCGCCGCCGCGAGAACGATCCGCGCGGTCTGCATCGCGCGCGCGTACGGCGAGGACAGCACGATCGTCGGGACACCGTTTCGCGGCAAGTCTCCAAACCAGCGTCCGAGCGCCGCGGCCTGCTGCTCGCCGAGCGGCGAGAGCGGCGTGTCCATGTCGCGGGTCGCGATATCGATCAGCGGCTCGGCGGCGGCCTCCGCCGCCTCGCGCGCGACGTTCCCGGCGCTCTGGCCGTGGCGGACGATCCAGAGCACGTGCGGCCATTTCTGCTCGCGCGTCATGGCCCGCCCGGCGCGGACGCGAAACGCCGCCGCACCCGCCGGAGCTTCAGGCGCGCTTGCGCCGAGGCGTCGTCTTCTTCGCGGCGGCCGCCTTGGGTGCAGACGGCGACTTCCGTGCGCGCGCCGCGCGCTCGGCGGCCGGTGCTTCCGCCCCCGCGGTTTCCTCCGCGGCACGCCTGGCGCCGCGCTGCGGGCCGGCGCGCGCGCCGGATTTGTCGATGCTCTTCTTGAGCAGCTCCATCAGGTCGATCACCTGCGCGGAGCGCGGTTCGGCCGCCTCGCCCTCGGGCTTGGTCAGCACGTGCGTCTCGCCGCGCTTGATCTTCTCCTCGATCCGCTCGAGCAGGTCCTGGTTGTAGGTGTCCTCGAATTCGGCGGGGTTCCACGAGCCAGCCATGTCGGCGATCAGCCGTTTCGCGAGCTCGAGCTCCTTGGGCGTCACGCCCGCGCTCTTGAGCCCGAGGGGCGGAAACTGGAACTCCTTCGCGCTGCGCAGCTCGTTCGCGTAGCGGAGCGTGATCATCATGAGCGCCTCGTCGACCGGCGTCACGGCCGCGAGATGATGCGTCGTGCGGATCACCACCTGGCCGACGCCGACCTTGCCGGTCTCGCGCATCGTCTCGCGCAGCAGCGCGTAGACCTTCTGTCCGCGCTCGCCCGGCACGAGATAGTACGGCGTCTCGAAGTACTGCGGCGGAATGCTTTGCGCATCCACGAACGTCGAGATCTCGACCGAGCGCGCCTGCTGCACGTTGGCGCGGCGAAAATCCTCCTCGCTCATGACGACGTACTGGTCCTTCTCGTATTCGTACCCCTTGACGATGTCGTTCCACGGCACCTCGGCGCCGGTGTTCTTGTTATAGCGCTTGTAGCCCACCGGGCCGAAGTCGCGCTTGTCGAGCATCGAGAACGACAACTGGTGCGACTGCGCCGCGGGGAAGAGCTCCACGGGCACGTTGACCAGGCCGAAGCTGATCGTTCCTTTCCAGATTGCCCTTGCCATCGTCATCTCCTCCGGGAAGCGGTCCGGACGCCGACCCGCTCCAGTATCGCATCGGTGAGCGTTTGCCGCAGCGTCGGCATGCGCGCCCACGGGTCGCGCCGGCGCCGGCCGAGCAGCGCCGGCACGTTGCGCACGTTGAAGTGGTCGAATCGTACCTCGCGCGCGAGCTCGCTCCAGTCGATGGGCAGCGCGACCGGCGCGCCCTGCTTCGCCCGCACCGAGTAGGGGGCGATCGCCGTCGCCCCCTGCACGTTGCGCAGGTAATCGACGAAGATGCGGCCGGTGCGGCGCGCTTTGCTGATCTTGGACGTGAACCGATCGGGAAACGTGCGCACCAGGAGCTCCGCCACCGCCTGGCAGAAGTCCCGCGCCTCGACGTAGGTCCGCGTCGGCTCGACGGGAACGACCACGTGCAGGCCCTTGCCGCCGGTGGTCTTGAGGAAGCCCTCGAGTTCGAGCGTGTCGAGGAGCTTGCGCAGCACGCCGACCGCCTCGACGAGCTTCTCCCACCCGAGCCCCTCGTCGGGATCGAAGTCGAAGATGAGCCGGTCGGGATAGTCGAGCTTCGGCGCACGCGAGCCCCAGGGATGCAGCTCGAGAACCCCCATCTGCAGCAGCGCGACGACGGCGCTCACGCTGTTCGCCATCATGTACGGCGAAAGCCCGCCGCTGTCGCGGATGTCGATGCGATCGATGTGCTCCGAGACGGCGCCGCTCGCATGCTTCTGGTAGAAGCAGGGCTTGTCCCAGCCGTTCGGGCAGCGCACGAGCGTGAGCGGCCGTTCGCGAAGGTGCGGCACGATCAGCTCGCCCACCGCCTCGTAGTAGCGCGCCACGTCGAGCTTGGTGATCCCGGATTCCGGGTACAGCAGCTTGCTTCCGTTGCTGATCGCGATGCCGGCCACCGTGTTGGCGTCCGCGCTGCGTGCCGGCACGCGTCGGGCGTCGCTACGCGCCGGCTTCGCGCTCGTCGCGCGTGTGCTCGCTGCGCCGGTGCTGCCGCGCGCGCTTCGACTTCGCGATGACGTCGGCGTGGGCGCGCGCGCGGGTTTCGGCTCGGTCGACGCCGCCGGCCGCTCGCGCACGACGTCGCGCGCCCGCTTGTCCTCGCGCAGCCCCTGGAACGACGGGTGCCGCAGCGTGCCGTCGCGCGTCCATTCGGTGAACGCGACCTCCGCGACGAGCTCCGGCGCGACCCAATGCGCGCGCCGGCCCTCGGCGCCGGTCGGCGGATCGACGAAGGGCGTCTCGTCCGTCGCGCGCTTGACGAGCTCGCCGTGGAGACGCGACAGCATGGTCTCGTTGAACCCCGTACCGACCTTTCCGCAGTAGCGCAACGCGCCGTCGTCGTAATAGCCGAGGAGCAGTGCGCCGAATCCGGTGCGCGAACCCTGCGGGTCGGTGTAGCCGCCGATCACGAACTCCTGGCGCTTTGCGCACTTCACCTTCTGCCAATCGCGCCCGCGCATTGCCTGGTAGCGCGAGGCCGCACGCTTGGACACGACGCCTTCGAGCCCGAGCCTGCACGCCTCGGCGAAGAACCCGGCGCCGTTGCCGCGCACGTGATCGCTGAATTTCACGCCCGGCGCATCACCGATCACCTTCGCGAGGAGCGCCTTGCGCGTCTCGAGCGGCACGTCGCGAAGGTCGTAGCCGTCGAGATAGGGCAAGTCGAAGACACAGTAGAGCGGCTTCGCGGACGCGCCGTCCGAGAGGACGTTCTGCAACGCCTGGAAGCTCGTGCGGCCGCTCGCGTCCAGCACGACGATCTCGCCGTCGAGCCATGCGCTGTTCACCGGGAGTCGTGCGACCGCCGCGGCGACGGCCGGAAAGGCGCTCGTCCACTCCTTGCCGTTACGCGAGAAGATACGGCATCGGCCGCGCGCGACGCGGCACAGCATCCGGTAGCCGTCCAGCTTGATTTCGTGCAGCCAGTCGGCGCCGGCGGGTGGGGCGTCCACCAGCGTCGCGAGCTCCGCATCCATCGTGTCGGGCTGCGCCGCCTCGCGCGCGCCCGCCACGTCGCCCAGCGCGAGCGCCGGCTTCTTTCGCCGAACGCGCCCCGTGCGCACGTTCTCCTCGACGCTCTTGTTGGAATGCCAGACGCGATCGGGATCGGCGGCGATCGCTTCCATGGTGCGACCCGAGGCGACGCTGTCGGGCTCGGTGTCGACGACGTGCGCGTCCGCGCCGAAGCGGGCGTACTCGTCGTTCTCCTTGATGAGCAGCCAGCTCTTCGCGGCGTCGTACTTGCCGCCGCGACTTTTCACGAGCATCCAGCGTCCGTTCAGCTTTTCCCCATGCAGCCGGAACTTGAGCTTGCCCGCGCGGTAGCCGGCCTCGGCGTCGCCTTCGGGCTCCCAGTGCCCGCGGTCCCACAGCAGGACCGTCCCCGACCCGTACTGGCCCGGCGGAATCACGCCCTCGAATTCGCCGTACTCGATCGGGTGATCCTCGACGTGCATCGCGAGGCGCCGATCGTGCGGATCGAGGCTCGGTCCCTTGGGAACCGCCCAACTCAGCAGAACGCCGTCGAACTCGAGGCGGAAATCGTAGTGGAGGTGGCTGGCGGCATGCTTCTGGATGACGAACAGCAGCTCGCGCGCGCGTCGCCGGCGCACGCGACCGGCCGGCTCCGGCGTGGTCTTGAAATTGCGCTTCTGGCGATAGACTTCGAGCCCCATCGTGCTCCCGGCGGTCGTCTTTGCGCGCTGGCATTATCCGTCAGCGCAGGCGTCCGCCGTGCGCCCGGAACGACCCGGCCGCGGCACGGCGCTCGAAAGGATAGGCCGTCGGCCCGGCTGACAGGTGACGCCGGCCATTGTCGAGGCCGGGCACCGGCCGGCGCATCCGGCGCCCCGCTGAAAACGCCGTAGGCTTCCTCCGACGGCCGTCTTCGCGCCCGCTCAGGCGCGTAGCGGCGGCTCGTCCATGGCGCCGACCTGCTCCCGGAGCTCGAGGATGCGGTCCTGCCAATAGCGATTCGTGCCGAACCAGGGAAACGCGGCGGGAAACGCCGGGTCGTCGAAGCGCCGCGCGATCCATGCGCTGTAGTGCAACAGGCGCAGGGTGCGAAGCGGCTCGACGAGCGCGAGCTCACGGCGATCGAAGTCGCGGAAGCATTCATAGCCTTCGAGTAGCCGCGCGAGCTGCTGCTCCATTGCCGCGCGCTCGCCCGACAGCAGCATCCAGAGATCCTGTACCGCCGGGCCCGTCCGCGCGTCGTCGAAATCGACGAAATGCGGGCCGGCCTCGGTCCACAACACGTTGCCGCCGTGACAGTCGCCGTGCACCCGCAAAGTTTCCACGTGTACCGTCGCCAACGCACGGCGTACCGCCTCGAGCGCGAGATCGGCGATGCGCTGCCACGGTTCGCGCAACTCGTCGGGAATGCATCCGTGCCCGAGCAGGTAGTCGCGCGACGCATCGCCGAACGCCTCGATGGTCAGCGCGGGCCGATGGCGAAACGGCGCGCGCGCGCCGACCAGGTGGATGCGCGCGATGTAGCGGCCGATTCGCTCGAGCGTCCCGGCCTGCTCGAGCTCCGGCGCACGCCCGCCGTGCCGCGGAAAGACGGCGAAGCGAAAGCCCTCGAACGCGTGCAACGTGCGCCCATCGAGCGCAAGCGGCGCGACGGCCGGCACCTCCGCGGCCTCGACCTCCGCGACGAAGCGATGCTCCTCGAGGATCGCCTCGTCCGACCAGCGCCCCGGCCGGTAGAACTTCGCGACCACTGGCGGCGCGTCTTCGCGCCATACCTGGTAGACGCGGTTCTCGAAGCTGTTCAGCGCGAGCAGCCGCCCGTCGCCGCGGATCCCGACGCTGTCGAGGGCGTCGAGGATGCGGTCGGGTGTCAGGCCGGCATACGGCGGGGCGGAAGACATCGCGCGATCGGGCGTCACGGAAGGTTCTCGTGCGCCCATTTTGCTATTGTTCGCGTTCCCCCTCCCGCAATTTCTCCGATGATCAGCGCCGACGCCATCCACCGGCAATGGGACGACGACATCGTCCCGCGTCTCGTCGAGTACGTCCGCATCCCGGCGAAGTCGCCGCACTTCGACCCCGCCTGGGAAACGAACGGGCACATCGAGCGCGTGATCCGGCTCGCGGAAGGCTGGGCGCGCGCGCAGCCGATCCCCGGCCTTGCCGTGGAAATCGTGCGCCTGCCGGGGCGCACGCCGCTCCTGTTCTTCGAAGTGCCGGGGCAGGGCGCGCGCACGGTGCTGGTCTACGGTCACCTCGACAAGCAGCCGGAGATGGTCGGCTGGCGCGCGGACGGCGGTCCGTGGACGCCGCTGATCGAGAACGGGAAGCTGTACGGACGCGGCGGCGCCGACGACGGCTACGCGATCTTTTCCGCGCTGTCGGCGCTCGCTGCGCTGCACGCCCAGGGCGTGCCGCACGCGCGCTGCGTCGGCCTGATCGAGACCTGCGAGGAAAGCGGCAGCTACGATCTGCCGGCCTATCTCGACGCGCTCGCGCCGCGGCTTGGTTTGGTCGATTTCGTCGTCGGGCTCGATTCGGGCTGCGGCGACTACGAGCGGCTGTGGATGACGACGTCGCTGCGCGGTCTTGCCGCCGGCGAGCTCCGGGTCGACGTCCTCACCGAGGGCGTGCACTCGGGTGACGCGAGCGGTGTCGTGCCCTCGTCGTTTCGTATCGCGCGGAACCTCCTCGATCGCCTCGAGGATTCGGCGACCGGCTGGATCCGGCCCTCGGCGTTCCACGCGCAGATTCCGCCGGAGCGCGTCGAGCAGGCCGCGCAGGCGGCGGCGATCCTCGGCGACACCGTCTTCCGCAAGTATCCGTTCGTGGAGCCCACGGGACCGATGGTGGAAGGGGGCGCCGAAGCGCTGCTGAATCGGACGTGGCGACCCGCGTTGTCGACCATTGGCGCCGGCGGGTTGCCGTCGATCGCCGATGCGGGCAACGTGTTGCGCCCGACGACGTCGTTGATGCTGTCGCTGCGCCTGCCGCCGACCATCGACGGGGACGCGGCGACCTTGGCGCTGAAGGCGCTGCTCGAAGCGGACCCCCCGCACAGCGCGCGCGTGACGTTCGCACCCGCGCATCCCGCCAGCGGATGGAACGCGCCGCCGACGGCGCCGTGGCTTGCGCGGGCCGTGGATGCCTCGTCGCGCGCGATCTACGGAAAACCGGCGGCGGCGGCGGGCGAGGGCGGCACGATTCCGTTCATGGCGATGCTCGGCCGGCATTTCCCCGAGGCGCAATTTCTGATCACCGGCGTGCTCGGACCGCGCTCGAACGCCCACGGGCCCAACGAGTTCCTGCACATCGAATACGCGAAGCGCCTGACGGCCTGCGTCGCCGAGATCATCGCCGCCCACGCGGCACGATAGCGTGCGCGCCGCGCGCGACGCCGCGGTTCCCACGCGGGATCAGGCGGGCGCTTTGGCGGCGAGCGGTCGCAACGCCAGCGTCCCGGCCCGGTGACGTCGCAGCAGCAGGCGCGTGACATCGCAATCGAATTGCGCGCGCGGCGGCGCCTCCGCGATGGCGGCGAGCCCGGCATCGTCATGCGCGGTGCCGAGCCAGCACCAATCGCGAAAGACGTGGACGTCGATGCGCTCGCCATCGGCGGAGCGTTCACGCACGTACGCGGGTCCGGCAAGGGGCCACGGCGGCATGCTGAGCGACACGAGCGCCTGCGCGAGCCGCGCATCGTGCGCTTCTCGCGGCTCTTCGCCGACGCAAACGCCATGGCAGCGTCCGAGCTGGCGCGCGAAGCACGGGCCCGTGGTACGCCGCTCGAGCCCGAGCCGCACCTCGCACAGCCGGTGCGCGCTCGCCAGCTGACGCAGCGCCGCGCGAAACGACGCGCGCGAGCCGAAGGGCCCCAGCGCGCCCGACAATCGTTCGGGCTCGATACCCACGGCCGGCACGAAGCGCGGCGCGCCCGCGCCGCGTTCCCCGATCCCGGCCTCCTGCTTGCGCCGCAACGCACGGTTGTGCGCCGGCAGCCGTGATTTCACGAGGACCGCCTCGCGCAGCAGCGCCCCGAGCTCACCTGCCGTCTGCTCGTGCTCGATGCGGCGGATTTCGCGCGACAGCCGCAGGTCGGTTTCGCTGCGCCAGTCTTGGGAGAAGTGGGACGCGACGCGCTCGCGCAGATTGATGCTCTTGCCGATGTAGAGCGGCAGTGGATTGTCGCCGTAGAAGAGATAGACGCCGGGCGCCTCGGGCAGCGCGTCGAGCGCGTCCGGCGCGAGCTGCGGCGGCAGGCTGGGCACGCGCAGCAGCCGCCGGATCGCGGCGTCGATCGACTCGGCCGGCAGCGTCCGATACAGCAACTCGACGAACGACCAGATCGCGCGCGCGTCGCCGAGCGCACGATGACGATCGGCGATGGCAAGGCCGTGGCGCGCGATCAACGCATCGAGGCCGTGGCCGCCCTCCGCATCCGGGAAGAGCCGACGCGACAGGCGCACGGTGCAGAGCACCTTCGCCGAAAAGGTCTTGCCGAGGCGCGCGAACGAATGCTTGAGAAACCCATAATCGAAGCGGGCGTTGTGCGCGACGAAGACGCAACCATGCAACGCGTCGAGGACGTCGGCCGCGATGCGCGAGAACGTCGGCGCCGAGGCGACCATCGCGTCGGTGATGCCCGTCAGCGCCTGGATTGCCGGCGGAATCGGCACTTCCGGATCGACGAGCGAGCTCCATTCGGTGACGCGCGGCAGCGCGTCGCCGCGGCTCTCGACGCGCACGATGCCGACCTCGGTGATGCGATCGGCTGCGGCACGCGTGCCGGTCGTCTCCAGGTCGACGAAGGCAAAGGCGGGAAGCGGGAGCATGTGGAGCGGGCAGGGGGAGTGACGAGTGAGGAAGCGCGACCGGGGCGCGCCTTGACAACGCGAACGTTCGTTCGCTATTCTAGCCCCGTGGCGAACGATCGTTCCTATCTCGGGCAGCTACAGGACTACTACGCGAAGCATCGCGCGCTGCCTTCGTACGCGTCGATCGGCAGTCTCCTCGGGTTGCGGTCCAAGTCGTCGGTCGCGGCGCTCGTGGCGCGAATGAAGCTCGCGGGATATCTCGAGTCGACGCCCGATCGCCGCCTCGCGCCGACGAAGCGCTTCTTCGCCCGGCCGCTCGCGTCGGGATTCGTGCGCGCGGGCCTGCCCGACCCGGTCGCCGACGACGAAGCCGATGCCGTCACGCTCGACGACTACCTGATCGAGCGTCCGTCGCAGACGGTGCTCGTGCGCGTCAAGGGCGACTCGATGATCGACGCCGGCATTTTCGAGGGTGACCTCGTCGTCGTCGAAAAGCGCCCGGCGGCCAAGAAGGGCGACGTCGTCGTCGCGATCGTCGACAACCAGTTCACGCTGAAGCGCCTCGACCTCGAGGACGGGCGCTTCGTCCTCAAGCCCGAGAACAAGGCCTATCCGGTGATTCGGCCCGAAGGCGCACTGGAGATCTTCGGCGTCATGATCGGGCTGGTGCGCAAGCTGTAGGCGGTCCCGCGCCGCACGACGTCGAACGCGCGCTTGGCGCTACGCGGGCCGCACTTCGACGAGGCAGTCGTAGAACGTCGGGCCGCCACCCATGTCGGTCAGCGCCTGGCTAGTCACCGCATTCGCGTTCTCGCCGCCCGGCGCGAGCTTGCGCCACCATACCGACGGCGCGACGACCACGCCCGGACGCGCCCGGTCGGTGACGCGCGCCGTGGCGAGCAGGCCTCCGCGGTCGTTGAAGACGCGCACGGGATCGCCGGGCGCGATGCCGCGCGCTGCGGCGTCGTCGGGATGGATGTCGAGGTGCGGCGCCTTCTCCTCGGCGAGAAAAGCGGGCAGGTTCGCAAACGACGAATTGAGGAAGTTGCGCACCGGCGGCGAGATGAAGGCGAGCGGATAGCGTTCGGCGAGCGCGGGATTCGATGCTACCGACTCGTGCGGCGGCACGTGATCCGGCAGCGGATCCTCACCCTGCGCCGCGAGCCGTTCCGACCAGAACTCGCATTTGCCCGACGGCGTCGGAAAGTCACCGGCGGCGAAAGGAGCATAGGGACGCGGCACGTTCAGGCGCCGGAAACCGTCGCGCTTCAAGGCATCCCAATCGAGGCCCTCCGCAGCCTGCCCGCCACCGCCATACGCCTGGCGCGCGAGCGCCTCGTCGTCGTCGCGAAAGCAGCTCTCGGTAAATCCCATCCGCGCGGCGAGGCGGCGGAACACCTCGGTATTGGGCAGCGCCTCGGCGATCGGCGCGATCGCGGCGTTGTTCGCTACGGCGTACAGATGGCCGTACGCGGCGTGGACGTCGGTCTGCTCGAGTTGCGTGGTTGCCGGCAGCAGGATGTCCGCGTAGTCCGCGGTGTCGGTGCGGAAAATTTCGTGCACGACGCAGAAGAGGTCTTCGCGCGAGAAGCCCGCGACGACGCGCGACGAGTCGGGTGCGACCGCGACCGGGTTCGAGTTGTAGACGTAGATCGCGCGAATCGGGGGATCGGAAAGCCGCACCAGCGCATCGCCGATCTCGACCATGTTGATCGTGCGCGGCGCACCGTGGATCAGGTCGGGGCGCTCGAGCGCCGCCCTGTCGACCGGAAAGGTCCCCGACGAGGAAAGGAGCGCGCCCCCGGCAGCCTCGCGCCAGGCGCCGATCAAAGCCGGCAGGCACGCGACGGCGCGCACGGCGTTGGCGCCGCCATGCACGCGCTGCATACCGTAGTTCAGGCGGATCGCGGCCGGCTTGATCGTGCCGTAATCGCGCGCGAGGCCGACGACCTCGTCGACGGTGATGCCGCACGTGGCGGCGACGCGCGCGGGCGGCCACTCGCGCGCACGGGCCGCGAGCGCGTCGTACCCGATCGTGTAGCGGTCGACGTAATCGCGATCGACGAAGCCTTCCACGATCAGCACGTGCATGATGCCGAACGCAAGCGCAGCGTCGGTGCCGGGAAGCAGTGCGACGTGCGCGTGGCACTTCTCCGCCGTGGCGCTGCGATAGGGGTCGATCGCGACCAGCTTCGCGCCCCGGCGCTTCGCCTCCTGCGCGCGCGTCCAGAAGTGCAGGTTCGACGCGATCGAGTTGCTGCCCCAGATCAGGATCAGCCGGCTGTTGACGAATTCCTCGACGTCCATGCCGACGGACGCGCCGATGACCGCCGTCCAGCCGGCCTTGCCCGCGGCGGAGCAGATGGTGCGATCGAGGAGCGATGCGCCGAGGCGATGGAAGAAGCGCCGGTCCATCGACGAGCCCTGCAGCAGGCCCATCGTGCCGCAGTAGCTGTAGGGAAGGATGGCCTGGGGGCCGTCGGGCGAGGCGGCGATCGCACCGAACCGCTCGGCGATCTGGTCGAGCGCCTCGTCCCACGAGATGCGCTTGAAGCGGCCCTCGCCCTTGGGTCCGACCCGCCGCATCGGGAAGCGCAAGCGGTCGGGCGAATACGTGCGATCGAGATAGCGCGCGACCTTCGTGCACAGCGCGCCCCCCGTCGGGGGATGATCCGGGGCGCCGCGAATCTCGATCGCGCGGCCGTTCTCGACGGTGACGAGCATCGCGCAGGTGTCGGGACAATCGTGCGGGCACGCAGCGCGCACGATGCGGCGAGCGGCGTCGCTGCTGTCGAGGGGCATCCGGCGATTGTACGTTGCCGGGAAAAATGCGGGTCGAAGTCGAGTCTCGCCGGGGTTGCGCGAGGGAAATCCATCGCCGGCGCGCACTCGGTGCGAGCGCGCTATGCTCCGTCGCATGGCCGGAAGACGCGCCAAGCCCATCCCGACGCTGCGCCTGCGCGACGGCACGCCCGTTCCGCGCCTCGGCCTCGGCACGTGGCACATGGGTGAAGCGCGGGCGACCCGCGCACGCGATGTCGCCGCGCTGCAAGCCGGCATCGACGCCGGGTTCACGTTGTTCGATACAGCGGAGATGTACGGCGACGGCGGCGCCGAGGAAGTGCTCGCCCGGGCCATCGCGGGACGTCGCGAGGCGATGTTCCTGGTAAGCAAGGTGTATCCGCACAACGCGAGCCGCAACGGCGCGATCGCCGCCTGCGAGCGCAGCCTGCGCCGCCTTGGGACCGACCATCTCGACCTCTACCTGCTGCATTGGCGCGGCCGCATCCCGCTCGCCGAGACGATCGACGCATTCGAGCGCCTGCGCCGCGACGGCAAGATCCTGCGCTGGGGCGTGTCGAACTTCGACGAGAGCGACCTCGACGAGTTGCTCGCGCTTCCCGACGGCGCGCACTGCGCGGTCAATCAGGTGCTGTATCACCTCGGCGAGCGTGGGATCGAATGGTCGCTCGCGGACCGGTGTGGCCGCCATGCGATCGCCGTCATGGCGTATTCGCCGCTCGGCGAGGGAGCGCTGCTGCGCGATCCGGGGCTCGTGCGCATCGCACGCGCCCTCGACGCGACGCCCGCGCAGGTCGCGCTCGCGTGGCTCCTTGCACGCAAAAACGTGATTGCGATTCCGCAGACCTCCAATGCCGCGCACGTGGTCGAGAATCGCGCCGCGACCGCGCTTGCACTGCCGCAGCGAGCGCGCGCGGCGCTCGACCGCGCATTTCCACCGCCTTCCTCGGCGCGCCCGCTTGCCGTGATTTGACGCCGCCGCTCGCTCCGAAGCGGCCGCGAACACCGGCTTTCGTAGACCACGAACTGTGCGAGCCACCGTGCGCGCGCAGCGGAGCGCGTGGCGCGTCAAGCACTTATCGCATGCCGATCAGCGGAATCGTCGCGTGGCACGCTTGCTGCTCAATGCCTGCCAGCCGGCGCAATCACCGACGCCGACCCAGACAGGAGACGATTTTGAACTACACGCACTACGACTATCTCGAGCTTGCGCCCGGGGCGTCACCGCACCGCATCGAAGCGGCGTACGTCGCGCTCCTCGAGCGCTTTCAATACGGCATGACCGATGCGGGACAGGACTTGTCGGGCCTCGTGCGCATGATCCACGCCGCGTACGCCG
>JBLMWW010000125.1:0-6488 GCA_050257435.1 Rudaea sp.
ATCGTTCCCGGCTACGGTCTGGCCGTCGCGCGCGCGCAGCATGCGGTGAAGGAGCTCGCCGAGAAGCTCCGCGGAAAGGGCGTCAGCGTGAAATACGCGATCCATCCCGTCGCCGGGCGGATGCCGGGGCACATGAACGTGCTCCTCGCCGAGGCGGAGGTGCCCTACGACCAGGTCTTCGAGATGGAGGACATCAACTCCGAGTTCGGCACCACCGACGTGGCGCTGATCCTCGGCGCGAACGACGTCGTGAACCCGCTCGCCGAGGAGAAGGGCAGCCCGATCTACGGCATGCCGATCCTCGAGGCGTACAAGGCGAAGACCGTGATCGTCAACAAGCGCTCGATGGCGTCGGGCTACGCCGGCCTCGACAACCCGCTCTTCTACATGGACAAGACGATGATGGTGTTCGGCGATGCGAAGAAGGTCGTCGAGGAGATCGGCAAGGCCGTCGAGTGAGCCGGCGCCGAGCAGTCGCCTGCCGCGCAGGGCGGATCGCTCCGCGTTCGGCGCCGATGCAAGCGGCACCATCCACGCCGGGCGATCGTATTGCAGATCTGCCAGATATGTAATACACTTGCGGCCATGAAGGCCATTACCGTCCGCCTGCCCGACGCTCTCGCAGCGGATATCGAGACCGAATCACGAGCGCGCGGCCTGTCGAAGTCCGACATCGTCCGCGAACGGCTGGAGGGCGTCGCGGCAAATTCCGAAGTGCGGCCGCCTCTTGCCGACATTGCCGACCTGGTCGGATCCATCGAGGGTCTCCCGGCCGATCTCAGTTCCCGGAAGAAGGACTACCTGCGCGCCACGGGGTATGGGCGAAAGCGTCCTCGCTGACGCAGGCTTCATCGTCGCGTTGCTGAGCCGCGACGACGGGCACCATGATTGGGCGCGCGCACAGGCAACTCTGCATCCCCGTCCCTGGCGAACTTGCGAGGCGGTCCTTTCCGAGGCGTTTCACGTTCTCGGGATCGGCGGCCGGCCCGCCCTCTCCGAGCTGTTTCGGCGTGGCTCGCTGCGCGTCGCATTCCGGCTCGAGGAGCACCTCGAAAGCGTCCTTCGCCTGATGGAGAAATACGCGAGCGTCCCGATGAGCCTCGCCGATGGATGTCTCGTCCGCATGACGGAAACGCTCGACGATGCCCTGATCCTCACGACCGACTCCGATTTCCGCGTCTACCGGCGGCACGGCCGTCACGTCGTGCCCTGCGTGATCCCGGGCTGAGTGAGCGGACGACGGCATGCCGGGCCCGCTTTCGCACCTCACGATCCTCGATCTCTCGCGCGTCCTCGCCGGGCCGTGGTGCACGCAATTGCTCGCCGATCTCGGCGCCACCGTGCTTAAGATCGAGCGTCCGGGATCGGGCGACGACACGCGCGCGTGGGGGCCGCCGTTCCTCAAGGACCGCGACGGCCGCGACACGGGTGAGGCGGCGTATTACCTCGCCTGCAATCGCGGCAAGCAGTCGATCGCGATCGACTTCACCAGGCCCGAGGGGCGCGACCTCGTGCTCGCGCTCGCGCGGCAGGCCGACGTCCTCGTCGAGAACTTCAAGGTCGGCGGGCTTGCGAAGCATGGGCTCGACTACCGAAGCGTCGCCGCCGTGAACCCGCGGCTGGTCTACGCGTCGATCACCGGATTCGGCCAGGACGGACCCTACGCCGAGCGCGCAGGCTACGACTTCATCATCCAGGGCATGTGCGGCTTCATGAGCGTGACGGGCGAGCGCGACGACGCGCCGGGCGGCGGACCGCAGAAGGCCGGCGTCGCGATCACGGATCTCATGACGGGCATGTACGCGGCCGCCGCCGTGCTCGCGGCGCTGTCCGAGCGCGATCGCAGCGGCGAAGGGCAGCGGATCGACTGCTGCCTCTTCGATTCGTCCGTCGCGATGATGGCGGTAATGGACATGAACTACCTCGTGGGCGGGACACCGCCGGGGCGCGCGGGCAATGCGCACCAGAACATCGTCCCCTACCAGGTGTTTCCCTGCGCCGACGGCCACCTGATCCTGGGCGTCGGCAACGACGCCCAGTTCCGCAAGTTCTGCGACATCGCCGGCAAGCCGGAATGGCCCGACGACGCGCGCTTCGCCACCAATCGCGCGCGCGTCGCGCATCGCCGCACGCTGGTGCCCATGATCGACGCGCTCATGCGCACGCGCACCCAGCGCGCATGGCTCGCGGCGCTGGAGCGCGCCGGGATTCCATGCGGTCCGATCAACCGTCTCGACCAGGTCTTCGAGGACCCGCAGATCAAGGCGCGGAAGATGCGCATCGACCTGCCGCATGCGCTCGCCGGCCGCGTGCCGCAGGTGCGGACGCCGCTGATTCTGTCGCGGACGCCGCTTGTCTACGATGCTGCGCCGCCGCTTCTCGGCGAGCACACGCGAAGCGCCCTCGCGGAGCGGCTCGGACTCGCCGGCGCGACACTCGACGACCTCGCGGCGCGAGGCGTGATCGAGCCGAATCCGCACGTGGGCGGCGCATCCTCCGGCGCTTGCTCCGGGAACGGCGCTTGACCGGCATCACGCGGAAGCCCGCGTTCTGGATCGCCTACGCGATCGCCGCGGCGATCGCGCTCGGGGTCGCGGTGCGGCTCTTTCCGTTCGCGATCCCGATCGTCAACCTCGACGTGACGATGTCGCGCACCGCGGCGATCGCGGCCGCGCGCACGCTCGCCGACCAGCTGCGCCTCGCGCCCCCCGACTCGCGCGCGGCCGCGCGGTTCTCGCACGATGCGACGACGCAGAACTACGTCGAGCTGGAAGGGGGCGGGAAGAAGGCGTTCGCCGACCTGACGCGCGGCGACCGGTACACGCCCTATTGGTGGGAGGTGCGCCTGTTCACGCTGGGCACGATCGGGGAAACGGTCGTGCGGTTCGCCCCCGACGGCCGCGCGATCGGGTTCGCGCGCCGCCTGCCCGAGGCGTACGTGCGTGACCCGGCGCGCAAGGCGCTCGATGCCGCCGCCGCACGGGCGCTCGCCGAAGCGCGTGCCCGCGAAGACTGGCACGTCGACCTCGGCGCGTACCACCTGCTCGAGCAAGCGCAGCAGACCCAGCTTTCGGGTCGCGTCGACCACAGCTTCACCTACGAGCAACCGCAGCCGGTCGGCGAAGCCCGCATCCGGCTCCTGCTCACCGTCGCGGGCGACGAGCTCACCGGCATCGTGCCGTTCGTGCACGTTCCCGAATCGTTCGGCCGCCGCTACGAGGCGCTGCGCAGCGCCAACAATCTGATCGCCAATCTCGCCGGGATCGGCGCGGCGGTCCTCTACGGAATCGGCGGATGCATCCTCGCCGTCCTGTGGCTCGCGCGCAAGCACTGGCTCCTTTTCCGTCCGCCGCTCGCGGCGGGACTCGTCGTCGGGGGGCTGCTCGCGTGCGGATTGCTCGCCTCCGCCGGCACCGCGTGGTTCGGCGCGGACACGACGGAGACGGTCGCGACGTTCTGGTCGAAGCAGGCGGCGCGCGCGCTGCTCGTCGCCGTCGGGGGCGGCCTCGCCTATGCGCTCGTGTTCATGGCGGCCGAGAGTCTTTCGCGCCGCGCGTTCCTGCATCAGCCCCAGTTGTGGCGCGTCTGGTCGCGCGAGGCCGCCGCGACGCCGCAGGTCGGGGGGCGCACGCTCGGCGGCTACCTCTTCGTTCCGCTCGAGCTCGCGCTCGTCGCGGCGTTCTACTACGCGACGAATCGCTGGCTCGGGTGGTGGCAACCCTCCGAGGTGCTGACCGATCCCAACATCCTCGGCTCCGCGGTGCCGGCGCTGACGCCGATCGCCGTCTCGCTGCAGGCCGGCTTCTGGGAGGAGTGCGCGTTTCGCGCGATACCGCTTTCGCTCGGCGCGCTCATCGGCGCGCGCTTCGGCCGGCGCGCGCTCGGCATCGCCCTCGCGGTCTTGCTGCAGGCGGTGATCTTCGGCTCCGCGCACGCGAACTATCCCGGCTTTCCGTCGTATTCGCGCCCCGTCGAGCTGCTGCTGCCGTCGATCGTGTGGGCGCTCATCTTCCTGCGCTTCGGGCTCCTGCCGACGATCCTTTTGCACGCGACGTTCGATCTCGCGCTCTTCTCGATTCCGCTCTTCCTGGTCGATGCGCCGGGCGCGCGCGCGCAGCAGGCGCTGGTGATCGCGGCCGCGCTCGTGCCGCTCGCGATCGTCGCGCTGCGACGTTACCAACGCGGCGCCTGGCAGGAATTGCCCGCAACGCTGTGGAACGGCGGCTGGCGTCCCGGCCAGGCGACGGCCGAGGCGCATGCCGCGCCGGGCGCGGCGTTGACGATCGGGCGCGCGTCACGCGTCTTCCAGAATGCGTTGCCGGTGCTGGGGCTCGCGGGGTTGATCGCCTGGGGCATCGCCGCGCCTTTCCACTCCGACGTGCCGCCGCTCACGCTCGCCCGCGCCGATGCGATCGCGGCGGCGGACGCGGCCATCGCCGGGCAGGGCGTGACGCTCGGGGCGCAATGGCGCCGCTTCGCGGTCGTCAAGCTCGCGAGCGAGGACCCGCAGCAGTGGGCCTGGCACAAGTTCGTGTGGCGCCAGGCCGGTCCCGAGAAATATCGCCGCCTCGTCGGCACGATCCTCGCGCCCCCCGTCTGGGAGGTGCGCTACGCAACGTTCGAAGGCGACGTCGCCGAGCGCGCGGAGGAATGGCGCGTGTCCGTGAACGACGACCGCTCGATTCGCGCGATGGCGCACGTCCTGCCGGAGGCGCGTCCCGGCGCGCGCCTTTCTCGCGACGCCGCACTCGCGCTCGCACGGGGCGCGCTGAAGGCACGCTTCGACGTCGATCCCGCGTCGCTGACCCTCGTCGCCGCCGACGAGGAGCAGCGACCCGCACGGACCGACTGGTCGTTCGCGTTCGGCGATCCGCGCATCGACGTCGGCGCCGGCGGCGAGGCGCGTTACGCCGTCGCCGTGTCGGGTGATGCCGTGTCGGGCGCGGGCCGTTTCGTCCACGTCCCCGAGACATGGACGCGCGGCGAGCGCGAGCGCGACAACCGCCTGCAGGCGCTGGCGCTCGCCGGCCTCATCGTGTTCTTCGCCGCCGGCATTGCCGCGCTCGTCGTCGGCATCGTCGGCTGGATCAAGCATCGCGTCGACGCGCGCGCGCTGGCGATCGTCGCCGCGGCGACGTTCGCCATCGCGCTTGCGACCGCGGCGAACGGCTGGCCGGGCCTGGCGATGCGGCTGTCGACGACCGAGCCGCTCGCCGCCCAACTCGCGATGCGCATCGCCGGCGCGCTCGCCGCCGCCCTCGTTGCGGCGCTGCTTGCCGGCTTGTGCGCGGGCGTCGGCGCTTTCGGCGCGCGCATGTCCCCACCGCTTGCGCGGATCGGGCGCTGGCCGGCGGTCGTGGCGGCCATCGCCGCCGGTGCGTTCGTCGTCGGCCTCCGGGTCTCGCTCACCGCGCTCGGGACGCCGGACGCGCCGACCTGGCCGAGCGGCGGCTGGGCGTCGCAGGCTTCGCGCTACGCCGGCGCCGCGCTGTCGGGATTGAGCTTCATCGGGGTGGCGAGCGCCGAGCTCTTCGTCGTCTACGTCGCCGCACGGCTCACGCGCGGCTTCACGCAGAGGTTGTGGCTCGCCGTCGCGATCGTGCTCGTGCTCGAGTGCGCCGTTGCGCTCGCGCAGGGCGGAGCGAATCTCGCCGGCGCGCTGGTCGGCGGCATCATCGCCGGCACCGTTGCCTCCGGCGTGCTGTTGCTGTTGCTGCGTTACGACCCCCGTCTCGTCCCGGCCTTCGCCGCGACGATCGTCCTGCTCGACACGGCGGTCAAGGCGGCACAATCGGCGGCGCTGCAGCCGTTCGCGGTCGATGCGATCGCGACGCTTCTCGTCGCGATCGGGTTCACGCGGTTCCTGCGCCGGGAACCGGCGTCGGGAGCGTCGTCGTAGGTTGCGAAATTCCCGGACAGTCGCGTCGGGACGTTGGGATCAGGCTCCGCTCGGCGCACGGCCGTCGGCCTAACGGTCCGGCGCGCTCGCCGATCGGTACCTGAACCCCATTTCCCCATGACGCCGGATCAGCTCCTGGCGCGCGTCGACGAGGCGATGGCCGTCGATGCGCCGCGCCTGCGGGACCGGATCGAGCGCGCGCGGAGCCGGCGTGCGCCGGCTGCGGAATGGGGCAGGATCACCGCCGACGTCGAGCGCTCGGTGGCCGTGCGCAAGGGGCGCGCCGCGAGCAAGCCGCGCATCGACTATCCGCCCGATCTGCCCGTCGCGCGGCACGCCGACGACATCGCGCGCGCGATTCACGACCATTCGGTGGTCATCGTCTCCGGCGAAACCGGGTCCGGCAAGACGACGCAGCTTCCCAAGATCTGCCTCGACGCCGGGCGCGGCGAGCGCGGGCTGATCGGCCACACGCAACCGCGCCGCATCGCCGCGCGTGCCGTCGCTGCGCGCATCGCGCAGGAACTCGGCACGCCGCTCGGGGAAGCGGTGGGTTACAAGGTGCGCTTCACCGACCGCACGCGTTCCG
>JBLMWW010000126.1:0-8864 GCA_050257435.1 Rudaea sp.
GTGTTCGTCTCGCGGGGCATCGTCGCGATGATCTACGGCAGCCGCAAGAAGCTCGACCACATCTCCGTCGGCCAGGCGTGGCATCCGACGGGCGAGGCGGCGGCGGCGTTGCGGTCGTGAACCAGGGGCTAGGGACTAGGGAGCATCATGCCGGAGGATCCGCGTTCGGCTGACGGTCCATTTTCTCACGGCATATCACTTATCGAAGCCATCGACAGAAGCCTGTCCACCGCCACTCCCTAGCCCCTAGTCCCTGGTCCCTGCCCCATGGAATTCTTCCGCATCTCGCGCGACATCCCGTTCATGCGGCACGCGCTCGTGTTCAACGTGGTCTCGCTCGTCACGTTCGTCGCGTCCGTCGTGTTTCTCGCGATCTACGGGCTCAACCTCGGCGTCGACTTCCGCGGCGGCACGGTCATCGAGGTGAACTACGGGCATGCGGTCGATTTCGCCCGCGTGCGCGCGGCGATCGACAAGCTGGACCTCGGCGAATTCTCGGTGCAGAGCTTCGGCGCGTCCGACACGGCGCTCGTGCGCCTGCCGCTCGAGGAAGGCGTGTCGAGCGCGCAACTGTCCGAGCGCGTGATGGGGGCGCTCAAGGCCGACGATCCGAGCGCTTCGCAGCGGCGCGTCGAGTTCGTCGGTCCGCAGGTGGGCAAGGAGCTCTACGAGAACGGCGCGCTCGCACTGCTGCTCGTGTCGGCGGGCATCGTCATCTACCTCGCGCTGCGCTTCGAATGGCGCTTCGCCGTCGCCGCGATCGTCGCCAACCTGCACGACGTCGTCATCATCCTCGGCTTCTTTGCGCTGTTCCAGTGGGAATTCTCGCTGCCGGTTCTCGCGGCGGTGCTCGCAGTCCTCGGCTACTCGGTGAACGAGTCGGTCGTCATCGCCGACCGGATCCGCGAGAATTTCCGCAAGATGCGCAAGGCGTCGGTGACGCACGTCATCGACAGCGCGATCACGCGCACCCTCTCGCGCACGATCATCACGCACGGCTCGACGCTGCTGATGGTGCTGTCGATCTTCTTCTTCGGCGGCGAGACGCTGCATCACTTCTCGCTCGCGCTCGCCATCGGCATCTGCTTCGGCATCTATTCCTCGGCGCTCGTCATGGCCTCGCTCGTCATGTGGCTCGGCGTTTCGCGCGAGGACCTCGTCAAGGCCGAGCACAAGCGGTCGATGACGGGCGAAAAGATCCTGCCCTGAATGGGCCGCCCCCCGAACCCTCTTCCGTGCACGGGAGAGGGCGAGACGGCAGCGGGCGCGCTGCGCGACGCGCGGAACGCGCGGCGTTTGCGATGACGGCACCGGACTTCCTGCCCGCGTGGCCGCCGCCGGCGAACGCGTTCTTGACCTTCGGGCTGCTGCTCCTGGCCGGCCTGGCGGGCGGCCGGCTCGCAGCGACGACGCGCGTGCTGCCCGCGATCACCGGGTACATCGCGATCGGCTTCCTGCTCGGTCCCGGCGTCCTCGGCTGGCTGTCGGAGTCGGCGCTGTCCGAAGCTCGCGTGATCGCCGAGTTCTCGCTCGGCCTCATCGTCTTCGACCTCGGCCGCCGCCTCGACTTCCAATGGGCGCGCCATGACCGGTGGCTGCTGCCGATGGGCGTCGCCGAGAGCCTGCTCTCGTTCGTCGTGATGTTCGGCCTTCTGCATTTCGTGGGCGGCATCGATGCCCTCGAGGCCGCCGTCGCCGCGACGGTCGCCATCGCCACCGCCCCGGCGGTCGTGCTGCTCGTCACCAACGAATTGAAGGCCGAGGGGCCGGTGACGCGGCGCATGCTCTGGCACGTGGCACTCAACAACGTGATCGCGACGCTCGGCGTCACGCTGCTCCTGCCGTTCGTGGAGGCGCGGCACTCCGGCGCCGCGTGGAACCCGGCGGGGCGCGCGCTGTGGCTCATCGCCGGGTCGTTCCTGCTGGGCTTCGTCGCGTTCCGCGTGATGGCGCTTTTCGCGCGCTGGCTCGGCAAGTCGCCCGTCAAGCAGTTCCTGCTCGCCGTCGGCATGATCGTGGTCACGGTCGGTGCCGCGCAGATCGGGCGCCTGTCGGTGCTGCTCGCGCTCCTGGTGCTCGGCGCGTGCACGCGCAACCTCGACCGCCAGCACCGGTTGATCGACGTGGAGTTCGGGCGTGCCGCGCAGCTCTTCTTCGTCGCGCTGTTCGTGCTGACGGGCGCGACGCTGCGGCCCGACCAGTTCGGCGCGATCGCATGGATCGGCCTCGCGCTCGTCGTCGTGCGTGGGCTCGGCAAGGCGATCGGGCTCTACGTGCTCGCGTGGCCCGCGCACCTCTCGCTTCGGCAGGCGGGGACGCTCGCGCTCGCGCTGACGCCGATGGCCGGCCTCGCCATCGGCATGACACAGCCGATCTACGAGGTGGCGCCGGAGTTCGGCGCGCGCCTCGCGGCCATCGTCGCGTCCGGCGTCGCGATCCTGCACCTGCTCGGCCCGATCGCGACGCGTTACGCGCTGATCCGCGCCGGCGAAGGAGAGCCGGGTGCGCGCGACTGATTCCCGCGAGCCGTCGCCCGCAATGGTCCCGCTCGCGTTCAAGTCGTCCGCCCCGCTCACGTTCGGCGTCGAGCTCGAGCTGATGCTCGTGAACACGCACGACTTCAACCTCGCCCCCGACGCGGACGACCTGTTGCGCCGAATCGCGCGCGACGCGCCGGAAGGCGAGCTCAAGCCCGAGATCACCCAGAGCATGGTGGAGATCAACACGTCGGTGCACGAGCGCTACCCCGAGCTCCTCTCGGAGCTACGCACGACGCGCGACGTGCTCGCCGGGCACGCGCGCAAGATGAACGTCGCGATCGCCGGCGGCGGCACGCATCCGTTCCAGAAGTGGAGCGACCGGAAGATCTATCCGACCGAGCGCTTCCTCTCCGTGTCGGAGAAGTACGGCTTCCTCGCGAAGCAGTTCACCGTATTCGGACAGCACGTGCACGTCGGGTGCGCGAGCGCCGACGACGCCATCTACCTCACGCATGCGCTTGCACGCTACGTCCCGCATTTCATCGCGCTCGCGGCGTCGAGCCCCTTCTACCAGGGCGTGGACACGGCGTTCGATTCCTCGCGCCTGTCGGTCGTCAACGCGTTCCCCCTGTCCGGCACGATGCCGCTCGTGCGCTCGTGGTCGGCGTTCAACGACTATTACCAGCGGATGCTCGGCCTGCGCATCGTCGCGAGCATGAAGGACTTCTACTGGGACGTGCGCCCCAAGCCCGAGTACGGGACGGTCGAGGTGCGCGTCTTTGACACACCGCTCACGGTCGACCGCGCCGCGCAGATCGCCGCCTTCGTGCAGGCGCTCGCGCGCTGGCTGTGGGAGGAGCGCGCCGTCGAGCTGACGCCGGACCTCTATCTCGCGCACAGCTACAACCGCTTCCAGGCGTGCCGCCACGGCTTCGCCGGGACGCTGATCGACGCAACGAGCGGACGCCGCCGCTCGCTCGCGGAGGACCTGCGCGAGACGCTCGACGCGCTCGCCCCGCACGCGCAGATGCTGGGGTCGCAGGAGGCCTTCGCGGCGCTCGCGGCGACCATCGAGCAGGGCAACGACGCCGCGTGGCTGCGCCGCACGTTCGCCGAGACCGGGACGCTCACCGACGTCGTGCGTCGGCAGGCCGCGCGGTGGGCCGCGGCCGCGTGACGCCATGCTGACGACGTTCCTCTATTCGCTGCTCGCCCTCGACCAGACCGTCGCGACGCTGGCGACCCAGTACGGCCCGTGGCTTTACGCGGTGCTGTTCCTCGTCATCTTCGCCGAAACGGGTCTCGTGGTATTCCCGTTCCTGCCTGGCGACTCGATCCTGTTCATCTCCGGCACGGTGGTCGCGGCGGCGGGCCTCGACGTCCACGTGCTCGTCGTGGTCCTGATCGTCGCGGCGGTGCTCGGCGACTCCGTGAATTACGGCGTGGGGCACTACATCGGCCCGAAGGCGTTCCACAAACGGGACTCGCGCTGGTTCCGCCAGGAATACCTGCGGCGCACGCAGGCGTTCTACGACCGGTACGGCGGCATCACGATCGTCATCGGCCGTTTCGTGCCGATCATCCGCACGTTCGCGCCGTTCCTGGCCGGTGTCGTCGGCATGCCGTATCGGCGGTTCCTGTCGTACAACGTCGTCGGCGGCTGCCTGTGGATCGGCCTCCTCGTCTATGCCGGCTTCCTCTTCGGCAACATTCCGTGGGTCAAGGACAACCTCTCGGTGATCGTCGTCGCCATCGTCGTCGTCTCGCTGATTCCCGCCATCAGCACGTACTTGCGCGAGCGAAGCGCCGCGCGGTAACGTTACGCGTCCCACGAGGCGCCCTGACGTGTACGAAATATCCGTCGTTTCGTATCAGGGCAACCCGCCCGCGACACCGATGTCGGCCGTGTTCGGCCGCGATGGCGGCACGATCGGGCGCGGCCCGGCGAACACGCTGGTGCTCGCCGATCCGAATCGCTTCGTTTCCCGCCTGCAGGCGACGCTCGCGCTCGAGCGCGATCGGATGACGATCGCCAACGCGAGCACCGCCAATCCGCTGCTTCTCAACGAGCGCGAGCTCGAGGCGGGCGCAAAGGCGCCGCTCGCGGACGGCGACGAGTTGCGCATCGGGCTTTATGTGCTGCGCGTGCGCGAGGTTAAGCCATCGACGCACGCGGCTGCACTCACCGACGAGACGCAGCACTCGCGCATCGCCGTGCCGCCCGCGCAGCGGGAAGGCGAGCCTTCCGACGCTCGGCCTTCGCCTCCCGCGCCTCCGCCGCCTGCCGCCGCGCCGCTTTCGCCGAGCGTGGTCGCGGGCGTCGACCCGCTTGCGCTCGATTTCGAGGCGAAGCCGGCCCCGTCACAGGGAGCGGGTGTGCCGAGCCGGCTCGGTCCCGTCGATCCGCTTGCGCTCGATTTCGAGGCGAAGCCGGCCCCGTCACAGGGAACCGGTGCGCCGAGCCGGCTCGGTCCCGTCGATCCGCTCGCGCTCGACTTCGACGCCAAGCCTGCTTCCGATGTTCAAGGCGGCGCCGTCGATCCCCTCGCGGTGTCGTTCGGCGACCGCGGCAGGGACCCGTTCGCCGACCTCGTTCCGTCGTCGGCGCCGATGCCGGCCCCTCCCGCGATCGAAAGCGTTACGCCGACGCACCCGGTCGGGCCGCCGACACCCCCGCACCCCGAGCTACCACCGCCCCCCTCGCACGCGCCCGCGTCATCCGCTGTCCCCGCACCGCCGGGCGCGCCGCCCGTCCCCGATCACGTATGGGATGACCTCGCGCGGCTCGCGCCGCAGGTTCCGGCGAGCACACCTCCAGCCGCCGATCCGCTGCCGGCCGATTTCGATCCGTTCGCCGCGCCCTCCGCCGCGGCGCGCAACGCGGAAGACCCGCTCGCCGAGTTCGCGCAGCGCGGCGTCGGGCTCGACGCGCTCGACCGGCTCGACGCGCCGATCGACACGATCTTCGGCGACACGCCGCTTCCCGACGCAAAGGGCGAGAGCGTCATCCCCGATCCGAACGCCGCGGTACCCGATCCCCTGGGCGGGCCGGAGAGCGTGGACCCGATGGCGCTTTTCGGCGATGCCGGCGCGCGCGCGTCCGACGACGCGGTCTTCACGCGCTCGGAGCCCGACCAGGTTCCCGAGCTGCAGGCGCATTTCCGCCCGCCGGCCCCGCGCTTCGCACCGCCCGATCCCGCGGTGCTCGCGGCGCAGGGCGCGCCGCTTCAAGACGATGCGCGGTCCGATTTCTCCATCATCGCGCGACCCGCGAATCGCGCCGAATCGTCTGCGGCACCCGATGCTTCGCCATCCCGCGACACGCTCGCGGAAGGTGCGATCACGTCGACGCCGGGCCCGGCCGTTTCGCCGTCCCTCGGCCTGCCGGATGCCGGCGGGCCGCGCGGGCGCGATGGTGATGCGCGATCACTGCTTGCGGCGTTCTTCGCCGGCGCCGGCATCCCGAACGCCGCGATCGACGAGGCGCTCACGCCGGAGTTCATGCAGCGCATCGGCGCGATGCTCGCGATCGCGATCCAGGGCGCGATCGAGCTGATCGCGGCGCGCGCGATGCTGAAGCGCGAGGTGAAGGCCGACGTCACGATCATCGCGCCGACGCGCAACAACCCGCTCAAGTTCCTGCCCGACGCCGAAAGCGCGCTCCTGCAGATGTTCGGCAGCCGCATCCCCGGCTTCATGCCGCCGGTCGAGGCGATGGAAGACGCGTTCCGCGACCTGCGCGCGCACGAGGTCGGCATCATCGCCGGCATGCACGCCGCGCTCGCGCAAGTCCTGCGTCGCTTCGAGCCCTCGGAACTCGAGAAGCGGCTCAAGCCCGGCGGAATGATGGAAGCGCTCCTTCCCGGCGCGCACAAGGCCCGGCTCTGGGACGCGTTCGCCGAGATGTACGTTGACATATCGCGCGAGGCGCAGGACGATTTCCAGTCGCTGTTCGGCAGGGCGTTCCGGCAGGCCTACGAAACCGAGGTATCGCGCCTCAAGGGGAAATGAGATGTCAGGCGGCGAGACCGCGACGCTCGACGTGACGTCGGCCTCCGTCACGGCCATCGGCGGACGCAGCGCGAACGAGGACGCGCTCGGCCAGGTCGCGGCGCGCTGTGGCACGTGCTACGTGATTTCGGACGGCGCCGGCGGCCATGTCGGCGGCGCGGTCGCGTCGCGCCTCGTCGTCGACAGCGTCATCGAGGAAGTCGAGCGCGCCGCCGAGTTCTCGACCGACGTGATCGAGCGCGCGTTCGCACGCGCGCAAGCGCGCGTCGCCGAGCGCCAGGGACGCGACGCCTCGGTGGCGACGATGAGCGCAACGGTGGCGGCCCTCCTCGTCGATCCCGCCGGTCGCCGCGCCGTGTGGGGACATCTCGGCGACTCGCGGATCCTCCATTTTCGTCAGGGCGTCCTGCACAGCGTGACGCGCGATCACAGCCTCGTGCAGCGGCTCGTCGATGCGGGCTTCGTCTCGGCGAGCCGCGCCGCCGATCATCCCAACCGCAACGTGCTCTACGGCGCGCTCGGCGCCGAGGGCGACACGAAGCCGACGCTCGAGCGCGAGCCGGTGGCGCTGCGCGACGGCGACGCGTTCCTGCTTTGCACCGACGGCTTCTGGGGACGCATCGGCTTCGACGCGATCGAGGAGCGGCTGCGCTTCTGCACGAACGTGAACGAGTGGCTCGAAAGCATGCGCAATGCCGTCGCGGACGGCCTGCCGCCCGGCGCGGACAACTACACCGCCGTCGGCGTCTGGATCGGCTCGCCGGCGGAGGTCACGGTAAGCAAGCCCGCCGGCAACGCGAGGCGCATCGCCCCCGGAGAGGGCTGAAAGCTTCCGCGGCAGTCAACGCTCGAAAGCCGGGTCGGAGCTGTTTTTCTGCATGCGAACGAAGAACGAACCACTCCGACCCGCTGTTCTTCCGGCGAGCCTCCTCAACGGGACGCCGTCGTGCCGGCGACAGCGACCGGATCGATCGTCCAGGCATCCGCGCGTGCCCCGGCCGGCGTGCGCGGCTTCGGAAACAGGAACTCGCCGCCGTCATTGTCGGCGAAGCGGATCGGCCGGTAATCGGGAAGCTGCCCGTCGCCGAATTTCATGTCCTTCGATTTCTTGAGCACGCGCATCGACACGGCTTCGCCGAGGTGCTTGCCGTCGAGCACGTCGTCGTTGACGGACAGCGCGTCGAGCAGCACCGACGCGAAAAGCGAATGCTTGCCGCCGCCGCCGTCCATCACCGGCGCCTTGCCACCGCTCGACAGCACGTGGCGGGACTTCTTCGCAGCGACGGTCTTCAGCCACTCGTAGCGTTCCTCGTCGTTGGCGTTGGGCTTCGGACGGCTGATCGACGAGCGCGTCAGCACGCCCGAGTAGCAGGAATCGGCGACGACGAGGATGTGCTTCGCGCGCATCGGCCCGATCTTGCGCGTCAGGTCGTCGCTCGAGATCCAGTTCGAGTCGTTGCCGGGATCCGCGTCGACCGGCAGCCAGAACGCTTCCTGGCTCGCCTTCTCGATCTCCCCGTGCCCGGCATAGTAGATCAGCAGGTTGTCCTTGTCGGTCAGCGTTTCCATGTACCGGTTGAGCTCGGTCAGGATGTCGTAGCGCGTCGCGTCGACCAGCGTCTTGACCTTGAAGCCGTAGCGGTCCTGCAGCAGCGCGCCGAGCGCCTTCACGTCGGCTTCCGGCGAGTTGAGCTGGCGCAAATGCTGGTAGTTCTGGTTGCCGATCAGGAGCGCGTAGTAATTGCCGAGCTCGAGCCCGGGCACGGCGGGCCTGGTCGCCGCCTTCGCGGCACCCGCGTCCTGCTCGAGGAAGAACTCGACGACCGCGCGCTTGCTCTGGCGGTCGACGGCGACGAGCGTGACGCGGGTGCGACCCGGGCCGAGCGTCACGTTGGTCTTGAAGAATCCTTCCGCATCGACCTGTTGCGCGACATCGTTCGCCGTCAGCGACACGAGACCGGCGGGCGCCTTCACGTGGCCGACGACCGGGCGCGACGTCACGCCGGCGCGCACCGCGACGGCCTCGACATCGCGCGTGAGCACGACCGACGGATCGAGGATCTGGATCGACGGCGGATCGACGTCCACGCGCGTGGCCGTATCGGCGGGACCCGCGGCGAGCTTCGTCACCTTGTCGCGGTCGCCGGCGAGCGCGCCCGAAAGCCGCGCGATCTCCTGCTTCTGGCGGTCGAGCTCCGCGTTGCGCTTGTCGATTTCGGCCTGCAGCGATTGCACGCGCGCGGCATCGACCGCGGTGCCCGAGGACTTCTGCCGCGCGAGCTCGAGCTTCGTGGCTTCGAGCTCCCGCTCCTGGAACTCGGCGGCGCTCTGCCGGTCGCGTATCTCGCGCTCGCGCGCGGCGAGTTGCTCGCG
>JBLMWW010000127.1:0-18716 GCA_050257435.1 Rudaea sp.
GCGTCGACGACGTCGATGACGAGCGGGCGCTCGCGCACGCGCTCGAGGGCGCGCGCGACCGTGGGCGCGAACTCCGTGTCGGTGATGAGGACCTTCGCTTCACCGTGGTCGAGCATGAACGCGATCGCCTCCGGGTCGAGGCGCGTGTTCAGCGTGTTCAGCACGCCCCCGGTCATCGGCACGCCGAAATGGCATTCGACCATCTCGGGCGTGTTCGAGAGCATGACCGCGACCGTGTCGCCGACGCCGATGTCGCGATGCGCGAGCGCCGAGGCGAGCCTTCGCGCGCGCGCATAGGTCTGCGCCCAGGTATAGCGCCGCGGTCCGTGCACCACGGCGAGGCGCTCGGGCCAGGTGTAGGCGGTGCGTGCGATGAACGACAGCGGCGTGAGCGTCGCGTAGTTGGCGCGGCAGCGATCGAGGTGCTGGTCGTAGATGCCCTGCGTCGCCATGGGGGACCCCGCGTTTGGCCGTGCGTCGGGACAATGCTAGCAAATCGACGCGCGCGCCGCCCGCTTCCTTGCCGCCTTGCGCCGAATTCGCTAGTGTCGGTGCCGTGGGACGCGGCGCGCGTCCGTTTCGATGAGAGGACACGCGATGGGTCACCGGCTATCCCGCATCGTCACCCGCACCGGCGACGCCGGCACCACCGGCCTCGGCGACGGCTCGCGGGTTCCGAAGGACAGTCCGCGGATCGCCGCGATCGGCACCGTCGACGAGCTCAATTCCGCCGTCGGCGTCTTGCTGGCGGAAACGCTGCCCGAGCCGGTGCGCTCGCTTCTGACCGACATCCAGCACGACCTGTTCGATCTCGGCGGCGAGCTCTCGATTCCCGGGCACACCGCCGTCACCACCGCGCACGTCGGGCGCATCGAAGCGGCCGTCGAGCGCTACAACGCCGGCCTCCCGATGCTGAAGGAATTCATCCTCCCCGGCGGCACGCGCGCGGCGGCGCTCGCGCACGTGGCGCGCACGGTCTGCCGGCGGGCGGAGCGCGGCCTCGTCGCCCTCGCGGCGCAGGACACCGTATCGATGCCGAGCCGCATCTATCTCAACCGGCTCTCCGACCTCCTCTTCGTCCTCGCGCGCGCGCTGAATCGCGCCGGCGGCGCCCCCGACGTGCTGTGGCAGAAGGACCGCGCGCGCGGCGCGGCCGGGTGAGGAACCGAGGGTTCCCGCCTTGGCGCCACTGGCCGGCGCCGTGATGAGGGCGAGCGGGACCTGCCAGCGGCCGACGCCATGCACCGGTGCCGACGCGTCGCAAACTGCGTCGTGCGCGGGTTATCGCGTTGCCGGGCGCCGCAAGCGGTGATCAGCGCCGCTTGACCGTATAGCCGTCCGGCCGGTCCTCCATCTCGTAGCCCGCGGCATGGAGCTCGGCGCGCAGCCGATCCGCCTCCGCGTAGTCCTTCGCCTTGCGCGCCTCGGCGCGCCGCCGCGCGAGCGCCTCGACGTCGGCCGGAATCTCTTCCGCGACCGGCTTCCATTCGGCGAGACCGAGACCGAATACCTCGTCGAAGCGCGCGAGCGTGGCGCGCCTGACTGCGCCCGGCGCGTCGCCGCGCAAGGTCTCCCAGCCGAGCGCGAGTGCGCGCGGCAGGTTGAGGTCGCCGTTGATCTCTTCGGTGAAGCGCGCGCATAGCGCCGGGTCGGCCGCCGCGGCGCCGGCAGGCAGCGCGTGGAACGCGGCGCGCATGCGCGCGAGGCCCGTCGCCGCCGCGTCCTGCGCCTCCCAGGTGAAATTGAGCTGCGTGCGGTAGTGCCCGGTGAGGCAAAGGTAACGGTATGCGAGCGGGTCGTAGCCGCGCTCGACGAGCGCGCCGAGACGCAGGAATTCGCCCGCGGACTTGGCCATCTTCGCGTCGTTCGCCAGCAGGAAGTAGCCGTGCATCCAGAAGTTCGCGAGCCGCGTGCCGACGCGCGCCTCGGTCTGCGCGATCTCGTTGGTGTGGTGCACCGGAATGTGATCCTCGCCACCGCAGTGGATGTCGAAGTAGTCGCCGAGATAGCGCTGCGCCATCGCCGAGCACTCGATGTGCCATCCCGGAAAGCCCTTGCCCCACGGGCTGTCCCATTCCATCTGCCGGGCGCTGCCCGGCGGCGAGAACTTCCAAAGGGCGAAATCGGTGGCGTGGCGCTTGTCGCCGAGGTCGACCCGCTTGCCGGCCTCGAGGCCTTCGCGATCGAGGCGCGCGAGGTACCCGTAATCGGGCTGGCGGCTCGTATCGAAGTAGATGCCGTCCGCGGTGCGGTACGTGTAGCCGCGCTGCTCGAGATCGGCGATGAAGGCGATCTGCTCGGGGATGTGATCGGTCGCGCGGCACAGCACGTCGGGCGGCAGGATATTGAGCGCCGCGAGGTCGTCCAGGAAGGCGCTCGTGTAGAGCGCGGCGATCTCCCACGCGCTCCTGCCGGTGCGCCTCGCGCCCTTCTCCATCTTGTCCTCGCCGGTGTCGGCGTCGGACGTGAGGTGACCGACGTCGGTCACGTTCATCACGTGGCGTACGCGATGGCCGTTCCACAGCAGGACGCGCTTCAGAACGTCCTCGAACAGGAACGTCCGGTAATTGCCGATGTGCTGGTAGTCGTAGACAGTGGGCCCGCAGGTGTAGATGCCGACGGAGCCGTCCGGCGCGAGCGGCGCGAACTCGCGCAGGCTGCGCGTGAAGTTGTCGTACAGGACGAGCGGCGCGTTCATGCACCCCGCCTTCAGAGCGCGCGCTCCATGATGTAATCCTCCATCACGAAGCCGTTGCCGATCGGAAAGTCGCCGCTTTCGCGAATCGCGAAGCCGCAACGCTCGTAGGCGGTAATCGCCTTGGCGTTGGCGCGGTTGACGTTCAATTCGACCACGCGGCAACGACGTTGCCGGGCGTGCGCGACGACGTGCTCGATCAGCGCGCGTCCGATGCCGAGCCCGTGGCATTCCGGGAGCACGTAGAGCTTTTCGAGCCGCATCGCGCCGCCGGCGTCGCGCTGCCGCCACGCGACGAAGCCGACGGCCCTCCCCGGGTGCCGCGCGATCGCGAGCCCGGCGTCCGCGGCGCTCACGAACTGCCCGAGCGCCGCATCCGAATAGCCTTCCGCGAGCATGTAGTCGATCTGCTCGCCGCTGATGATGCCGGGATAATGCCGGTGCCAGATCTCGTCGGCGAGTGCGCGCACGAGGCCGAGCTCGTCGACGCCTGCCGGCGCGATCGACAGCATCGACATCGAGCGTTGCGTAGGCGCGTCGGCCAGCGTCATGGCGGCGGAATGTAGCACGCGTGTCGCGTCGCACTTCGCCCCGCGTTGCCAGCGCGACACGCGCATGGCGAGGCGGTGCCGCAGTGCTTCGCGGCGCCGTCGCGGGTCACGCGGCTTCCCCCTCGCGCGAGCCCTCCGCGCTCCCGCGCAAGGCGAGCGGAGGGGCGACCGCCTCGAGCGAACGGCGCTCGGCATCGACGGCCAACGCGAACGCGACGGCCGCGGCGGCGAGCATGAGTCCGCCTCCGACGGCGTATCCCGCGAACACGTCGCCGCGCGCACCCGACGCGATCAGATGGCCGAAGACGATCGGGCCAGCCACGCCGCCGAGCCCGGTGCCGATCGCGTAGAACCATGCGATCGCACTCGCGCGGACCTCGAGCGGGAAGCACTCGCCGACGGTGAGGTACGCCGAGCTTGCCGCAGCGGACGCGAAGAAGAACACCGTGCTCCACGCGAGCGTTTGCCCGACCGGCGTCAGGCGGTCGGCGACGAACAGCAGCCCGGTCGCCACGATCAGCACGCCGGTGACCGCGTACGTGGCCGTGATCATCGTGCGGCGCCCGATGTGATCGAACAGCGGGCCGAGAACGAGCGGCCCCAGGAAATTCCCTGCCGCGAACGGCAGCAGGAACAGGCCCACGCGCGTTTCGGCCACGCCGTAATAGCGCGTGAGGACGAGCCCGTACGTGAAGAAGATGGCGTTGTAGAGGAACGCCTGCGCGCCCATCAGGCACAGACCGAGCACGACGCGGCGCGGATAGCGGCGCGCCAAGACGCCGAGGAGCTGGAACCAGCCGATGTCGTGCCCGGGATCGAGCACGATCGGCGCACTTTGCGGGTGGTCCGGGTGCGGCGTCCCGCGCCGCTCGATGTCCGCCACGATGCGCTCGGCTTGCTCGGGCCGCCTATGCAGCAGCAGCCAGCGTGGACTTTCCGGAACGAAGCGCCGCAGCACCAGGATGCCGAGCGAGAGCACGCCGCCGATGATGAATGCGACACGCCAGCCCCACGCCTCGGAGAATAGGCCGGAATCGAGCACGACGACGGCGCCCGCGGCGCCGGCGGCCGCGCCGACCCAGAAGCTGCCGTTCACCGCGAGATCGACGCGCCCGCGCAGGCGCGCGGGCATGAATTCCTGGATGGCAGAGTTGATCGCCGCGTACTCGCCGCCGATGCCGGCTCCGGTGAGGAAGCGCATGAAAGCGAACGTCGCGAAGTCGGGGGCGAGTCCGGACGCGACGGTCGCAGCCGCATAAAGGCCGAGCGTGGCGAAAAACAGGCGCCGGCGCCCGTAGCGGTCGGCGAGCCCGCCGAAGAGGATCGCCCCGAGGACCGCGCCAGCGATGTACACGCCCGCGGCTTGCCCGACCTGCGCCTCGGTCAAGCCCAGGGCGGAAGGCAGGGTGAGGACGCTCGCGAGCGCGCCGACGAGCGTCACCTCGAGGCCGTCGATGATCCAGCTCGTCCCGAGCGCAGCGATCAGCAGCGTGTGAAACCGCGACCAACGCTGGCGATCGAGCCGCGCGGGAACGTCGGTCGCGAACGGTTCACCTCGCATGTCGCGATTCTAAGCGCAGGCAAGCTCGCGCCCCCGCCGCAACCTGCGCACGCCGGCGAGCACGATTCCCCGCCTCGCCTCGTGTAGGAATTACCGAAGGCGTGTCGGAATTACAGCGGCGCGTAGCGCCGAGGCACGGTCCTTCGCGTTCGCGCCGAAGCCCGACGCCGGCCCGCAGGAGAGGGGCCATCTTTCTCCCACGAACGCGCGCGCCGCGCGTCGCACTTGCTTCGCCTTCACCAGGCGCCACGCGCTCCGGCGCTTCGTCCGCGGCGCGACTGGCTCGGAAGATGCTCGCGTGCGCAAGGTCGCGACTTCCGCCGAAGGAGCGCGGGTGCACCGCGGCCATCGCAGATCCCCATGGCGCAGGTCTTCTCTCCGCGCTTCGCGCTGTTGCTGCGCGTCGCCGGCCTCTTTCTCGTCGGCAGCGTCGTCGCGGCGAGCATCGTCTACCGCGTGAACGCGCGCGCCGATGCGCCTCGCGACGCCCCGATCGAGCAGCCGATCCCCTTCAGTCATCAGCACCACGTGCGCGACGACGGCATCGATTGCCGTTATTGCCATACGTCGGTCGAGACGTCGGCCTTCGCGGGCATCCCGCCGCTTTCCACGTGCATGACGTGCCACGCGGAGCTCTTCAACGACGCGCCGGTGCTCGCCCCGCTGCGCGCCGCCTACGCGTCGGGCAGGCCGCTGGCGTGGAACCGCGTCCACGACCTGCCCGACTTCGTCTACTTCGACCATAGCGTCCATGTCGCCAAGGGCGTCGGCTGCAGCACCTGCCACGGCCGCATCGACCGGATGCCGCTTACGCGGCGCGTCGCGTCGCTGTACATGCAATGGTGCCTCGACTGTCACCGCCGGCCCGAGCATTACCTGCGGCCCCGTGACGAGGTGTTCGACATGGCGTGGCGCGCGCCGCCCGACCAGGACGTTCGCGGCGCGCAGTTGCGCGTCGCCTACGGCCTGCGCTCGACGCGCGAGCTGACCGACTGCTCCACCTGTCATCGCTGAGGCGTCATGTCCGCGTCTTCGCCACACACACCCACGGATACGGCATCGGCATTGGTGTCGCTCGGCGCTCGTGCGCGCGTGCGCTTCTGGCGCTCGCTCGAGGAAGCCAACGGGACCCCCCCGCCCGATGTGGCGCGGCACGACGTGCTGGCACCGCTCGCGTATGGCCGCCGCGATTTCATGAAGCTGATGGGCGCCTCGCTCGCACTCGCCGGCACCGCAGGCTGCTCGCGCGCGCCGCTCGAACCGATCGTCCCGTATCGCGACGGCCCGGCACAGCAGACGTACGGCAAGCCGGTGTTCTACACGTCGGCGCTGCCGCGCGACGGTTACGGCGTGGGCGTCCTGGTCGAGACGAACATGGGCCGGCCGACGAAGGTCGAAGGCAATCCCGAGCATCCGGCGAGCCGCGGCGCGACCGACGTCTTCCTGCAGGCCTCGGTGCTCGAATTGTGGGACCCCGACCGCTCGCAAGCCGTGCGTGGCGGACGCACGATCGCGACGTGGAACGACTTCCTTGGCGCCGTCGAGGCGCGATTGCGCACGCTTCGCGCGCGTGAAGGCCGCAGCCTGCGCATTCTGACCGAGACCGTCACGTCGCCCTCGCTCTACGCTCGGATACGCGCGGTGCTCGACCGCTACCCAGGCGCGCAGTGGCATCAGTGGCAACCGCTGAACGACGACCAGGCGCACGCCGGCGCGAGCCTCGCATACGGCGAGGTCGTCGACACGCTCCATCGCTTCGATCGCGCGCGCACGGTCGTCGCGTTCGACGGCGACTTCCTCGACGACGCCCCCGGCTTCGTGCGTTACGCGCTCGATTTCGCGACGACGCGGCACGCGCACGCGCCCGCCGCGGATCGCAGCCGCCTGTACGCGTTCGAGTGCGCGCCCTCGCTCACCGGCGCGGCGGCCGACCATCGCGTCCCGTTGCGCGCATCGGCGATGGAAGCGGCCGCGGTGCAAGTCGCTGCGGCATTGTCCGGTGCGCAGCCGGCCGGGGGCCCGATCGCCGAGCAGGTGCTGCGCGCGATCGTCGCCGATCTTCACGCGAGCGCCGGCGCGTCGATCGTCACCGCGGGGCGCCGACAGCCACCGCGCGTGCACGCGCTCGCGCACGCGATCAACGCGCGGCTCGGCAACGTCGGGAAGACGGTCTTTCTCGTCCCGCCGGTCGCGGTCGAGCCCGTCGACCACGCCGCCTCCCTCGCGGCGCTCGTGGACGCGATGCGTGGAGGCGCCGTCGACCTCCTGCTCGTGCTCGAAGCCAATCCGGTGTACACGGCGCCCGCCGACCTGGCCTTCGTACGCGCGCTCGAGAACGTGCCGCTCAAAGTGCATTGCGGCGTGTATGCCGACGAGACGGCGGTGCATTGTGATTGGCACGTTCCCCTCGCGCACCCGCTCGAGCGCTGGGGCGACCTGCGGGCGTTCGACGGGACGCTCGCGCTCCAGCAGCCGTGCCTCGCGCCGCTCTACGACGGCAAGTCGCCGCATGAAGTCCTCGCCGCATTGGCCGGCGACGCAACGTCGAGCAATCGCGCGCTCGTGCGCGCGCACTGGCACCGCGAACATCCCGGCGACGTCGACGCGTTTCTCGAGGACGCGCTGCGGCGGGGCGTCGTCCCGGGCTCCGCGCCCGCCGCGGTCACTCCGCGCTTGCGCGAGGAAACCACGGCGGCCGACACCGGCGCAGCGAGCGGTCGCGACACGAAGGGCGGTGAGGCGACGCAGGCCGGCGATTCGGCCGACGCCATCGAGCTCGTGTTCGTGCCGGATCCACGCGCAGGCGACGGCCGCCACGCCAACAACGCCTGGCTCCAGGAGCTGCCGAAGCCGCTGTCGCAACTCACCTGGGAAAACGCCGCGTTCCTTGCGCCCGCGCTCGCGCAGCGCCTCGGTATCGCCAACGAAGACGTCGTCCTGCTGCGTGCGGGGCAGCGCCAGGTCGAAGCGCCGGCCTGGATCGTGCCCGGCATGCCGGACCGCTCGATCACCGTCGCGTTGGGATACGGGCGCACGGCCGCGGGCGCCGTCGGCAACCGGCGCGGCTTCGACGCGTATGCGCTGCGCACGCGCGAGACGCCGTGGCACGTGTCCCGGGCGAGCGTCACGCGAACCGGCCGCCGGCACGCGCTCGCGTGCGCGCAGACGCATCACACGATGGAAGGCCGGGATCTGCTGCGCGTGTACACCGCGTCGCAGGCGCAGGCGTGCACGGCGGACGCCTGCGGCACGCCGCACTTCCGCGAGGCGCATACCCTTTACACGACGCCGCCGACGGGGCCCTATGCATGGGCGATGAGCGTCGATCTCTCGGCATGCATCGGCTGCGGCGCGTGCACGATCGCCTGCCAGGCCGAGAACAACATCCCGGTCGTCGGCAAGGACGAGGTGCGAAACGGCCGCGAGATGCACTGGATCCGCGTCGATCGCTACTACGAAGGCGCGGTCGACGCGCCGAGGACGCTCTTCCAGCCCGTGCCCTGCATGCAGTGCGAGCATGCCCCGTGCGAGGTCGTGTGCCCGGTCGAGGCGTCGGTGCACGACGCGCAGGGGATCAACGTGCAGGTCTACAACCGCTGCGTCGGGACGCGGTTCTGCTCGAACAACTGCCCGTACAAGGTGCGTCGCTTCAACTTCCTCCAGTACAGCGAGGACGTGCCGGGCCTCGACGCGCAGCGCAATCCCGAAGTGACGGTGCGCATGCGCGGCGTGATGGAGAAGTGCAACTATTGCCTGCAGCGGATCACGACGGCGAAGATCGCCGCCGACGTCGAGGGCCGCCGCATCCAGGACGGCGAAGTGGTGACCGCGTGCCAGGCGGTGTGCCCGACGCGCGCGATCGTCTTCGGCGACCTCGCCGATCCGGCGAGCGAGGTGCGCCGGCGCAAGGATTCGCCGCTCGACTACGCGCTACTCGCCGAGCTCAACACGCGGCCGCGCACGACCTACCTCGCGCGCGTCACGAACCCGTCGACGGACCTGTCGGGAAGCGACTCGTCCGACCCCCGCGCCGGCGAGACGCTGTCTCCGGAAGGACGCCATGGCTGACGCCGGAACGCTGGTGCCGCCGTCGGGCGAGCGCTACACCGGCGCGATCATCACCGACAAGATCGCCGACCTGGTGCTCGTGCGGCCCCTGCACTGGGGCTACTACCTCGGCTTCATCGTGACCGCCGCGTTCACGCTGCTCTTCGCCGTCGCGATCAGCTACCTCTTCGCCCGCGGCGTCGGCATCTGGGGCATCAACCAGCCGGTCGCCTGGGCGTTCGCGCTCACGAACTTCGTGTGGTGGGTCGGGATCGGCCACGCCGGCACGTTCATCTCCGCGTTCCTGCTGCTGCTGCGCCAGCATTGGCGCACGTCGATCAACCGCTTCGCCGAGGCGATGACGATCTTCGCCGTCGCGATGGCCGGCCTGATGCCGATCCTCCACCTCGGACGGCCCTGGTTCTTCTACTGGCTGATTCCCTACCCCAACGTGATGAACACGTGGCCGCAGTGGCGCAGCCCGCTCGTATGGGACATCTTCGCGATCGGCACGTACATCGTCGTGTCGATCCTCTTCTGGTACATGGGCCTCATCCCCGACCTCGCGAGCCTGCGCGATCGCGCGCGCACGCGCGGACGCCAGATCGCCTACGGCCTGTTCGCGCTCGGCTGGCGCGGCGAGGCGCGGCAGTGGCACCGCTTCGAGACGGCGTATCTCCTGATGGCCGGCCTCGCGACGCCGCTCGTCATCTCCGTGCACACGGTCGTGTCGCTCGACTTCTCGTTCGGGCTCGTGCCCGGCTGGCATTCGACCATCTTCCCGCCGTATTTCGTCGATGGCGCGCTCTACTCGGGCTTCGCGATGGCGCTCGTGCTCGCGGTGCCGATGCGGGCGGTCTTTCGACTGAAGGACTTCATCACCGAGCGCCATCTCGCGCGCATGGCCATCCTGATGCTCGTCGCGGGGCTGATCGTCGCCTACAGTTACCTCGTGGAGGTATTCAACGCCTTCTATAGCGCGGACAAGTACGAGATCGCGACGATCGCGAATCGCTATCTCGGCCCGTACGCGCCGGTCTCGTGGTCCGTCGTGCTGTGCAACGTCGTGATTCCGCAGGCGCTCTGGTCGGCGCGCATCCGGCACAGCCCGATCGCGCTCTTCGTCGTGGGCCTGGTCGTGCTGCTCGGCATGTGGCTCGAGCGCTTCATGATCATCGTCGCCAGCCTCGCGCGCGATTTCATGCCGTCCGCGTGGCACATGTTCTATCCGACGTTCTGGGACCTCGCCACGCTCGCCGGGTCGCTCGGCGCCTTCGCGCTGATGTTCCTGCTGTTCCTGCGCTTCCTCCCCGCGATCTCGATGTCGGAGCTGCGCAAGGAGGCGCGCCGGAAGCCCATCCGCGCCGGGGTCGCGCAATGAACGAGGCGCCGGCTCCGCTGTATGCGCTTCTCGCCGAGTTCGCCGACCCGGGTGCGCTCCTGTCCGCGACGCGGCAGTGTCGCGAGCGCTATCGGGACGTCGATGCCTATTCGCCCTATGCCGTCGACGGGCTGGCCGAGGCGCTCGGCATGCACCGCAACCGGGTGCCGCTGGTGACGCTGATCGGCGGCCTCCTCGGCGGCATCGGCATCTACGCGCTGCAGTGGTACAGCGCCGTCGTGGACTACCCGATCAACTCGGGCGGGCGGCCGCTCGACAGCTGGCCGGTGTTCATCCCGCCGACGTTCGAGCTCACCGTGCTCGGCGCGGCGCTCTGCGCGTTCTTGGGCATGCTGATCCTGAACGGCCTGCCGAGGCTGTCTCATCCGATCTTCAACGCGCCGGAATTCGACCTCGCGTCACGCAACCGTTTCTTCGTTGCAATCCGCGCGTCGGATCGCGCGTTCGACGCCGATCGCACGCGCGCGTTTCTCGCGAGCCTGCGGCCGATCCGTGTCATCGAGGTTCCCGCATGAGGTCCCGGGCGCGGGCACGAAACGGGACCGCATTGCGGTGGCGCGCGCCGCGCGGCGTTACCGCACGCATCCACGTCAACCGTGCGACGTTCGCCGTGATCGCCGCAATGGTCGTCGTGCTGCTCGCCGGCTGCGAGCGGACGTTTCGCGACATGTACGACCAGCCGCGCTACAAGCCGCTCGCAGCGAGCCCGCTGTGGCGCGATGGCCGTGCGTCGCGCCCCCCGATCGCGGGAACCGTCGCCCGCAGCGAGGGGACGTTCGCCGGCACGAGCAGTGGCCGGCGCGGCACGATCGCGGCCGCGCCCGTGCCGGGTCCTTTCGACACCGTCCGCGACGCGCTGCGCCCCGAGGCCGCGGCCGGCACCCGCGCCGACATCGAGCGCCCCCGGTTCACCGTCGCCCTGCTAAAGCGCGGCCGGCAGCGCTTCGACATCTTCTGCGCGCCATGCCATAGCATCGCGGGCGACGGCGACGGCATGGTCGCGCGGCGCGGCTTCCCGCATCCGCCGTCGTTTCACACCGATCGGCTGCGCGCGGTATCCGACGCGCACATCTACGCCGTGATCACGTACGGTTACGGCGCCATGCATTCGTACGCCACCCGCGTGCCGCCCGACGACCGGCTCGCGATCCTCGCGTACATCCGCGCGCTGCAGTGGAGCCAGCATGCGCCGGTCGCCGACCTCGACGGCGCGGACGTCGCACGGCTCGACCCCGCCGCTGCCGAGCGACCCCCCGGGACTGCGCGATGACGCTCGCCTTGCGCGCACTGCCGCGAGCGTCGCAACGACTTGCGATGCTGGGCGCCCTCGCAGTCGTCGTTTGCGCGGCCGGCGGCTGGTTCGATCCGGATGCCTTCTTCCAGGCGTGGCTCGTGAACTGGCTGTTCCTGCTCGGCATCTCGCTCGCCGCGATGATGGACGTCATGATCCACGAGCTCACCGGAGGCCGCTGGGGACGCGTATTGCGGCCGCCGCTCGAAGCGGCGATGAGCGCGCTGCCGTTCGTGGCCCTGCTCGCCATCCCGCTCGCGTTCGGATTGCCGGACCTCTTCGCCTGGGCCCGGCCCGACGACGTGGCCGCGAGCGCGTCGCTGCAGGCGAAGCAGTGGTTCCTGAACACGCCGCAGTTCCTCGCGCGGAACGCGTTGTGGCTCGTCGTCTGGAGCGCATTCGCGCTTCAGCTGCGCCGGCGGCTCGCGACCGACTCCGAAGCGGACGTCCGCGCGCGCCGGCGGCTGTCGGTGGCCGGCCTGCTCGTATACCTCGCGACGATCACGCTCTTCGCCTACGACTTCGTCGCCTCGCTCGTCCCCGACTGGTCCTCGACGGCCGTCGGCGTGCGCCTCGGCGTCGCCCAGTTCGTCGCGGCCTTCGGGTTCGCCGTGCCGTTCGCCGTCCTCGACGCGCGTGCACGGCGCAAGGCGCCGGCCGCGACCGCGCGCGATTTCCAGGACTTCGGCAATCTGCTGCTGACGTTCGCGATGATGTGGGCGTACATCGCGTTCACGCAGTATCTGATCGTGTGGGCCGAGGATCTGCCGCGCGAGACGTCGTGGTACTGGCCGCGCGTGGCCACGAACTGGCGCTGGCTCGCGCTCGCCATCGCCCTGCTCAACTTCGCGTTGCCCGTCGTCGCGATGCTCTTTCGCGGCATCAAGCGCAACGGCAACGCGCTCGCGGCGGTCTGCGGCCTCGCGCTGATCGGCCAATGGCTCGACTGCCTGTGGCTGATCGCGCCGTCGCTGCGCCCGGATGGGTTCAGTGTGCATTGGCTCGACGTCGCCGCGCTCGTGGCGCAAGGCGGCCTGTGGCTCGCGCTCGTCGTGGCCATCGCGGAGCGTGCGCTCACCGCGCCAGCCCCGCGTGTCGAAGGAGTTCCCGCCCGTGGCTGAGCGCACGTCGGAGCGGTTCATGCCCGACCGAGTGAGCCTCGCGGGCATCGCCGGCGGAGCGCTGCTCATCGTCGGCGCCATCGCGCTCGGGATTGCCGCGGGATTCGCGGTGCTGCACGTCGGGCGCGGCGGCGCCGCGGCGCCGCGCTGGGCTGCACACCACGGCACTCCCCCACCGATCGCCGGTGCCGTGCAACTCCAGCCCGCGCCCGCCGAAGACATCGCGGCACTTCGCGAGGAGAAACGGCGGATGATCTCGGCCTACGCGTGGGTCGATCGCGCGAAGGGCATTGCGCGCATCCCCATCGACCGCGCGATCGTCTTGCTCGCGCGGCAGGGCGGATCGGAGAAGCCGTGAAGGCGCGGTGCATCTTGCGAGGCCTCGTGCTCGCCTGCGCGCTCGCGCTTCCCGCGTTCGTCGCGGCCGCGCCGCTGCCGCCGGTCGATCGCGTCGGCTTCGCGCCGCCGCGCGGCGCAAGCCTCCCTGCCGACGCGTCGTTCGCCGACGAGCATGGCCGGCCGGTGCGCCTTGGCGATCTGGTCAGCGCACGTCCGGCGATCGTCGTGCCGGCCTACTACGGCTGCTCGAACCTGTGCACGCTCGTCCTGCGCGGCGTCGCGGCGGGACTCGCCGCGGCGAAGTTGCGTGCGGGGCGCGACGTCGACGTCGTCGCCGTCAGCATCGACCCGCACGAGACACCGGCGCTCGCGCTGCAAAAGAAACGCGCGTTGCTCGGCACCCACGACGCGGCCGGCTGGCACTTCCTGACCGGGCAGGCGGCGGGGATCGAGCGCGTCACGCGTGCCCTCGGCTACCGCTACGCCTACGTGGCGCAGGAGCACCAGTACGCGCACGCGTCGGGCGTGGCGATCGTCGCGCCGCACGGACGTGTCGTGCGCGTCCTGTACGGCGTGGCGTTCTCTCCGGCAGATCTGCGCGCGGCCCTCGCCCTCGCGCGCGGCGATCCCGGCCCGCCGGGCGCGATCCCCGTGCAGGCAAGCGCGGCCTCGACGTGGCTTCTGTGCTTCCACTACGACCCGCGCACGGGGCGCTATACGTTCGCGGCGATGAACGCGGTCCGCGTCGCGGGGCTGCTGGCGCTCGTCGCGCTCGTCGCCTATGCGCTGCGGGCGCTTCGTCGCGAGCGCCGGGCGAGGACGACGCGATGATCGCGCTCGGCCTCCCTCCGGAAGCCTCGACGATCGCGCCGCGCGTCGATCACCTGCTCTATGCGGTGACCGCGGTCACGTCGGTGGTCGCGATCGCGATCTTCGGCGCGATGATCGCCTTCGGCATCCGCTATCGCGCCGGCTCGCGCGCGCCGCGCGCCGAGGACGTTCCCGCCGCACAGGCCCGCGCGCGGCGGCGCGTGGAAGCGGCCTGGACGCTGATCCCGTTCCTGCTGTTCCTCGCCGGATTCGCCTGGGCGGCGCGCGTCTACGTCGTGCGCGCGACGCCGCCGCCGAACGCGCTCGAGGTCTTCGTCGTCGCGAAGCAATGGATGTGGAAGCTGCAGCATCCCGGCGGCCAGCGGGAGATCGACGAGCTGCACGTGCCGCGCGGCCAGCCGATCAAGCTCGTGATGACGTCGCAGGACGTGATCCACAGCTTCTTCGTGCCCGCGTTCCGGCTGAAGCAGGACGTCCTCCCGGGCCGCTATACCGAGATGTGGTTCACCGCGACGCGCACGGGCCGCTTCCACCTGTTCTGCGCCGAGTACTGCGGGACCGACCACGCGCGCATGGGCGGCGACATCGTGGTCATGGAGCCCGCGGATTACGCGCGGTGGCTCAACGCGCATCGCGGCGCGCCGGACATGGCCACGCGCGGCGAAGACCTGTTCCGCCACTTCGGCTGCAGCGGGTGCCACGGCGCGAACGCCGCGGTGCACGCGCCGAACCTCGCGGGCCTCTACGGCAAGCCGGTCCCGCTCGCCGACGGCACGACGACCCTCGCCGACGAGCGCTACATCCGCGACTCGATACTGCTCCCCCGGCGGGAGGTCGCGGCCGGCTACGAACCGATCATGCCGTCGTTCGCGGGCCAGATCGGCGAGGACGACATCCTCGACCTCATTGCCTACATCAAGCGCCTTGCGGACACCGAGGAACGACCACGATGACGACGCTTACCACCGGCATGCAGGCCGACGGATCGCCCGAGCGCCGCGCCCTCGAAGCGCCTTCGAGCTACCTGACGGCGGGTCTCACGATCCGCTCGTGGCTTGGCACGCACGACCACAAGCGCATCGCGATCCTGTACGCGCTCACGATCACCGGGTTCTTCTTCATCGGTGGCGTGGCGGCGACGCTGATCCGCGTGGAGCTCGCGACGCCGGCGGGCGACCTCGTCTCGGCCGAGACGTACAACAAGCTCTTCACGATGCACGGGGTGATCATGGTGTGGTTCTTCCTGATCCCCTCGATCCCCGCGACGCTCGGGAATTTCCTCGTCCCCCTGATGATCGGCGCGCGCGACCTCGCGTTCCCGCGCCTCAACCTCGCGAGCTGGTACCTCTACCTCGGCGGGGCGCTGTTCACGATCGCCGCGATGATCGAAGGCGGCGTCGACACCGGCTGGACCTTCTACGCGCCGTTCTCGACGCTCTTCTCGAACACGCATGTCGTCTACGTGCTGGCGGGCGTCTTCATCGTCGGCTTCTCCTCGATCCTGACCGGCCTCAACATCATCGTGACGGTGCACAAGATGCGGGCGCCGGGCATGACGTGGTTCCGGCTGCCCCTGTTCGTGTGGGCGCAGTACGCCACCTCGGCGATTCTCGTGCTCGCGACGCCGGTGCTCGCGATGACGCTGGTGCTGCTCACGATCGAGCGACTGTTCGGCATCGGCATCTTCGACCCGGCGCTCGGGGGCGATCCACTGCTCTTCCAGCATCTCTTCTGGTTCTATTCGCACCCCGCGGTCTACATCATGGTGCTGCCCGCGATGGGCGTCGTCAGCGAGCTCGTTGCGTGCTTCGCGCGGAACCCGGTCTTCGGCTACAAGAGCATGGCATACGCGATCATCGCGATCGCGGTGCTCGGCTTCCTCGTGTGGGGCCACCACATGTTCGTGTCGGGGCAGTCGATGTACGCGGGGATCGTCTTCTCGTTCATGAGCTTCCTGGTCGCGATCCCGTCTGCCATCAAGGTGTTCAACTGGACGGCCACGTTGTGGCACGGGCGCATCGTGTACTCGGCGCCGATGCTCTACGCGCTCGGATTCGTCGGGCTCTTCACCGTCGGCGGGATGACCGGCCTCTTTCTCGCCTCGCTCGCGCTCGACGTGCATCTGACCGACACCTACTTCGTGATCGCCCATTTCCACTACATCATGGTCGGCGGCACCGTGTCGGCGTACCTCGGCGGCGTCCACTTCTGGTGGCCCAAGATCACCGGGCGCATGTACTCGGACCGCTGGGCGCGCTTCGCCGCGCTTTTGCTCTTCGTCGGCTTCAACTTCACGTTCTTCCCGCAGTATCTGCTCGGGATCGCCGGCATGCCGCGGCGCTATCACGAGTACCCGCCCGAGTTCCAGACGCTCAACGTGCTGTCGTCCGCGGGGGCGGTCATCCTCGCCCTCGGCTACCTCTTGCCGCTCCTGTACCTCGGCTGGTCGCTCGTCCGCGGCGCGCGCGCACCGGCCAACCCGTGGGGCGCGACCGGGCTGGAGTGGGCGACGTCCTCACCCCCGCCCGAGCACAACTTCGACGTGACGCCAATCGTCACGACGCCGCCCTACGCGTATCAGACGCCGCGGCTGTCGCGCGACGTCGTCGCGGCGCGCGAGGGAACGCGATGAGCCGAGGGAGGCTGCGATGATCTCCGTCGACGCGGCGCTTCGGCGCGAGGCGCCGGCGCTGTCGATCGCGCCGCAGTTCGCCGACGCGTCGCAACAGCGCGAGGCGGCGACGCTCGGCATGTGGATCTTCCTCGCGACCGAGGTGATGTTCTTCGGCGCGCTCTTCTTCGCCTACGCGATCGCGCGCTTCCAGTTTCCCGAGGCGTTCGCCGCCGCGAGCCGGCACACGAGCATCGTGCTCGGCACGACGAACACCGGCGTGCTTCTGACGAGCAGCCTCGCGATGGCGCTCGCGGTACGGAGCGCGGCGCACGGCGCGCGCCGGGGAACGGCGGCGCTGCTCGCGATCACCGGCCTGCTCGGGCTCGCGTTCGCCGGCATCAAGGTGACGGAGTACGTGCTCGACTACCGCGACCACCTCGTGCCGGGGGCCGACTTCGCGTTCGACCCGCGCTACGCCCGCGGGGCCATGGTCTTCTTCGGGCTCTATTTCGCGACGACCGGCCTGCACCTTCTGCATCTGTCCGTCGGTGTCGCGCTCGTCGCCGTGTTCGCGTGGCGCGTGTGGCGCGTCAAGCCGAACGCGCTCGCGGACCAGGTGGAGATCGTCGGCCTCTACTGGCACTTCGTCGACGTCGTGTGGATCTTCCTCTATCCCTGCCTCTACCTGGTGTCGCGCGCATGAAGCCGCCCTCCTCCATCGCAGGCCTCGTCGGCACCTGGATCGCGCTCCTCGTGCTGCTCGCGATCACGTGCGGCAGCTCGTTCATCCCGATGGGCGGCTTTAACCTCGCGGTGAACCTGGCGGTCGCCGCGGCGAAGGCGCTTCTCGTCGTCGTCGTCTTCATGCGCCTCGCGAAGTCGGCGCCGATGGTGATCGTCGTCGCGCTGATCGCGGCGTTCGACCTCGCGCTCCTCGTCGTATTGAGCGTGCCGGATTTCGCCGTGCGCGGCTGGTAAGGTCGGCGCGCCGCGCACGACGTGGCGTTTGCATCCGGACGCCTACATCCCGGTCTTCGGCACCGGCATGTGCTCCTGCTTCTCCGCCGCCACGTGCGACGCGCCCGTGGCCTTCTTCGCCGCCTTCATGCCCGCGTCGGACGAGGCGCTCTGCGTCGCCTCGTCGTGCGCCGCCTTCTGCGCCGACTTGGCGAGCGAGAGATGCTGCTCGAGCGTCGGCAGCGTGCTCGACGCGAACGTGCGCAGATCCTGGTCGCGGCCCGACTTCGCCTCCTTCCGGAATTCCTCGATCACCTTCTCGTGTCCGGACACCTGCTTCTTCATGTACTGCTGGTCGAACTTGGCGCCCGACAGCTTCGTGAGCTGATCGAGGTCCTTCTGGCCGGACTTGTCAAGGCGCATGGGCAGCGCGACGTTCTTGGACGCAACGACCTGCTTCAGCCGGTCGTTCGCTTGCGTATGGTCCTGCACCATCCGCTCGCCGAACTGCTTCACCTGCCCGTTCTGCGCCTTCTGCTGGGCGAGCTTGCCGAGCTCGACCTCGGCCATGCCCGCCTCGGCGGCCTTCACGGCGAATTGCCGATCGTCGCTCGATAGCGAGTGCGACGACGCCGACGCGCTCGGGTGTGGCGCGGGTGAGGTGGCCGCCGGCTTGGCGGCATTCGCATCCCACGCGATCGCCGCGCCGGCGAGCGCAACGGCCATCGCAACCTTGTTGCAACCTGACACAAGCATGGTTTCCTCCTCTCGTAGGAATGTCACCGACATCCGTGGCCGTCCGCCAACGTCGTGTGCGGCTCGGCCCCTTCGACACGCTCGCGGCTCCGCCGGCGAGCGGCACTCGAACGTTTTGGAACAGCGCCGGTGTGCATCGTTCGTCGCATCGGCGAACGTCGCCGATCGACAACGAATTTCGTCGTCGAAAGGGGAACTCGTCCGTGGGGTCGCCATCACACACGGAAGAACAACGCCTTCGCGATGCGGTAATTCGAGCGGTGCCGGGAGCGAAGGACTTCCGGATTGACAGGAGAGAGCGCGCATGCACCCAGCTCGTCGCAGTTTGCTCAAGGCTGCAGCAATCACACCGGCGGTCGCGGTATTGCCGGTCGAGCTGTTGCGGCAAGGCATCCGTGACGCGGGCGCGGCGACGCCCGCGTACGCGTCGCCGCCCGAGGCGTACCTGTCGAAGACCGAGCGCGCCTTCGTGGAAGCCGCCGTCGCACGGATCATCCCCGCCGACGACCTGGGCCCGGGTGCGAAGGAGGCAGGCGTCGCCGACTTCATCG
>JBLMWW010000128.1:0-11204 GCA_050257435.1 Rudaea sp.
TGCCGCGCGGCGCGGTGCGGCGCGGGATGTTGCCGTTTCGATCCGGCCGGAATAGAGTTTCGCCCTCGATCCGGGGCCGGCTATGGCGGCCGCGGCGTTCACGTGTCGTCAACGGGAGACAGAGATGAGATTTCGATTGAAGGCAGTCGTTGCGTGCTCCATGGTCGCGTTATGGCCTGCGTTCGGGCACGCGGACGAGCTCCAGACGCTCGGCGCCATGCATCCGACGAACATTGCGGTCGACTGGCAGCCGGTCCCGCAAACCGGGCCGAAGGCCGATCAGGTCAAGGAAAACCTGAAGAAGATCAAGCTGCCCCCGGGATTCCACATCTCGCTCTACGCGCTCGTGCCCGACGCGCGCCACATCGCCGTCGGGCCGCAGGGCGTCGCGACCTTCGTCGGAACGCGCAAGACGAAGGTGTACGTGGTCACCGACCGCGCACGGAGTGGCGTCGGCGACGAGGTCAAGGAATTCGCACCCACGCTGCCCAAGAGGATCCCGAACGGGCCGTGCTTCTCGAAGGATGGCTTTCTCTACATCATCGAGCAGAACCGCGTCGTCGAATATCCGGCGGCCGAGTTCTTCTACGAGAGCCCGGACGTCGTCGCCAATGCGATCGTTCCCGAAGGCGAGCTGATCCCGAAGGAGGAGGAGAGCTACAACCATACGGCACGACCCTGCCGCGTGGGGCCGGACAACAAGCTCTACATCCAGCTCGGGCAGCCGTACAACGTGCCACCGAAGGAAAAGCTCGCGCTCTACAAAAAGTGGGGCATCGGCGGGATCATTCGCATGGACCGCGATGGCAAGAACCGCGAGGTGTACGCGACCGGCCTGCGCAATCCGGTCGGGATGGACTTCAACCCGAAGGACAAGACGCTTTGGACGAACGACAATCAGGTCGATGGCATGGGTGACGATCAACCTCCGGGCGAGATGAACCGCGTCGCCAAGGAAGGTCTCGACTTCGGCTTCCCGTGGTACGGCGGTGGCCATGTCCGCACGAACGAGTACAAGAACGACACGCCGCCGGCGGGCGTCGTATTTCCGGAGGTCGAGCAGGCCGCGCACGCCGCCGACCTGGGCCTCATGTTCTACACGGGCACGATGTTCCCCGCGAAGTACCACGGTGCGATCTTCTCTACGCAGCACGGCTCGTGGAACCGCACGGTGCCGGTGGGCGCGCGCGTGATGGTGACGTTCCTGAAGCCCGACGGGCACGTCGCGGGCAAGTCCGAGCCGTTCGCCGAAGGGTGGAACGACAACGGCTACTACCTCGGCCGGCCGGTCGACGTCGAGCAACTGCACGATGGGTCGCTGCTCGTTTCCGACGACCTGGTGGGCGCGCTCTATCGCATCTGGTACGACGGCAGGTGAGGACCACGTCGCGGCGCGCACTCGGCTTCTTCGCGGCGATCGCATCGATCGCCGCGACCGCCGATGTGCACGCCGCCGGCGACGCGATGGCGGGGCGCCAGAAGGCGCAGATGTGCCAGGCGTGTCACGGGACCGACGGACTGTCGAAGGTCCCCGACGCCCCCAACATCGCCGGCCAGGTCGAAACCTACCTCGTCACCCAGCTGAAGGCGTTCAAGGCGGGCGCGCGCAAGAACGAGTCGATGTCCGTCGTGGCATCGACGCTCTCCGACCAGGACATCGAGAACCTCGCCGCCTATTTCTCCGCGATCGAGATCAAGGTGGGGAAGATTCCGGGGGGATAGGGGAAAGATCGGGGATCGAGGATCGAGTGACGGCCGCGCCGTACGGAGTTCGCCGCCTCACGTTCACCGGTTCACCGCGCGACTGTCATGCGGCAACAAGGTGGGCATGACGCCGCCCTGCCCTCGATCCCAGACCCTGCTTTACGCCACCTCTTCGCGCACGTACCTCCCCGGCGCGGGATCGAGCGGCGGAAATTTCGCACTGCCCGCGTGCTTCGGCGCGGCGCGCTCGCCGCCGCGGTGGGCGTCGAGAAAGCGCCACCAATCCGGCCACCAGCTCCCCGGATCGCTCGACGCGGCCTCCAGCCACGCGTCGGGCGATTCCGGCAGCGCGTCGCTGGTCCAGTGGTTGCGCTTCGGCGGCTGCGGTGGATTGACGACGCCCGCGATGTGTCCCGATGCGCCGAGGACGAACGTCTTTGCGCCGCCGATGAGACCGAGCGTGCGGTACGCTGAGCGCCACGGCACGATGTGGTCCTCGCGCGATGCATAGACGTAGGCGGGCGCGGTGACCCGTGACAGGTCGATGCGCTCGCCGAGCATCGTGAGCGACCCGGGCTCGCGCAGGCGATTGTCGAGGTACATATTGCGGATGTAGTAGGCGTACATCGGCCCGGGCAGGTTCGCGGAATCGCCGTTCCAGTAAAGAAGGTCGAACGCAGGTGGCGTCGCGCCCCGCAGGTAATTGTTGACGACGTAGTTCCAGACGAGCTCGTTCGGCCGCAGGCTCGCGAAGGCGCCGGCGAGCTCGCTGCCGTGCACGCGCTGTCCGGCGAAGAGCGCCGGCTCGCGTGCGGCGAGCATCTCGGGCGTCACGTAGACCGCGATCTCGCCGGGATCCTCGAAATCGAGCATCGTCGTCAGGAAAGTGACGCTCGCGGCCGTCGCGTCGTTGCGTGCGGCGAGCACCGCCAGCGCGCACGCGAGGAGCGTCCCCCCGACGCAGAAGCCGAGCACGTTCATTTCGCGCGACCGCGCGATCGCCTTCACCGCCTCCATTGCGGCGAGCACGCCCTGCTGCAGGTAGTCGTCCCACGTGAGCCGGCCGAGCTCAGCCGGGACGTTGCGCCACGAGATCATGAAGACCGTGTGGCCGTGCGCGACCGCGTGCCGGACGAACGAGTTCTCCGGCCGCAGGTCGAGGATGTAATACTTGTTGATGCACGGCGGCACCATCAGGAGCGGCCGTTTCGCCACGCGCGACGTCGACGCGTCGTACTGGATCAGCTCGATCAGCGGATTGCGGAACACGACGCTGCCGGGGGTGACGGCGAGGTTGCGGCCGACCTCGAACGCCGTCTCGTCGCTCATCGTGATCCGGCCCTTCGCCGCGTCGTGCATCAGGTGGCGCAAGCCCTGGACGAGGCTCGCGCCCTCCGTTTCGATCGCGCGGCGCAAAACGTCGGGATTGGTTGCCGGAAAGTTGGTCGGCGCCATGGCTTCGACGAACTGGCGCACGGAGAATTGGAGCCTTCGCTTCTCGCTCGGCGGCAGCTTGGCGAGGGCGGCCAGGGCTTCTAGGTACTCCCCGTAGAGCAGGTACGCCTGCTTGAGCCACGCGAAATACGGCTGTTCGCGCCAGGCGGGCGACGTGAAGCGCCGGTCGCCGGCGGGTTCGGTCGCCACGTCCGGAATCGCGCCTTTCTGCGTGGCCGCGGCGTGCGCCGCCTCCCAAAGCGCGCGAAGCCGGGGCTCGAACGATGCATTGAGTGCTGCGATCGCCCCGGCATCGAACGGTCCGCCAGCGGCCGGCGCGTGCATCGGCGGGGCCCCGGCCGGCGACGGCCACGTGCCCTGACCGAGCCACCACTGCGTCCACGTCTGCAACATCTGCTGCCACCGCAGACCGAGGTCGACCCAGGGCTCGAGCGCGTACGGATTCGGGACGCTTGCGTCGGGTGCGGCGCCAGCCATCGATCGATATTAGCGCGGCTCGAGCAGGAGATGCGCGATGCCGATGACGGCGATGCCGAGGCCGATCCAGGCCATCTGCTTTGCCGTCTCCGCCGGTTCCGCGCGCCGGTGGAGACTCGGAATGAGATCCGCGACCGCCACGTAAAGCAGGCTCGCAGCGGCGATCGCGAGCACCGTGGGCAGCACCTGTTGCATGTCGGACAGTGCGGCGTAGGCGGCGAGTGCGCCGGCGAGCGTCGCGGCGCCGGTGCCCACGTTGTACGCAAAGGCCTTGCGGCGCGCGAATCCGGAATGGAGCAGCACCGCGAAGTCGCCGACTTGCTGCGGCACCGCGTGCGCCACGATCGCGAGCGTGGTCGCCACGCCGAGTGCGTGATCGGCCAGGAACGACGCAGCGATGACGATGCCGTCGCAAAAGCCGTGCACGCTGTTGCCGATGAGGATCATGAGCCCGGGCCGGCCGACCGGTGCGTCGTGCAGCGCGTGCTCGTGCTCGGTCTCCGACCGCTCGTTGGAATGCGCCGCATGTCCGTGTGCGTGTCGCCACAGCACGAGTTTCTCCAGCAGGAAGAACGCGAGCAGGCCGACGAGCACGGTGAGCATCACGCCGGGCGCCGACGCGTGTTCGAGCGCGTGCGGCAGCAGTTCGAGGAACACGGCGCCGAGGAGCGCGCCGACGGCAAACGATACGAATCCGGGGATCCACGCCGCACTGAGGCGCAGCGTCGCGCCGGCCGCGAGCGTGGCGAGGACGCCGCCGGCGAGCGCCGCGACGACGATCGCGAGCAGCGTCATGGACGCGGCGCCGCGCGCCAGATGAACGCGCCCATGCGCCCGGTGACGCGATCCCTGCGGTAGGAATAGAAGCGGGCGGTTTCGGAAAGCGTGCAATAACCCCCGCCATGCGCGGAGGCGACCCCGGCTCGCGCCAGTCGCATGCGCGCGAGCGCCTCGAGATCGGCCAGCCATTTGCCGGACCGCAAAGGTGCAAACGCCGAGCGCGCCGGTGCGTCCTCGCGCGTGAAGGCCTCGAACACGTCGGATCCGACTTCGAACGCGGCCTTTCCGATCGCCGGACCGAGCCACGCGACGACGTTCGACGGCGCGATGTCCATTGCCGAGACGGTGCGCTCGAGCACGCCGGCAGCGAGGCCGCGCCACCCCGCGTGTGCGACGCCTACCACCGAGCCGTCGACGGCGGCGAAAAACACCGGCATGCAATCGGCGACACGCACGCCAAGCACGACGTCGGCTTCACGCGTGACGGCCGCGTCGGCGCGCGGGGGACGCGCGTTGGTCGCGTCGTGCGCCCGAAGGACGCTAACGTCCACGCCATGCACTTGCTCGAGCCAATGCGGCGGTGCCGGCAGGAAAGCGGCGGCACGTCGGCGATTCTCGGCGATCGCCGCCATCTCCTCGGGTGTCGCACCGTTGCCCGAGGCGTTGCCGAGGTCGAGCGACGCATGGAGGCCCACGCTCACGCCACCGTTCCTTGTCGTGACGAATGCGTGCACCGACGCCGGCGCCGGCCACTGCGGGACGATCCAGTCGATGCCGCGGGCCGCGAACCGCTCGGCAAGCGGAGGCGTCGTCGACGGGCCTGCGTCGCGCGCGTTCACCGCGCGCTCGCGTGTTGCGCGCGCAAGCTCGCGATGAGCCGCGACAGGTCGGGAGGTGGCTGCGCATCCCACGTCATGCGCCCACGCGTGGCCGGATGCGTGAGCGAAAGGCGCGTCGCGTGCAACGCCTGGCGTGCGAGCGACGGCAACGCGCCTGCGTCCGCGCCCCTGGCGCGGCGCCGTCCGCCGTACGCCGGGTCGCCGACGATCGGGTGGCCGATCGCCGCGAGGTGCACGCGGATTTGATGCGTGCGGCCGGTTTCGAGCGCACAGCGCACGAGCGTCGCACGGCCGAATCGCTCGACGACGGCAACATGCGTGCGCGCCGGCTTGCCGCGCGCGACGACGGCCATCGTCGTGCGGTGCGTTGGATGGCGGCCGATCGGCGCGTCGATGACGATGTCGCGTGCAAGATCGCCGGTCGCGACGGCCAGGTATTCGCGCGCGACCTCGTGCGCGGCGAGCTGGCGGACGAGAGCCGTCTGCGCCTCGAGCGTCTTCGCGACGACCATGAGGCCGCTCGTGTCCTTGTCGAGCCGGTGCACGATGCCGGCGCGCGGCACCCCGGCAAGCGCGGGATCGTGATGCAGCAGCGCGTTCAGCAGCGTGCCTTCACGATTGCCGCTGCCCGGATGGACGACGAGTCCGGCCGGCTTGTCGACGACGAGGATCGTCTCGTCCTCGAACACGATGTCGAGCGCGATGTCCTCCGCGAGATCGACGAGCGGCGCGCTCGACGGCGGCGTCACCTCGATGCGCTCGCCGCCGGCGACCCGGCGCTTCGCTTCCCATTGCGCCCCGTCGACCGTCACGCGGCCTGCGTCGATCCACGCACGGAGCCGGCTGCGCGAATGCTCGGGAGCCATGCGCGCGAGCGCCTGGTCGAGCCGCATCCCCGCGAGATCGTCGGGCACGCGCGCGTCGAGCGGACCCACGCTCGTACGGGGCAAGGCGAGGGGGAATTGCGTCGCCCGTCGGCTATAATTCGCGGGATTCACGAAGGATGCCGATGACGATGTCGCAAGCGCCCGGATGGCGGCGGTGGTTCCTGATGGCGTTGTTCGCGCTGACGGCGGCGGCGTGCGGATTGCTTCCCGACGTCAAGGATGAAACCGCCGGGTGGAACGCCGAGCAGCTCTACAAGAACGCCCACGAGGCGATGCTGGACGGGAATTATACGCGGGCAGTCAAGCTCTTCGACACGCTCGAGGCGCGCTATCCGTACGGCCGCTACGCGCAGCAGGCGATGCTCGAAGGCGCGTACTCCAACTGGCGGCAAGGCGAGCAGGCTGCGGCGACTGCCGCGTGCGACCGCTTCATCCGCACGTATCCCAATCATCCGAACGTCGATTACGCGTACTACCTGAAGGGCCTTGTCTACTTCCGCGAGGACCAGGGAATCTTCGGCTACGTGTACGAGCTCGACCTCTCGGAGCGCGATCCCAAGCAGATGCGCGAATCGTTCGCGGCGTTCAAGGAGCTCGTGCAGAAGTTTCCGCAGAGCCGCTACGCCGAGGATGCGCAGACGCGCATGCGCTATCTTTCGAACGCGCTCGGCATGTACGAGGTGCACGTCGCGCGCTATTACTACAACCGGGGCGCCTACGTCGCGGCCGCGAACCGCGCGCAGGCGGCGCTGTTGAACTTCCCGCGCACGCCTTCGAACGAGCAGGCGCTCGACGTCATGGTGAGAAGCTACCGGAAGCTCGGTCTCACACAGCTTGCCGACGACGCCCACCGCATCCTCGAGAAGACGTTCCCGGAGAGCGTGTACCTTGCCAGCAACGTACCCGACAAGCCGTGGTGGAAGTGGTGGTGAGGTAGGAGGATCGGGTCAAAGATCGGGGTCAGACTCGAATCGCCGGATTCGAGTCCGACCCCGTCTCGGCCGAGGTGAAGAACGCAACGACGTCGGCGAGCTCCCGCGTGCGCTTCATCGGCGGCAGGCTCTGCCAGATGCGCCGGCCGTACGGCTTGTCCGTGAGTCTGGGGTCGCAGATCATCAGCACGCCCCGATCGGTTTCGGTCCGAATCAGCCGGCCGGCGCCTTGCTTGAGCGCGATCGCCGCCTGCGGCAGTTGCCACTCCATGAAGGGGTTGCCCCCGGCGGCGGTGAGGCGTGCGAGCCGCGCCGCGAGCAGGGGATCGTCCGGCGGCGCGAACGGCAGCTTGTCGATGACGACGACCGACAGCGCGTCCCCGGGGACGTCGACGCCTTCCCAGAAGCTTGCGCTGCCGAGCAGCACCGCGTTGCCGAGCGCACGGAAGCGCAACAGCAATTCGCTCTTCGACCCCTCGCCCTGGGCGAGCACCGGATAGTCGAGGCCCTCGCGCGCGAAGCTCTCCGCGAGCCGCTCGCGCGCGTTGGCGAGCGCGCGCAGCGTGGTGAAGAGCAGGAAGGCGCGCCCGCCGCTCGCCTTCAGCACCGGCAGCACCGCGTCGACGACGCCGTTCGTATGCTCGATGCTGTTCGGCGCGGGCAACCCGCGCGGCACGTAGAGCAGGCCCTGCGTCGCATAGTCGAACGGGCTGTCCCAGCAGCCGGTCCCCGCATCCGTCAGCCCGAGCTGCGCCGTGTAGTGCGAGAAGTCGCGGCCGACCGCGAGCGTCGCCGACGTCAAGATCCACGCGCGTCCCGTCTGGTCGAGCTGCTTGCGGAACACGTCGGCCACCGACAGCGGTGAAGCGTGCAGCTGGAATCCCTGCGGTCCGACGTCGATCCAGCGGATCCATTCCGCCTCGTCGTCGCCGTCGAGCCCGCGCCTCCAGCGCGCCACGCCTTCCGCCGCCGCTTCTGCGCGCCGCGCGATAACGCCCACGTCTTCGCTGCGCTCGGCGAAGCGTCGCATCTCGGCCGCCAATCGGTCGAGGCCCGCGGCGAGCGCGTCCAGCGCCTCGACGAACGCTTTGCGCTGCGCGAACTGGGCCTGCGCGAACTTGCCGGTCGTCTCGCCGCAAGCGAGCCGCAGCTTGCGGATCAGCGGCACGACGTCGGCGCCGGCGTCGGGCAGGCCGGGCACGTCGCGCAGTTCGGTCCGCGCCGTCGCCTCGGCGTCGCGCGCGAGCTCGGTCAACTGTCCCGCCGTCGTCTGCTCGCCGAAGAACAGCGTGGCCGTGTCCGGAAGCTGATGCGCCTCGTCGAGAATCACCGTATTGCACGCCGGCAGCAGCTCGGCGAGGCCTTCGTCGCGCAGCATCACGTCGGCGAAGAACAGGTGGTGGTTGACGACGACGACGTCCGCGTCGAGCGCATCCTTGCGCGCCTTCATCACGAAGCATTCGCGATGGAAGGCGCAGTTGCTCCCCAGACAGTTGTCGCGCGTTGACGTGACGAGCGGCCAGATCGATGCGCCCTCGGGCACGTCGGCGAGCTCGGCGCGATCGCCGCGCTCGCTCGCGCGCGCGAACGCGACGATCTTCGGCAGGTGCCGCGCATCCTCGCGCGACGGCAGCCGGCCCTCGCGCGCGGTGCGCTCGAGATGGTGATGGCAGACGTAATTGGCGCGTCCCTTCAAAAGGGCGATCGTCACAGGAGCCGCGAGCGCGTCGCGAACGAGCGGCAGGTCGCGCTCGAAGAGCTGGTCCTGCAACGTCTTCGTGCCGGTGGAGACGATCACCTTGCCGCCGTAGAGCATTGCTGGCACGAGATAGGCGAACGTCTTGCCCGTGCCGGTGCCCGCTTCGGCGACGAGCGGCTGGTGCTCCGCGATGGCGCGCGCGACGGCCTGCGCCATCGCGAGCTGCTGCGGGCGGAACCGGAAGCCGGGAAGCGCGCGGGCGAGCGTACCGCCCTCGCCGAAGATCGCGGCGAGCTCGGCGTCCGATGCGACGCTCGAAGCGGCGTGCGGGAACGCGGCGCTCAGCGGGACTTCGCCTTCGCCTGCCGCTTCGGCTTGTGACTCTTCGCCGCCTTCACCGGGGTCGGCGCTTCGTTTGCGGCGAAGCTCGTGCGAACCGTCGCGATCCCCTCGTTGAATTCCTCGTACGGCTTCCCGACGCGCGCCTTGTACTCCTCGTCCGATTCGCCCTTGTGCCATTGGAGTTGCGCCATCGCGGTGAGCCACATGCCCTGCAGCTTGTGCAGCGCCTCGACGACGTGCTTCTTCTTGCCCGCCTGGCGCAGCGCCGCCTTGAACGGCGGCCCGATGTTCTGCTTCTGCTTGTCGAGGCAGGACGCGGACTTCGCGCCGTTCACGCCCTCGGTCGATTTCTCGTAGCCGAATTCGATGATCTCGATCGCCTTGACGTTGCGACACATCGTGTAGAGGTGCGGGACGGCATCGAGGTAGCAATCGAGCGGCGGCTTGCCGTCGGCGTGCGGGCACACGTAGTTGTGCTGCGGGCCGGGGTTGCCACCGATGACTTCGGCGCGTGCCGGCGCCGCGGCGAGGGCGGTCACGACGGCGAGCGAAAGCAGCAGAGCGGGACGCATCGCTTCTCTTGGAGGTTATGACAACGGGATGCTACCGGATGGAGCGCGGTCCCCTCAACACGGCGAATGGCCGAAGCCGTAGCGGGGCGTCTGCGCTCGGCGCGCGGCCGAATGCTTCTTGGCCGGAACGCCGGACGGTAGTTGAACGGGTGAACAATGGGGGTGCATAGTCGGGGCGCGAGGCACGCAGGTGCGCTATCGCGCGGCAAGCCGTTCTCTCGCCCGCCATTGTCGCGCGCGCACGCGCCTCGCCCACAACGACGCGGGCAACAGCCGGAGGAGGAGTCATCATGAAGCAACGGAAACGACCGGGAGCCGGAGTGCGGGTTTGCGCCATGCTGGTTGGCCTGGTGTTCGCAGCGGCCGTGGGGGCGGCCGGAAAGCCTCCGAACGTTTCCGCGGGCGGCACGATGGGGGACATCCTCGCGAAGCTCGATGAAATCAATGCAAAGCTGGACAAGCTCGAGAAGCGGCTCGGCTGCCCGATCGACGAGTACGTCGCCGGGACCTGCACGGACAATCCGGCGAGCACGTCGGTGACCTACTGCATCCATCAGGGAAGAAGCGGGGAGCTGGCCGGGAAATGGGCCGTCGAGGGCAAGGCCAAAGTCGAGGCGGGCGGGCGGTGGGACGTCGTGGGCCTTGCGGACCTGCACGGCGAGGCGAACGTCCCGCTCACGCCGACCATCGGGCCGATCCCGATTCCGCTGCCGACCGAGCTGGCGCTCGGAGGCTCCGCCAGCCTCGGGAGGGGGTTCGACATCTGCGTCCAGGTTCCGCTTACCGCGGCCCAGACGGACGCATCGATCCTCGAAAGCATCGTCAAGGGAATGAATCCGCCTTCCGCCGACACGAAGTATCAGCGACGGCTGCATCGCGTGCTGAACTACGCGAACCTGCGCGTGCCGAACCCCGTCGCGACAAAGTCGGCAACCGTGGCGAGCCCGGGTGTGGACGACCTCGACTTCGACCGGGCGGACGACGCGGTGGAGCGGTTCATGGTCGGCGACTTCAAGCTCGGCGATGGCCCGCTCGGCATCCTGAAGGACCCGATCGTCGCCGATCTGCGCGATTCGCTCGAGTTGCCGGCATTGCTGCAACTGCTTCTGCAGGACCCTGACGGCGTGCTCGGAATGCTGCCGGACGTCGATTTCGCCAACCCCGGGCAGATGTGCGGCTCGCTGGGACTGAGCGGCTCGATCGCCTCGCGTGCCCCGGTGATCGGCAAGGTCTGCGGCCGCCTCGCCAACCTGCCGACGTTCGACAGCGTCAGCACGGCCTTCGACGCCGTGCACGAGGTCGACAGCCTGGTCAGGGACATCCCCGATGCCGTGATCCTCGGCGTCGGCGACATCCTGACGAGCGTCAATTCGGCCAAGCTCCCGGCGCCCCGGCCGGCCGGCAGCACCGTCTGCAACATCTTCCCGCGGCTGTGCCAATGAGCCGGATCTGACTTCGCGCAAAGCTCGCGCGTCTGCTCGCGATCGGCGAGGGCGCGCGAGCGCGGGTGCTCCTAG
>JBLMWW010000129.1:0-10327 GCA_050257435.1 Rudaea sp.
CCGGCGCCAATCGGATGGGGGCTGGCTGTTCGTGCTGGACATGCCGTTCGGGACGCAGCCTGCAGCCTGACGTGACGCGCGCCGCCGCGCGCCGGGGGTGTCGTCCGCGCACGATTCGCGCCTCAGCCCTCGCCTGCGCGCTTGCCGCCGCGGCGTTCTGCGGCGCCGCCGTTCATGCGCAACCCGGGGCGGCGGCCGTTCGGGCCCACGCGCCCGCGCCGAACGCGACGACGCGCCTGCACGCGCTCTTCGACGACTACTGGTCGTGGATCAAGCGCGACAACCCCGAGTTCGCGACTTTCCTCGGCGACGATCGCTACGACGATCGGCTCACCGATCTATCGCCGGCGGCGATCGCACGCCGCAAGGCGCACCTGCGCGCGGTCCTCGCGCGGCTGCGGCAATTCGACGCGCGTGCGCTCGCGGATCAGGATGCGCTGTCGCTCACGGTGCTCGAGTCGGAGCTCGAGCGGCGGCTGCGCGTCGCCGCCTTCCCGGTCGAGCGGATGGCGATTTCGCCGATGGGCGGGCCGCAGCTCGACTTCGCGCTGCTCGCGAAGTCGACGCCGTTTCGCAACGTGGCCGACTATGACCATTACCTCGCGCGGTTGCGCGCGCTGCCGACGCAGCTGGAACAGATCGAGGCGCTGATGCGCGAAGGCCTCGCCACCGGTTGGACGTACCCGGCAGCCGCGATGCAGCGCGTACCGGCGCAGCTCGATCCCTGGGTCGGCGACGACGTCGAGCGCAATCCGGCCTGGCGTCCGTTCGCGCACTTTCCGTCCGCTGTGCCGGACGGCGAGCGCGCCCGGCTGGCCGCGGAAGGATGGCGCGCGATCGCCGACGGCATCGTGCCGGCATTCCGCGCGCTGAAATCGTTCGTCGAGACGACCTATCTACCGGGTGCCCGCCGCGAGCTCGGCGCCACGACGCTTCCCGGCGGCGCCGCGTATTACGACGCGGTCGTCGCGCAGCAGACGACGACGACGATGTCCGCGCGCGACATTCATGCGCTCGGGCTGCGGGAAGTCGCCCGCATCAACGGCGAGATGGACGACGCGATGCGCCACTCCGGCTTCACCGGCACGCGGCGCGAGTTCTACGCGTTCCTGCGCGATGCGCCGCAGTTCTATTACACGCGGCCCGAGGACCTGCTCACCGGCTATCGCGACATCGCCAAGCGCGTCGATGCGCAACTGCCGAGGCTCTTCGCGACATTGCCGCGGCTTCCCTACGGCGTGCGGGCGATGGAGGCGTTCGAGGGCGACAACGCCGACCATTACACGCAAGGCAGCGCGAACGCGGGCCGCGCGGGCTACTTCGAGGCGAACGTCAACGACCTGCCCGCGCGCCCGAAGTACGCGATGGAAGCGACGTTCCTGCACGAGGCGGTGCCGGGGCATCACCTGCAGATCGCGCGGGCGCAGGAGCTCGACGGCCTGCCGGAATTCCGCCGCAACGGTTTCCTCGTCGCGTACGGCGAGGGGTGGGCGCTCTACGCCGAGAGCCTCGGCACCGACCTCGGAATGTACGAGAACCCATATGCGCAGTTCGGCCGGCTCACGATGGAAATGCTGCGCGCGTGCCGCCTCGTCGTCGACACGGGCCTGCACGCGCAGGGATGGGATCGGCGGCGCGCGATCGACTACCTCGTCGACAACAGCGGCCTCGGCGCGGCGTTCGCCGCCGCGGAGGTCGACCGCTACATCGTCATTCCGGGGCAGGCGCTCGGCTACAAGATCGGCGAGCTCGCGATCAAGCGGCTGCGGGCGAAGGCGAGCGCCGCCCTCGGCGAGCGCTTCGACCTGCGGCGCTTCCACAACGCGGTGCTCGACGACGGCCCGCTGCCGCTCGACGTGCTGGAGCGGCGCATCGATCGGTGGATCGCGGCGGAGAAGGCGCGGGCGCGCTGACAAGCAGCCGTGGCCCGCGGAAATTGGGGTCGGAGCCGTTGCGGCGATTGGCGCTTCGGCCCGATCCCGTTTACGGCTCGTTCGATTGCCGCGACACGTAGACGGTGCCGGCGAAGCTCGCGACGCGCGTCCCGTCCGCGCGCGTGACGTCGATGCGATAAGTCGCGAGCTTGTTGCCGCGCGAGACCTCGCTCGCGCGCGCCGTCAGCACCTCGCCCTCGCGGACACCTACGTGGAAACTCACCTGCGCCTCGATGCCGGAGGCGAGCCGTCCGTGCGAGTTCGACGCGAGACCGAACGCCGCGTCGGCGAGCGCGAAGATCACGCCGCCATGGCAGCCGCCGTTGAAGTTGAGGTGATTCGAGGCGATCCGTAGCGTCGCCGCCGCGCGGCCCTCGCCGCCACCCGTGCAGCGGATGCCGAGCAGGCGCGCGAACGGGTCGCGCGCGGCGAGACGCATCACGCGCGCGCCGAACGCGTCGGTCGCCGGGTTCGCGGCGTCCGACGCGCCGTCCCTCGGCCCGTCGGCGTCGCGAATGCAAAGGCGCCTTCCGCGGCCCGCTTGGTCCGCATGGGCGAGCACGGCGTCGACGAGCGCCGCAATGCCCTCGCCGCGCGTCGCCGTGGTCTTCAGCACGGGCCGCGAGCGCTCACCCTCGCGACGCAGCCGCAGCATGTCGGCGAGATCGCGTGCGGTGACGTCCGCGCCGGGCAGGTCGGACTTGTTGACGACGAACACGTCGGCGATCTCGAGGATGCCCGCCTTGATCGCCTGCAGCCCGTCACCGAGCCCCGGCGGGCAGACGACGACGCGCGTATCCGCGACGGCATCGATCGCCACTTCCGATTGCCCGGCGCCGACCGTTTCCACGATCACGACGTCGAATCCCGCGGCGTCGAGGACGTCGACGATCCGATCGGTGCGCTGCGCGAGTCCGCCGGGGTGACCGCGGCTCGACAGCGACCGGATGAACACCCGCTCGTGCCCGCCGTGCTCGCTCATGCGCGCGCGATCGCCGAGCACGGCGCCGCCGGTGATCGGGCTCGACGGATCGACCGCGACGACGCCCACGCGCAATCCCCGCGCGACGAGCTCGCCGAGGAGCGCGTTGACGAGCGTCGATTTGCCGGCACCCGGTGGGCCGGTGATGCCGAGCACGCGCGCACGGCCGAGGTGGTCGCCAAGCGCCCGGACGAGGTCGCCCGCACCGGGTGCGCCGTTCTCGAACGCGCTGATCGCCTGTGCGATCGCGCGGCGCTCGCCGCCGAGCAGGCGGGCGTGCGCCGGCGGCTCGTTCATCTGCATGCGCGCCTCTCGATGCCAGGTCGCGCGCGGCCGGGAGCCGGCATCAGACGATCGCCTGGACGTGCCCGAAGCCCAGCTCGCGGCGGAGCGTCGCGCAGATCTCGCCGTGCGTGCAGCCCGCGTCGGCCGCCGCGACGACCTGCGCGAACACGTTCTCATCCGGTGCATTCGCCGCGCGCGCCAGCGCGTCGAGCGCCTTCGCCACGGCCTCGCGCGAGCGGCTCGCCTTCCACGCGGCGAACGCGGCGACATGCGCCCGCATGCGTTCCGCATCCACCGTTTGCACGGGCGGGCGCGTACTCGCGTCCTCGTCGATCCGGTAGGCGTTGACGCCGACGATCGTCTGCTCGCCGCTTTCGACCCGGTCCTGGAAGCGCCGCGCCGACTCGCCGATCAGCCGCTGCACGACGCCGCTCTCGACGGCGCGGTACATGCCGCCCGCGTCGTCGACGAGCGCGAGGTTGCGCAGGATTTCCTCCTCCATCTGCCCGGTCAGCGTCTCGACGTAATAGCTGCCGCCGAGCGGGTCGATCACCTCGGTGAGATGCGCCTCCTCCCGCAGGATGTTCTGCGTCGCGACGGCGATGCGGGCGCCGAATTCGGTAGGGCAGGACAGCACCTCGTCGTAAGCATCGGTATGGAGCGACTGCAAACCGCCGAAGATGCCGGCCATCGCCTGCACGGTCACGCGCGCGACGTTGTTGAGCGGCTGCTGGCGCGTCAGGTCGACGCCCGACGTCTGCGCGTGAAACTTGAACCGGAGGCTCCGCGCATCGGCGACCCCGTAACGCTCGCGCACGAGCCGGGCCCACAGGCGGCGCCCGGCGCGGAACTTCGCCACCTCCTCGAAGAAGGAGAGCGAGATGTCGAAGAAGAACGTGAAGCGCGGCAGGAAGGCGGCGGGGTCCATGCCGCGCGCGACGCAGTCGTCGGCGTTCTGGAACGCGGTCGCGAGCGCGAACGCCATCGCCTGCGCGGGCGTCGCGCCCGCCTGCTGCATGTGCTGCCCGACGACCGACATCGGATTCCAGCGTGGCAGGTGCTGCGTGCAGAAGGCGATGTGGTCCGTGAGAATGCGCCTGGCGCCGGGCAGCGCGACGCGGAAGAACATGTGATTGGCGACGTAATGGCTGATGTAGTCGCTCTGGTTCGATGTGCCGCCGATCACGTCGAGCGGCACGCCGCGCCGGCGCGCGACGGCGAGCAGGAAGGCGAGGAGCGTGAACGGCGAAGGATCGTTCATCGCGCACGACATCCGGCCGATATCCACGCCCGCGAGGCACGCGTCCATGTGCTGCGCGGTGTTCACGACCGCGCCGCAGGTGCCGAGGAGCTCGCAATCGACCTCGTCCATGTCGTAGCCGCGGAACACCGAATTGCACGGTATCAGCGACACCGCGGTCGCGCCCTGCTCGATCAAGGCGAGGAGCCGCGCGTTGTAGTCGTCGGGCGTGCCGAGGCCGATCAGTTGACGCTGCGTCCACGTGCGCCCGCGGTGCATCGTCGGGTAGATGCCGCGCGTGTAGGGCGGCTGGCCCGGAAACCCGAGGTCGGCGTCGTGACGGTTGCCGTCCCAGTCCGCGTTCGTGTAGAGGGGCTTGATCGGGATGCCCGAGCGGTTTTCGCACGCCCGGTCGTGGCCGATCTGCTCGGCGTACTCGCGCCGCCAGCGATCGAGCCCGTCGGCGGGGGAGAGCGTGGCGGCGTCGAGCGGCTTGTTCATGCTGGCTCCTTCCAGACGACGCCGCGCGCCGCGCGGAGCGCCGGCACGAGCGAGCGGATGTAGCCGGCGATGTCGTCGAGCGGCGTGCCGGGATGGAACACGCGCGCGACGCCGGCGTCGAGCAGCATCGCCTCGTCCGCGTCGGGAACGATGCCGCCGACGATCACGGCGACGCCCGTCACGCCCGCCTCCTGCAACGCGCGCGTCAGCTTCGGCACGATCCGATGGTCGGTGGCGAGCGACGAGATGCCGATGACGTCGACGTCCTCCTCGAGCGCGAGCTTCACGACGGTCGCGATCTCCTGCCAGGGCGGCGTGTAGATCACCTCCATCCCGGCGTCGCGCAGGTGTGCGGCGACGACACGGCTGCCGCGATCGTGGCCGTCGAGGCCGATCTTGGTGACGAGCACCTTCGGGATGATGTCCATGCGGAAATCTAGCTTTCGGTGGGCCGCCGCAGCAGTGCGACGAAGTTGCGGGCGATGACGCGCGGGTCGTCGCGGCCGGGGCGATACCACGTCTGCGACCAGTTGAGCGCGCCGAGCAGCATCAGACGGAGGTTGCGCCGGTCGACGCCGGCGCGAAGCGGCAGCGCATCGATCAGATCGACGAAGATGCGCTCGTAGCGGTCGCGGAGCTCGGTGAGCCGCTCGGCGACCTCGGGCACGTCGCCCGGCCGGACGCGAATCACGACCTGGGCGTAGTCGCCCTCGGCGAGGAGCGCCTCGAGGTGCGCGATGCACGCGGCCTGCAGGCGCTGCCAGGGGTCCGTGCGACCGTCGATCGCCGCGCGCACGCGCTCGGAGATGCGCTCGACGCCTTCCGCATACACGGCGGCGAGCAGGTCCTCCTTCGCCGCGAAGTGGTAGTAGAGCGACCCGGGGAGCATGGCAACGCCGCGCGCGATGTCGCGGATCGTCGCGCCGTGGAATCCGCGCTCGCCGAAGAGCCGCGCCGCCTCGTCGAGCAGGAGGGGCAGGCGATTGTCCGCGCGAGGCAGGCGGGCGGTGTGCGCCAAGTCGTCGGCCTTAAACCAAACAATTGTTTGTTTTGTACGCGGATTGCCGACCCGCGTCAAGCGCGCTGCCGCGCTCGGCGGCGCGCCGCATCGCACGCGCGTTCCTATAGAATCGGCCACGTGATGGCGTCGTGCGCCGGAAGAAGCGCACCCGGCCTTTCCCGGCACAGTGCGAGGGGGCAATGACCAGCACGCTCGACACCTTCCCGCGACTCCTCCTGCGCAACGCCGAGCAGCGCGGCGAGCATCCGGCGATCCGCGAGAAGGACCTCGGCATCTGGCAGACGTGGACGTGGCGCCAGGTCGCCGACGAGGTGCGCGCGCTGGCCTGCGGCCTTGCGGCGCAGGGCTTTCGCCGCGGCATGCATCTGGCGATCATCGGCGACAACCGTCCGCGCCTGTACTGGTCGATGGCCGCCGCGCAGGCGCTCGGCGGCGTTCCCGTGCCGATGTACCAGGACGCGCCGGCCGTCGAGTTCACCTATGTGCTGAACGACGCGGAGATCGCCTATGCGGTCGTCGAGGACCAGGAGCAGGTCGACAAGCTCTTCGAGGCGCGGGCGAAGGTGCCGACGCTCGCCTATATCTACTACGACGACCCGCGCGGCCTCCGCAACTACGGCGGACTGACGTCGATCGAGGCGTTGCAGGCGCTCGGCCGCGAGTACGACGCCGCGCATCCGGGCTTTCTCGACGCCGAGATTGCCGCCGGCAGCGCCGGGGACGTCTGCGTGATGCTCTACACGTCGGGCACGACGGGGCGCCCGAAGGGCGTTTGCCACACGCACCGCTCGTTCATCGCGGCCGGCGGCGGCGCCGCCGATTTCGATGGCCTGACCGCCGACGACAGCATGCTCTCCTACCTGCCGATGGCATGGGTCGGCGACCATCTGTTCTCCTACGTGCAGTGGATGGTGACCGGGTTCACGATCAACTGCCCGGAATCGGCCGACACGGTCCTGACGGACATGCGCGAGATCGGCCCGACGTATTACTTCGCGCCGCCGCGCATCTTCGAAAACCTGCTGACGCAGGTCACGATCCGCATGGAGGACGCGAGCGCGCCGAAGCGCTGGCTGTACGCGCACGCGATGCGCGTCGCGAAGCGCTGCGGCGCCGAGATCCTTGAGGGCCGCGCCGTTCCGTGGCTCGATCGCCTGCGTTACGCGATCGGCGACCTCACGATCTACGGGCCGCTACGCAACATGCTCGGCATGTCGCGGCTGCGCGTCGCGTATACGGCGGGCGCGGCGATCGGGCCCGATCTCTTCCGCTTCTACCGCTCGATCGGCATCAACCTGAAGCAGCTCTACGGGCTCACCGAGACCTGCGCGTACGGCTGCCTGCAACCCAACGGCGCGGTGCGGCTCGAGACGGTGGGCCCGCCGGCGCCCGGCGTCGAGCTCAGGATCGCCGACAGCGGCGAGGTGCTGCTGCGCGGCGCGATGCTCCTGAAGGAGTATTACAAGCGGCCCGACGCGACGGCCGAATCGATCGACGCCGAGGGGTGGTTCCACACGGGCGACGCAGGGCTCATCGACGCCGGCGGGCACGTGCGCATCATCGATCGCGCGAAGGACGTCGGCAAGCTCGCGAGCGGCGCGATCTTCGCGCCGAACTACATCGAGAACAAGCTCAAGTTCTTCCCCCACGTCAGGGAGGCGGTGGCCTTCGGCAACGGCCGCGACTTCGTGTGCGCGTTCGTCAACATCGATCTCGGCTCCGTCGGCAACTGGGCCGAGCGGCGCGGCATTCCCTATTCGGGGTACACCGACCTCGCGGCCAAGCCCGACGTCTATGACCTCATCCGCGGCTGCGTCGAGCAGGTGAACGCCGACCTCGCCACCGAGCCGGGCCTCGCGGATTCGCAGGTGCGGCGCTTCCTGATCCTGCACAAGGAGCTCGATCCCGACGACGACGAGCTCACGCGCACGCGCAAGGTGCGGCGCGGCTTCATCGCGGAAAAGTACACGGTGCTCGTCGATGCGCTCTACGCGGGACGCAAGGCGCAGCACATCGACACGACGGTGAAGTTCGAGGACGGGCGCACCGGGATCGTTTCGGCGGACCTGCGCATCGAGGACGCGAAGGTGTTCCCCGCGCAAACCGCGAGGGCGGCATGAGCTCCATGGCGTCGGTCCGGCTCCAGGCAGCGCCGCAGGGGGCGCCCGCACGCGAAACGTCGCCGGCGGCGGGCCGCATCGGGCCGGTGATCCTGTCGGTCGAGCACATCTCGCTCGCCTTCGGCGGCGTGCGGGCGATCTCCGACGTGTCGTTCGAGGTGCGCGAGCACGAGGTGCTCGCGATCATCGGCCCGAACGGCGCAGGCAAGAGCTCGATGCTGAACGTGATCAACGGCGTCTATCAACCGCAGCACGGACGCGTCCGCTTCCGCGGGCAGGAGTTCGCGGCGATGAAGCCGCACCGGGCGGCGTCGATGGGCATCGCGCGCACGTTCCAGAACCTCGCGCTCTTCAAGGGCATGACCGTGCTCGACAACATCATGACCGGGCGCAATCTGCGCATGAAGGCGGGCATCCTGGCGCAGGCGCTGCGCATCGGCCCGGCGGAACGCGAGGAGATCCGCCACCGCGAAGCGGTCGAGCAGATCATCGACTTCCTCGAGATCCAGGCGCACCGCAAGACGCCGGTCGGGCGGCTGCCGTATGGATTGCAAAAGCGCGTCGACCTCGGCCGCGCGCTTGCCTCGGAGCCGAAGGTGCTGCTGCTCGACGAGCCGATGGCGGGAATGAACGTCGAGGAAAAGCAGGACATGTGCCGCTTCGTGCTCGATCTCAACGAGCACTACGGCACGACGATCGTCCTGATCGAGCACGACATGAGCGTTGTGATGGACATCTCCGACCGGATCATCGTGCTCGATTACGGCAAGAAGATCGGCGACGACACGCCGGACGACGTGCGGCGCAACCAGGCCGTGATCGACGCTTATCTGGGAGCCAAGCACTGATGGCCATCCCACGCTATATGCCGGTCGCGGCGCTCGGCGTGCTGCTGGCGGCCGGGCTGATCGCGCCGCTCGCCACCGGCGCCGCCGTCCCGGGCTTCTGGCTCGAGGTGCTGATCGGCGGCCTGATGGCCGGCGTGCTCTATTCGCTCGTCGCCCTCGGCTTCGTGCTGATCTTCAAGGCGTCGGGCGTGTTCAATTTCGCGCAGGGCGCGATGGTCCTGTTCGCCGCGCTCGCCGTGGCACGGCTCGCCGAGCGCATGCCGATCTGGGCGGCGCTGATCGGCGCCATCGCGATCATGGTTGTGCTCGCGATCGTCGTCGAGCGCGTGGTCCTGCGGCCCCTCGTCAACCAGGAGGCGGTCACGCTCCTGATGGCGACCCTCGGCATCACGTATTTCCTGTACGGCTTCGGCCAGTCGATCTGGGGCAGCGACATCTACGAGATCAACCTCGGCATTCCGCGCGAGCCGGTGATGGTGCTCGACAAGATCTTCGACGGCGGCGTGCTCGTGAACCGGGACGACGTCGCCGCCGCGATCACCGCCGTGCTGCTGGTCGCCGCGCTCGCGGTGTTCTTCCGGCGCACGGCGACGGGTCGCGCCCTGCGTGCCGTCGCCGACGACCACCAGGCGGCGCAGTCGATCGGCATCCCGCTGCAGCGGATCTGGGTGATCGTCTGGTCGGTGGCCGGCATCGTCGCCATCGTCGGCGGCGTCGTCTGGGGCGGCAAGCTCGGCGTGCAGTTCTCGATCTCGCAGGTCGCGCTGAAGGCGCTGCCGGTCGTGATCCTCGGCGGCTTCGAGTCGATTCCCGGCGCGATCGTCGGCGGACTGATCATCGGCGTCGGGGAGAAAATGGCCGAGGTGTTCCTCGCGCCGCCGCTGATCCGCGAGTTCGACCTCGCGGGCGGCGGCATCGAGAACTGGTTCGCGTACGTGCTCGCCCTCGTGTTCCTCCTCGTGCGCCCCGAAGGCCTCTTCGGCGAGCGCCGCATCGACCGCGTGTAGGGGCTTCGATGTTCTTCCGTGAAAACGGCCAGTTCAAGTCGACGTACCGCGCCGACATGCAGTTGCTGCCGATCGTGCAGGATCGGTACTTCATGCTCGCGCTCGTCGCGTTTGCGTTCCTCGCGGTGCCGTTGCTCTCCACGGACTACCTGTTCCTGTCGATCATCAATCCGTTCCTGATCCTGACACTCGCGGCGATCGGGCTCAACATGCTCGTCGGCTATTGCGGCCAGATCTCGATCGGCCACGCCGCGTTCATGGCGTGGGGCGCGTATGCGGCCTACAACCTCGTGCAGCGCGTGCCGATGCTGAATTTCCTCATCGTGCTCGTGCTCGCGGGCCTCGTGGCGGCGGTCGTCGGCATGTTCTTCGGCATCCCGAGCCTGCGG
>JBLMWW010000130.1:0-10501 GCA_050257435.1 Rudaea sp.
CGGCTCGTGGCGGGCGAGGCGTTCGGCGCGCGCGCGAAGGTCGCCACCTAGTCGCCGCTCTTCTACGTCCACTGGCGGCTCGCGCCGGATACGCAGGCGCAACTTCCCGCGGACTACCCGGAGCGCGCGGCATTCGTGGCGAGCGGCACCGTCGAGGTGGACGGCCGCATGTTCGGCCCCGGCCACATGCTCGTCTTCCGGGCGGGCGCGCCGGTCCTCTTTCGCGCAGCGACCGCGGCGAACGTCATGCTGCTCGGGGGCGAGCCGATCGGCGAGCGCTACGTCGAGTGGAACTTCGTCTCGTCGTCGCGCGAGCGCATCGAGCAGGCCAAGGCCGACTGGCGCGCGGGCCGCATGAAGCTCCCGCGCAACGACGACCGCGAATTCATCCCGCTGCCCGAGGATCTTCCGCGGGCCGCACCGAACCCGATGTCGTGATCGTCAGCGCTTCTCGAGCGCTGCCTGCCACTTGCCCTGTCGCGCGAGGCTGTTCATGTGCAGCCGATGATGGAAGGCGTCCTGCGAGCGCTTGACGTTCTTCGCGTCGCCCACCCAGGAATGCATCACCGGGTCCTGCAGCGCCCGCGCGAACGAGAACGACAGCACCCACGGCGCATTCTTCGCTTGCGCGTTGATCGCGTTGAGGTTGGCCGTCGCCTCCTCCGGCCCTTGTCCGCCGGAAAGGAAATTGATCGTCGGCACGCTCGCCGGGACCGTGCGCCGCAAGACCGTGAGCGTCGCCGCAGCGACCTCCTCGGGTTTCGCCTTGTTCGGATTGCTCTTGCCGGGCAGCACCATGCTGGGCTTGAGGATCATGGCCTCGGTCAGCACGCGATGGCGGTGCAGCGCGTCGAAGACCGCGTGCAGCACGGCCTCCGACACCTCGAAACAGCGTTCGATCGTGTGATCGCCGTCGATCAGCACTTCGGGCTCGACGATCGGGACGAGACCCTGCGCCTGGCAGGTCGCGGCGTAGCGCGCGAGCACCTCGGCGTTCGTGGCGATGCCAAGCGGGGTCGGATTGCCGGGCGTGATCGGGTAAACCTCGCGCCACTTCGTGAAGCGCGCGCCCTGCGCCTTGTACGCTGCGAGGCGATCCGCGAGCCCGTCCAGCCCCTGCGTGACGAGATCGCCGTCGGCACCGGGAAGCGGCGTCGTGCCCTTGTCGACCTTGATGCCGGGCAGGATGCCGCGCTTCGCGAGCACCTGCGGCAGCGGCGTGCCGTCGTCCGCCTTTTGCCCGAGCGTCTCCTCGAACAGGATGACGCCGGAAAGATACCGGTCGGCGTCGGGCGTCGTGAAGAGCAGGGAGCGATAGGCGCGGCGGGTCTCGTCGGTCGAATCGATCCCCACCGCCTTGAATCGCTTGGTGATCGTCGGCATGCTCTCGTCCGCCGCCAGGATCCCTTTTCCCGGCTCGACGATCTTGGCGATCGTCGCTTCGAGCTCGCGCTCGTTCGTCATGATGCTCTCCTTCCGCTGTCGAGGATGAACGGCCGATCGGCCCATGCAATGAGTTTACGCCAGCGCCTGCGCGCCCCATGTCGAATTCGGGGTCAGACTCGAATCGCGGGATCCGCGCAAACCGGGCGCGGGCGCGATCCCGCAGGCGTCACGCTACACTGATCCCGTGGCCGCGCGCTTGCCCTCGCTCATCCATCGCTCGCTCGCGTCGACGCCGCTTCACAACGCGGTCTTCCGCAATTTCTACGTCGGCTCGATCGGCGCCGCGCTCGGGTACACGATGCAGGCGACGATCGCGGCGTGGCTCATGGCCACGCTCACGACGTCCGCGCTGATGGTCGCGCTCGTGCAGAGCGCGAGCACCGCGCCGACGTTGCTGTTCGGCCTCGTCGCCGGGACGCTCGCCGACATCGTCGAGCGCCGGCGCGTCATCCTCGTCACGCAGGTGGTGCTGTTCACGGCGAGCCTGCTCTTGGGCTTTGCGGCGCTCGTCGGCATCGTCGGCCCGCTCTTGCTGCTGTTCCTGACGTTCCTCGTCGGCGTGGGATTCACGTTCTACCTGCCGGCGCAGCAGGCGAGCATCAACGAGCTCGTCTCGCGCGACGAGCTCGCGCGCGCGGTCGCGCTCGGTGCGGTCGCGTTCAACGTCGCACGCGCCGTCGGGCCGGCGGCGGCCGGCGCCATCGCCGCATGGGCGAGCTCGGGCAGTGCGCTCGTCCTGGGTGCGTTGTTCTTCGTCCCGATGTTCGTCGCGATGCGGAGAACGTCCCCGCGCGCGGCGGCGCTGCCCGGCGTGCCGGAGCGGCTGTTCTCCGGCGTAATGAGCGGATTGCGTTACGTGCGGCACTCGGCGCCGATGCGCGCGCTGATCACGCGCAACCTGGCGTTCAGCGTGTGCGCGAGCGCCTTCTGGGCGTTGCTGCCGGTCATCGCGCGCGACCAGCTCGGCCTTGGTGCCGGCGGATTCGGTCTCCTGTCCGCGAGCTTCGGCATCGGCGCGATCGTCGGCGCGATCTCGATTCCCGGCCTTCTGCACCGCCAGTCCATGAATCGCGTGGTCACCTCGGGCGGGCATTTGTGGGCGGTCGCGACGCTCCTCATGGCGTTGACCGGCATCACGGCGCTCGCGCTCGTCGGCACGTTTTGCGCGGGGATGGCATGGGTGTACGTGTTCGCGACGCTCTCGGCCGGCACGCAGAGCAGCGCGCCGGCATGGGTTCGCGCGCGCGCGCTGTCGATGAACCTGGTCGCGACGCAGGGATCCCTTGCGCTCGGCAGCGCGCTGTGGGGCGCGCTCGCGTCGGCCACCGGGACGCATTGGGCGCTCGGCGCGTCCGCGGCAACGGTCGTCACGTTGCAATGGATCTACCGCCGCGTGCGCGTCGAGATGGGCCAGGAAGCGGACGTCCTTCCCGGCTTGCGCCTTCCGGAACTGGCGATCGTCAGCGAGCCGCTGCCCGACGACGGCCCCGTATTGATCCAGCTCGAATACCGGATCGACCCCCAGAACCGCGACGCGTTCCTGCGCGCGATCGAGAAGGTCGGACCGACCCGACGACGCAACGGCGCAACGAGCTGGCGCGTGTTCCGCGATCTCGGCGAGGACGGCCGCTACGTCGAGCGCTACGTGATCGCATCGTGGGCCGAGTACGTGCGATTGCGTGCGCGCATGACGATGGCCGACAGCCGCCTGCAGCAGCGCGTGGCGGAGCTGCAGCGTCCCGACGTGCCGATCCGCGTGTCGCGGCTCATCGGCGTGAGCGAAGTCGGGACCTTCGGCGGTACCTGATCGACGAAGGCGCGGCGCACCGCGTCGCGACAGGAGGCCGGTCGTGATGCGCGCGCCGCAGGATGCGCGGCGGCGCGCGATGCAGCACGCATGGCGGCCGACAACGCAGTATAGTCACGCCCCGGCTTCACCGACCACGGAGGATCGGCATGTCGACCCGGCTTCGAAGCACCCGAAGGACGGGCGGTCAGCGCCACCCATGCCAGCGCAATCACGACGGCAACGCGTACGAATACGGCATCGAGCGCGTCGGCACGCCCGCGAACGCTTCGCTGCATTCGTAGGTAAGTGCTCGGACTGCCGGAAATCGCTGCGGTCGCGCTGGTCGCGCTCGCGGCATGGTTCGTGTGGGACACGCTGAAGGCGCGCGAGAACGCCAACGACGCCATGCGCGCCGCCTGCGCCGCGCGCGGCCTGCTGTTCCTCGACGACACGGTGTCGTTGCGCTCGGTTCGGGCCGTGCGCGACGAAGACGGGCAACTACGGTTGCGCCGGATCTACACGTTCCAGTACAGCGATTCCGGGTATGACCGGCGCGACGGATCGCTGACGCTGACGGCGCAGCGGGTCACGTCCCTCGTGCTGCAGGATGGCGTCGCGCCCGCCGCCAGCCGCGACGTGCGGTAGCGCCCACGCCGTGACCGCACCGTTGCCCAGGCGATTGGCGAGCCTGCCCGTGACCGGCCTCGCGACGAGCAGCGCGCCCGCGCTCGTGGCGCGCGCTGCAGGATCGGCTCCGCCACGTCGACCGTGAACGCGCATGCGACGAGCGTCGATCGACGCGAGCGTTCAGGCGCGCGCAACGCGCGTCGCAGGAGGCACGCGGCCGCACGCGCGCGAGCACGCGTTGCGATCGGCCGGGGATGCGCGCGATGCATCGCGAAGTTCGAGTCCGTTGGCGACGGCGAAGCCGAGCCCGCTATACTCGGCGCACAAGAACGCCGCCGCGAGGAGGGACCGCCATGAAGCCGTGGGGATATTGCGCCTGCGCCGTCGCGCTGCTCGCAGCAAGCAGCGCCGTGCAGGCCGACGCCAGGACCGACTACTACGAGCGCGCCGCCAAGCGCGACCTGGCCGAGTTCGCCGCGCTCGATGGCGACCGGAGCGGCTCGCTCACGCGCACCGAGGTGATGGGCGACAACGACTTCTCGGCGCGCTTCGACGACATCGACGTCAATCGCGACGGCATCGTCACGCGCGAGGAAATGCAGCGCTACATCCGGCAGCATTACGGTGTCGAGCCGCCGGCGAGCTGACGCCCGACGTTAGACGCACCGCGGATCACGCGGGCGGCAGCGACGTCGCCACCTCCCCGGCGGGTGCCGCCATCGCGCCTTCCAGCGCCGGTGCGCGCGGCAGGCCGGTCACCGCGAGGATCTCCTCCTCGTTCAGCGTTTCCTTCTCGAGCAACGCCTGCGCGAGCGCGTCGAGCGATTTCCGGTGCTCGGTCAGCAGGCGCCTGGCCTCGGCGTGGCTGTCGCCGATGATCTTGCGCACCTCGTCGTCGATCGCCTCGGCCGTCTCCTCGCTGAAGGGTTTCGAGGCGTAGCCGAAGCTGTCGGGGCCGGTGAGGTACGGATTCTCCCGCGGCGCGAGCTGCACCATGCCGATGCGCTCGCTCATGCCCCAGCGCGTGACCATGCGGCGCGCGAGCGCGGTCGCCTGCTCGATGTCGCTTTCCGCGCCCGTGGTCTTCGTGCCGTAGACGATCTCCTCGGCCGCACGCCCGCCCAGCATGCCGACGATGCGCGCGCGCAGGTACGACTCCGGATAGTTGTAGCGATCGCTGTCGGGTCGCTGGTACGTCACGCCGAGGGCCTGCCCGCGCGGGACGATCGTCACGCGATGCACCGGATCGGCGCCCGGCACCACGAGGCCGAGGATTGCGTGGCCGCCTTCGTGATACGCGATGCGCTCGCGGTCGGCGCGCGAGAGCAGGATCGGCCGCGCCGGACCGAGGACGATCTTCTCCAGCGCGTCCTGGAAGTCGACGTGGCGCACCTTGTCCTCGTTGCGCCGCGCGGCCAGCAGCGCCGCCTCGTTGACGAGGTTGCGCAGCTCGGCACCGGAGAAGCCGGGCGTCGCCGCCGCCATCTCGGACAGGCTCACGTCCTCGTCGAGCGGGACCTTGCGCGTATGAACGCCGAGAATCGCCTCGCGCCCCTTCTTGTCGGGCAGGTTCACGATGACGCGCCGGTCGAAGCGGCCGGGACGAAGGAGCGCGCGGTCGAGGACGTCCGGCTGGTTCGTCGCCGCGAGCACGATGATCCCTTCGCGGCTCGAGAAGCCGTCCATCTCCGTCAGGATCTGGTTCAGCGTCTGCTCCTGCTCGCTCGCCCCGCCGATCGCCGTCGGCCCGCGCGCGCGCCCGATCGCGTCGAGCTCGTCGATGAAGATGATGGCCGGCGCGTTCTCGCGCGCCTGCTTGAAGAGGTCGCGCACGCGCGCGGCGCCGACGCCGACGATCATCTCGACGAACTCGGCGGCGCTCATCGAAAAGAACGGCACGCCGGCCTCGCCGGCGACCGCCCGCGCGAGGAGCGTCTTGCCGGTGCCCGGGGCGCCGACGAGCAGCACTCCCTTGGGCGCGGTGCCGCCGAGGCGCGTGTACTTCGGCGGATCCTTCAGGAAATCGACGATCTCGACGAGCTCGTTCTCGGCTTCGTCGATGCCGGCGACATCGTTGAACGTCACCTTCGTCTCGGTCTCCTGGTCGTAGCGGCGCGCGCGACTCTTGCCGATGCCGAGGAGGCCGCCACCGAGCCCACCCCCCTGCTGCCCGGCGCGGCGGAAGAGCCAGACGTAGAAACCGATCAACAGCAGCGCCGGACCGAAGCCCAGGAGGAACGTCGCGAGCGGGCTGCTGCCCTGCGCGATCGGCTCCGCGCTGATCTCGACGCCGTTGTCGATCAGGAATTGCTCGAGGCCGGGCCCGACGAACGCCGGCAGCGTGGTCTCGAACGTGGTGCCCGTGCGCGGCGGCCCGGTGCGCGGCACGCCGCGCACCGTCGCCGGCTTGGTTCCGGCCTGCTCCTCCGCCGGCGGATACGTCACCGGTTGCGCGAAAAGCCCGGTCAGCGTCTCGCCCCGGCTGTAGATCGCCTTGACGTTGTGCTGGCTCACCTCGTCCTTGAAGAACGTGTAAGGCACCGTCAGCGGCACTTCGCCGCCTGGCACGAGGTAGCGCGCCAGCATGAAGTTGAGGAGCAGCGCGATCGCGAACCAAAGCCAGGTGCGCCCGGGCGGGATCTTGGACTGGCCGCCCCCGGCCGGCGCATTCGGCCCGCCGACGCGCGGCAGGCGCCCGCCGGCGGTGGCGTCGGTTCGCTGGGTCGTCGGTGCCGTACGATTCATCGTCGCTCCTTGGGTATCACGCGCGGGGCCTGTCAATCAGTCGCCGAGGGCGGCAAAACGTTCGGCCGCCGCGCCGACGCGCCCCGTTTGTCGCAAAACTGCAACAGGCTGCGCGTGGGGCGATTTTGCGGGTCGCCAGAGTGAATCCCGTACGCGCGTGCCGCAGGGTGCGACGTTTTGCCGCAATCCCCACCGGCGACCATGCCCCTAACATGGCGGTGAAGGTCGTGAAATTACAACCTTCCGCAGGCCCCCCGCGGTTCTGCGTTTTTCGAGCGGACGACGTTTCTTCCGGGCGGCGCCGGCAAGTCGCCGCCCGGGCAGGGAAGGAAGGCGATGAAGGGCCGAACCAAGCTGGCGGTCATCACGGCAATCCTCGGCTGGTTTTTGCTGGCGCCGGCGGCAACGGCCGCCGATGCCCCCGAGGGCACGCCCAAGGACCGCGATGCCGTGTGCACGCGTTGCCACGACGAGAACGACAACAAGCCGATTCTCGCGATCTACCAGACGCCGCACGGCGTCAGGGGCGACCCCAGGACACCGTCGTGCCAATCGTGCCACGGGATGAGCGACGACCACGTGCGCAATCCCCGCGGGGTCTCGCCGCGCCCGCAGCCGGACGTCGTGTTCGGCGCGAAGCACGCCTCGGCTCCGGACACCCAGAACGACAGCTGCCTCGCGTGCCACAAGACGGGGCTGCGGATGCACTGGGCGGGGAGCGAGCACCAGACGCGCGACATCGTGTGCGCCAACTGCCACGAGGTGCACGCGCCGCGGGATCGCGTCCTGGCGAAGGTGACGCAGCCCGAGGTCTGCTTCACCTGCCACAAGACACAGCGGGCGCAGACGCACCGCATCTCGACGCATCCGATCCTCGCCGGGCAGATGGCGTGCTCGGATTGCCACAACCCCCACGGATCCACCGGCCCGAAGCTCCTCGTCAAGAACTCGGTGAACGAGACCTGCTACACGTGCCACGCCGAAAAGCGCGGCCCGTTCCTGTGGGAGCACGGCCCGGTCGTCGACGATTGCATGAACTGCCATACCCCGCACGGCTCGACGAGCGCCCCGCTCCTCAAGGCCCGCGTGCCCTGGCTTTGCCAGGAGTGCCATAGCGGAGACCACGCGGCCGCCATCAACAGTGGCGCCAATCTTCCGGGAGGCAATGCGACGACGGTCAACGGCATGCTGCCGCCCGGCAACCAGAGCCCGCGCACGCAGTTGAACGCGCGCGCCTGCCTCAACTGCCACTCGCTCGTGCACGGCTCGAACAGCCCGGCCGGCGCGAAGTTCCAGCGATAGCGAATCGGGAGCGTGTGATGAAGACGAAGCAGGAAGGTTTCGCGATCCGCGCATCGGTCGTCGCCGTGCGCGCGGCGCTCGTCGCGCTCGCCGCCGTGTCGGCCGCGCACGCGGCCGATGCCGACGAAGACCTCGTCCGGCAACTGACGCAGCCCACGAACCTGTTCGAAGCTGGCATTGGCTACGTCAGCAAGGACTCGTTCAAGTTCGGCGAGTACAACGGGCTGTCCCGGCAGGGCGTGTTCGGCATCTTCAACCTCGACGTGCGCGGGGGCGGTGCCTACGACAGCAGCGATCCGACGCGCTGGCGCATCGTCGGCCACGACCTCGGTCTCGAGACGCGCGACATCTCGGCGGAATACGGGCAGCAGGGCCGGTTCCGCATCAATGTCGGCTACGACGAGTTGCGTCGCGCCCGCTCCGACACGTTCCAGACGCCGTACCTCGGCGCCGGCACCGACAATCTCGTGCTTCCGCCCGAATGGCTGAAACCCGTCGTGCCGCAGGTGAATTCGAACCTCAATTTCCGGGGTCTCTCGCCGGTCACGGGACTCGCGCCATCGAATCAGGGCGGCGTGGTTACACCGCCGACGCCAGCCCAGCAGGCAACGGTCAACAACGTGATCGCCCACGACGTCCCCGCCTTCCGGGACGTGGACCTCTCCACCAAGCGCAAGGCGATCGACGGCGGGTTCAGCTACAACATCGACCGCAACTGGGAATTCAAGGTCAGCGCCAAGCACGAGAAAAAGGACGGCCTGAAGCCGCTCGGCGCCGTCACGTCGCAGTTGAACGAGTACGCGACGATCATTCCCGACCCGATCGACCAGACGACCGACCAGTACAACGTGAGCCTCAGCTTCACCGGCGACAAGGCTTTCATGCAGGTCGCCTATTACGGGTCGGTGTTCCGCAACGACGTCAGCGGGATCACCTGGCAGGACGTCAGCGATCCGACGAAGACCGCTACGATCACGAGCCCGCCGAGCAACGACTTCCACCAGTTCCTGCTCACCGGCGGCTACAACTTCTCGCCGACGACGAAGCTCGTGGTCGACGCGTCCTATGCTCGCAACACGCAGGACGACGGCTTCGTAGCGCCCGGTCAGAACAACCAGTTCCCGGCGGGCGTACCCGTCTCCTCGCTCGACGGCCTCGTCGTGACCAAGGCGTTCAATGCGCGGCTCACCGCCAAGCCGCTGCGCGGCCTCAACCTCGTTGCGAACTACAAGTACGACGATCGCGACAACCAGACGCCGATCCAGACGTTCATCTTCCAGGACGCGAACGAGGCGCGCTCTTCGGCCGCTTCCTCATTCAACGCCGCGCTCGGCCTGCCGGCGAACACGCTCGGCAGCAACATCAACATCTACAACAACCGGCCGTATAGCAAGAAGCTGAACCAGTTCGACCTCGACGGCGACTACGCGGTGGCCCGGGGACACGCGATCAAGCTCGGCTACGAATACCAGCAGATCGACCGCGAATGCGACGGCTCGTGGATCAACTGCGCCGACGCGCCGAGAACCCGGGAGAACACGGTCCGGGCGGAGTGGCGCGCGAACGTGATCGAGAACGTGAGCGGGCGCCTCGCGTACGCGTATTCCGACCGCAACGTGAACTACGACGAGAACGCGTTCCTGGCGCTCGTTCCCATGGCGAACGTCGTCCCTGCCGGAACCGATCCGGCGACGACGATCAGTGCCTACCAGTACCTCCAGCAGACGGGCCTGACGGGGTTCGGTCCGCTTGCCGGCTTTCCTGCGACGCCGTTGACCGGGGACGCCGCGGTCTTCTCGCCGAGCAACAACAGACTGCCGCAGGCCCTCTACGGCAGCCGCAACAACATCAACGAATTGATCGGCATGCGCAGGTTCAACATGGCCGATCGAAAGCGCGACAAGGTGCGTGCATCCGTGAATTGGGACGCCACCGACAAACTGTCGCTGCAAGGCAGCCTCGACTACAACAATGACGACTACAACCATTCGCTCTACGGCCTCAAGAGCGCGCAGGACTGGGCGCTCAATCTCGAAGGCAGCTACGCGATCAACGGCGACTTCAGCATGTACGCGTTCTACACCTACGAGGACATCAAGTCGGAGACGGCGGGCACGTCGTACGGCAACAACAGCAACACGGCGTTCGTGGGCCAGGCGGGCAACACGCTCGTCGCTGGAGGCTGCTTCGCGACCGTCCAGGCGCGCAACAACAACGCGAAGATCGATCCGTGCAACGACTGGTCGACGGACATGCGCGACAAGGTCGACACCGCGGGCGTCGGCTTCGCCTACAAGAACCTGATGGCAGGCCGCCTCGATCTCATGGGCGATCTCGCCTACACGCACGCGAGGACCGACATCGGCGTCGCCGGCGGGTCGTACGCGAACAATCCGTTCGCCTTGGCTGCGAGCACCGGCGCGCCGCCGCTCGCGGCCGGCGTACCGGCGGTGCTGTTCATTCCGGCGTCGAACCTCCCGACGGTCACGACGAAGACGGTCGATTTCCGCCTCGGCGCGCAGTATTCGATCGACCGGCGATCGGCCATCCGCCTGCTCTACTGGTTCGAGCACCTCGACTCGAGCGATTACG
>JBLMWW010000131.1:0-3329 GCA_050257435.1 Rudaea sp.
ATCCCGATGTCAAGCGCATCAGGATCGAATGACCCTCCGGCCCCCATGAAGTTGCGAAGCGGGCGCCCGGGTCTTGGCCAAATCAACTTTCAACCTCACCACGCGGCATTCTCCAACCAACCTTGTCGCGATCGAGCGCGACCGCATACGAGTGGCCGCTGAGCATGCAAAGGCTCTCGCGCGCCTGAAGGCGCTGTTCCAGGGGTTCGTGATCGTAGGGACGGCGGGGGCCGTGTATGTGCTGATCGTGCTCGGCTGAGGCGTTGCATTCGCGAGCGACTTGCCGATCGAACCCGCGTAATTCGCTTACCTTGGTCCTGTAGACGCGGGTTGATATAGGGATTGGCGGAACGGAGGGACTCGAACCCTCGATACGGGGTTTTAGCCCGTATGCTCCCTTAGCAGGGGAGTGCCTTCGACCACTCGGCCACGTCTCCGTATTCGGAAGGTTACCTTATCACGCGTCATGCCGCCTGGGGGGCCTTCTCCAGCTCGAATGCCTTGTGCAGCACGCGCACGGCGAGCTCGAGGTACTTCTCGTCGATCACCACGGCGATCTTGATCTCGGACGTCGAGATCATCTGGATATTGATGCCCTCGTCCGCGAGCGCCTTGAACATCTTCGAGGCGAGACCGACGTGCGAACGCATCCCGATGCCCACCGCCGAGACCTTCGCGATCCTGTTGTCGCCGATGATCTCGCGCGCCTCGAACCGTCCCTTTTCGCGCTGCGCATCGAGCACCTGCAGCGCCTTTCCGTATTCGTTGCGGTTCACCGTGAACGACAAGTCGGTGTGCCCCGATGCGCCGATGTTCTGCACGATCATGTCGACGTCGATGTTCGCCTCGGCGATCGGACCGAGGATGCTGTACGCGATCCCGGGCCGGTCCAGCACGCCCATCACGGAGATCTTCGCCTCGTCGCGGTTGAACGCGATGCCGGAAATGATCGCCTGTTCCATGTCCTCGTCTTCCTCGTAGGTGATCAGCGTGCCGGGCGAGCTCGCTTCGGGATCCTCGAACGACGACAGCACGCGCAGCCGCACGAGGTACTTGCCGGCGAACTCCACCGAGCGGATCTGCAGCACCTTCGACCCCTGGCTCGCGAGCTCGAGCATTTCCTCGAACGTGATCTTGTCGAGGCGCCGCGCCTCCGGAACGATCCGTGGATCGGTCGTATAGACGCCGTCGACGTCGGTATAGATCTGGCATTCGTCCGCCTTGAGCGCGGCGGCCAGCGCCACGCCGGACGTGTCGGAGCCCCCGCGGCCGAGCGTCGTGACGTCGCCCTGCTCGTTCACGCCCTGGAAGCCCGCGACGACGACGATCGTTCCCTCGCCGAGGTCTTTCCGTACGCGCTCCTCGTCGATCTCCAGGATCCGCGCCTTGGTGTGCGCGTCGTCGGTGAGGATGCGCACCTGCGCGCCCGTGTAGCTTCGCGCCTTCAGCCCCAGCTCTTTCAGCGCGATCGCCAGCAGGCCGATCGTCACCTGCTCCCCGGTCGCCGCGACGACGTCGAGCTCGCGCGGGTCGGGACTGGGCGAGAGCTCCCTCGCGAGCGCAAGCAGCCGGTTGGTTTCCCCGGCCATCGCCGAGACGACGACGACGAGCTGATGTCCGTCGCGATGGAAGCGTGCCACGCGCTTCGCGACATTGCGAATGCGGTCGATCGATCCGACCGACGTCCCCCCGTATTTCTGGACGATCAGCGCCACGTCAGTCGCGCCGGCCCGCCCCAAGCCACTGACACGCCTCCTCGGAAGGCAGCGAGCGTGGGGGGTCGTTTCATTTCAGCCTTCGAGGGCGGTGAACGCGATCGTGGCGTTGGTGCCGCCGAAGCCGAAGGAGTTGGAGATGGCGGCGCGGATGCGCATCGGCCGTGCGATCAGCGGCACGAAGTCGAGATCGCATTGCGGGTCGACGTCGATCAGGTTCGCCGTCGGCGGCGCGATCTGGTCGCGGATGGCGAGCACGGTGAAGACCGCCTCGACGCCGGCGGCGGCACCCAGCAGGTGGCCCGTCATCGACTTCGTCGACGATACCGCCAGCCGATACGCGTGCTCGCCGAACGCGCGCTTCACGGCAATGCACTCGGCGATATCCCCGAGGGGCGTCGACGTCCCGTGCGCGTTGATGTAGTCGATGTCGGTGGGCTCGAGCTTGGCGTTGCGCACCGCATTCAGCATGCTGCGCGCCGCGCCACCGCCGTCCTCGGGTGGCGCCGTGATGTGATGCGCGTCGGCGCTCATGCCGTAGCCGGCAATCTCGCAGTAAATCCGCGCACCCCGCGCCTTCGCATGCTCGAGCTCCTCGAGCACCAGCACACCGGCGCCTTCGCCCAGCACGAAGCCATCTCTTCCGACGTCCCACGGCCGGCTCGCGATCGCCGGATCGTCGTTGCGCGTCGACAACGCGCGCGCGGCGCTGAAGCCGCCCACGCCGAGCGGCGACACGGCCGCCTCGGTTCCGCCGGCCACCATGATGTCGGCATCGCCGTACTCGATCACCCGCGCGGCCTCGCCGATGCTGTGATTGCCGGTCGAGCAGGCACTCACGGTGCCGAAATTCGGCCCGCGAAAACCGTAGTGAATCGACGCGAGTCCCGCGACCATGTTGATGATCGAGCCGGGAATGAAGAACGGAGAGATCTTGCGCAACCCGCCCTGCTGGTAGGCGACGTGCGTCTGCTCGATCAGCGGCAGGCCGCCGATGCCGGACCCCACCGCGACGCCGCAGCGGTCCTTGTCCCCGGCGTAGTTCTCGAGTCTCGCGTCCCGCACGGCTTCCATCGTCGCGACGAGGCCGTAGTGAATGAACGTGTCGTAGCGACGCGCTTCCTTGGCCGACAACCAGCGCGAGACGTCGAAGCCCTTCACCTCGCCGGCGATGCGCGATGGGAAGCCGCTGGCATCGAATCGCGTGATCGGCCCGATGCCCGAGCGTCCCTCCACGATGTTGCGCCAGGCTTCGTCGATGCCGATGCCGACCGGCGAAACGATGCCCAGCCCGGTGACCACAACGCGGCGGCGCGACATGGCGGATGCGATTCGTTGGAAGCTGCGGGGATGCATGGCCCGCGCACGACGCTGCGGGCGTACCCCTTCAGTGCGGGCGGCCGATGCACGCCCGCGAGGAGGCGACTATTTCTTCAGGTGCGTGCTGACGTAATCGATCGCCTGCTGCACCGTCGTGATCTTCTCGGCATCGTCGTCGGGGATCTCGGTCTCGAATTCCTCCTCGAGGGCCATCACGAGCTCGACGGTGTCGAGCGAATCGGCACCGAGGTCGTCGACGAACGAAGACTCGTTCTTGATCTCCGCTTCATTGAC
>JBLMWW010000132.1:0-6850 GCA_050257435.1 Rudaea sp.
GGGCATCACTTCGGGCACCATCCGCATCGGCGAGCGCGTGGTGAACAACCTGCCCCCCGCCGAGCGCGACATCGCGATGGTGTTCCAGAACTACGCGCTCTACCCGCACAAGACGGTCGCCGCGAACATGGCCTTCGCGCTGCGGATGCGGAAGATGGACCGCGCCGAGATCAAGGCGCGGGTGGACCGCGCCGCCGAGGTGCTCGGCCTGACGCCCTATCTCGACCGCTATCCGCGCGCGCTCTCCGGCGGCCAGCGGCAGCGCGTGGCGATGGGGCGGGCCATCGTGCGCGACCCGCAGGTGTTCCTGTTCGACGAGCCGCTGTCGAACCTCGACGCGAAGCTGCGCGTGCAGATGCGCACCGAGATCAAGGAGCTGCACCAGCGTCTCAAGACGACGTCGATCTACGTCACGCACGACCAGATCGAGGCGATGACGATGGCCGACCGCATCGTCGTCATGCGCGATGGCATCGTCGAGCAATCCGGCAGCCCGCTCGAGCTCTACGACACGCCTGCGAACACGTTCGTCGCCGCGTTCATCGGCTCGCCGGCGATGAACCTCGTGCCCGGCGTCGCGCGCGTCAACGGCGGCGCGCCGGGCGTCGAGTTCGAGGGCGGCGTGCGCCTTCCGATCCCCAAGGACGCATGCCCTGCCGATGGCCAGCCGGTGCTCTACGGCATGCGGCCCGAGCACTGCGCGCTCGCGTCGCACGAGGGCCTGCCGGCGGAGGTGGTCGTCGTCGAGCCCACGGGTGCCGATACGCAGCTCTTCTGCCGCTTCAACGGGCAGGAGGTGACGTCGCTCCTGCGCGACCGCGTCGAGTGCCGGCCCGGCGATCGCGTGGGCCTCGTGCCCGACGTCAATCGCGCGCATTTGTTCGACGCAGCGAGCGGCGCGCGGCTCGTTGCCTGATGCATTGGCAGGTGGGAAGCGCCAACCCCGCGTTTATCGCATCAACCGAGAAGGAGGAGAGACAGCCGTGAGCGAAACCAAGCGTCGCAAATTCCTGAAGACGTCCGCCGGCCTGGCCGCCGGCGCGGCCGTGGGACCGATGATCTGGGTGAAGGACGCCAACGCGCAGGCCTGGCATAACACGCCGGAAAAGGGAGCCAAGCTGCGCGTGCTGCGCTGGAGCCGCTTCGTGCAGGGCGACATCGACCAGTACATGAAGAACGTCCAGAAGTTCCAGGACAAGTACGGCATCGAGGTCCGCGTCGACAACGAAGGCTGGGAAGACGTGCGCCCGAAGGCGGCCGTCGCGGCCAACACCGGCGCCGGGCCGGACATCATCCTGTCGACCAACGACGATGCGAACCTGTATCCGGAAAAGCTCGTCGACGTGACCGACGTATGCAACTACCTGGGAGGCAAGCTCGGCGGCTTCTACCCCGTCTGCGACCCGTACCTCAAGCCCGACGGCAAGCGCTGGATCGGCGTTCCGCTCGGGGTCGCGGGCGTCTGCATGGTGTATCGGCAAAGCGCGATGAAGGCGGCGGGCTTCGACAGCTTCCCGAAGGACACGGACGGCTTCCTCAAGCTCTGCAAGGCGCTGAAGGAGAAGGGGACGCCGCCCGGCTTCGCGCTCGGCAACGCGACGGGCGACGGCAACACGTGGGCGCAGTGGCTCGTCTGGTCGTTCGGCGGCAAGCTCGTCGACACGAGCAACAAGGTGGTGATCAACAGTCCCGAGACGATCAAGGCGCTCGAATTCGCGAAGGAGCTCTATCCGACCTTCGTGCCGGGCACGCTGTCGTGGCTCGACCCGAACAACAACAAGGCGTTCCTCGACAGCCAGCTCTACCTCACCAACAACGGCATCTCGATCTACTACGCGGCTAAGAACTCGCAGGATCCGAAGGTCAAGGAGATGGCGGCCGACATCTACCACGCGAACATGCCGGTCGGGCCCGTCGGCAAGCCGACGGAATTCCAGCTCTTCTTCAACCAGATGATCTTCAAATACTCGAAGTACCCGAAGGCGGCCAAGGAGTTCCTGAGGTTCATGATGGAGCCCGAGCAGCTCGACCCGTGGGTGCAATCCTCGATCGGCTACGTCACGCCGGCGCTGCGCTACTACGAGAAGAATCCGATCTGGACCGTCGACCCGAAGCACACGCCGTATCGCGATTCCATGAAGAACATGCTGCCGTCGGGCTATGCGGGCAAGATGGGCTACGCATCGGCCGGTGCGCTCGCCGACTTCATCATCGTGAACATGGTGGCCGAGGCGGCGTCGGGGTCGAAGTCGCCGCAGGAGGCGGCGGAGCGGGCGCAGAAGCGGGCCGAGCGCTATTACAAGGTTTGATATTCCGTCGCGCCGGCGGGAAGCAGCGTGCCTGCCTTCGACTCACCGGCGCGACGCAATATCTGCGCGCGTTGAACACGGCGCCGAGGGCGCCGGTCATCGGGCGCAAAACCGGTACCGCCTGCGCTTGCGCGTCTGATTCCATCGCCGGACTTCGGCGTGTTCGACGGGTGCGCCGCGCGCGGCGCACCCGGGCTTTCTTCCGTAACCAACCGTAACGCTCTCCCCCTTTGGCTGCCTTCGCCACCCGCCTGCAGGACAATCGCAACGCGCTGGGATTCCTGTTCCTGCTGCCGACGGCGGTGCTGCTGCTGCTGTTCCTGACGTACCCGCTCGGCCTCGGCACGTGGCTCGGCTTCACCGACGCCAAGGTCGGCCGTCCCGGCGAGTTCATCGGCCTCGGCAACTTCGAGTTCCTCTGGGGCGACTCGGTCACGCGGCTCGTCCTCTTCAACACGATCTTCTACACGGTGATCGCGAGCGTCATCAAGTTCGCGCTGGGCCTGTGGCTCGCGCTGATCCTGAACCAGCGCCTGCCGTTCAAGGCGATATTGCGCGCCATCGTCCTGCTGCCGTTCATCGTGCCGACGGCACTCTCGGCGATCGCCTTCTGGTGGATCTACGACTCGCAGTTCTCGATCATCAGCTGGGTGCTCGAGCGCATGGGCCTCATCCATCAGTACATCGACTTCCTCGGCGATCCGTGGAACGCGCGGTTCGCGACGATCGCCGCCAACATCTGGCGCGGCGTGCCGTTCGTCGCGATCACGCTCCTCGCCGGCTTGCAGACGATCTCGCCGTCGTACTACGAGGCGGCGAGCCTCGACGGGGCGACGCCGTTCCAGCAATTCCGCTACGTGACGCTGCCGCTGTTGACCCCGATCATCGCGGTGGTGATGACGTTCTCGGTGCTGTTCACGTTCACCGACTTCCAGCTCATTTACGTGCTGACGCGCGGGGGGCCGCTCAACGCGACGCACCTGATGGCGACGCTTTCGTTCCAGCGCGCCATCCCGGGCGGCAGCCTGGGTGAGGGCGCCGCCATCGCGACGGCGATGGTGCCGTTCCTGCTCGCGGCGATCCTGGTGTCGTATTTCGGGTTGCAGCGCCGCGCCTGGCAGCAGGGCGGCAAGGACTGACGCAAAAGGCTCATCGGGATGTCCACCGTCGCCACACCGACCGTGACCGACACGCAGGGGATGGGCTACCTCGTCTCGCTGCCGCGGCGCGTCGTCACCGTCTGGGTGCCGCTCGCCGCGTTCCTGCTCGTGCTGCTGTTCCCGTTCTACTGGATGGTCGTCACGACGTTCAAGCCGGACGACGAGCTCCTCTCGCGCGAGGGCAATCCGTTCTGGGTGCGCGACCCGACGCTCGCGCACATCGACAAGCTGCTCTTCCACACGAGCTACCCGGACTGGCTGTGGAACACGCTGCTCGTGTCGGTCGTGTCCACGTTCCTGTCGATCGTGTGCAGCGTCTTGGCGGCGTACGCGATCGAGCGCCTGCGCTTCCGCGGCGCGCGCTACGTCGGGATGAGCATCTTCCTAGCGTACCTCGTGCCGCCGTCGATCCTCTTCATCCCGCTCGCGACGATGGTGTACAAGCTGCACCTGTTCGACACGCGGCTCGCGCTGATCCTCACCTACCCGACGTTCCTGATCCCGTTCTGCACGTGGCTTCTGATGGGCTATTTCAAGACGATCCCGCTCGAGCTCGAGGAATGCGCGCTGATCGACGGCGCGAGCCGCTGGCAGATCCTGGTGCGGATCGTCCTTCCGCTCGCGGTCCCGGGCCTCATCTCGGCCGGCATCTTCGCCTTCACGCTGTCGTGGAACGAGTTCATCTACGCGCTGACGTTCATCTCGTCGTCCGAAGTCAAGACGGTGCCGGTCGGCGTCGTGACGGAGCTCGTCGAGGGGGACGTCTACCACTGGGGGCCGCTGATGGCGGGCGCGCTGTTCGGCTCGCTGCCGGTCGCCATCCTGTACTCGTTCTTCGTCGAGTACTACGTGTCGGGCTTGACCGGCGCGGTGAAGGAGTAAAATCGAGGCATCTCAACCTTCCGGAGCGTACGGACGTGAGCGACATCAAGGACACGATCAAGGACCAGGTCACGAAGAACCGGGTGGTGCTGTACATGAAGGGCACGCCGCAGTTCCCGCAATGCGGCTTTTCGGCGACCGCAACGGAGATCCTCAAGCGTTGCGGCGTGACGAGCTTTGCCTCGTTCAACGTCCTGCAGGACGACGAGCTGCGCCAGGGCATCAAGGAGTTCTCGAACTGGCCGACGATCCCGCAGCTCTACGTCGACGGCGAGTTCGTCGGCGGCTGCGACATCATGCGCGAGATGTACCAGTCGGGCGAGTTGCAGCAGCTGCTTTCGAAGCAGCCGGCCTAGGTGCCGAGAGCGGCGTCCGAAAGTAAAATGGGGTCAGGGCAGCTCCGACCCCATTTTCACGTCCGCGCCCGCTGCACCCGCTTCACGTCGCCGATGTTGCGGATCGCGCGCATGACGTTCGCGAGATGCCGCCGGTCGCGCACCTGAACGCCGAAGAACATCGCGACGTCCCCGCCGTCGGGCCGCTCCATCGACACCGTGTCGATGTTGGCGTCCGCGTTGCCGATGGCGGTGGCGAGCTGGGCGAGCACGCCGCGCCGGTCCGAGACGAGGACGCGCAGCCCCGACTCGAACACGCCCTGCACCTCGGCCGCCCACTCCACGTCGACGAGCTCGCCGCCGTCCACGCGCTGCTTGCGCAGGCTCGCGCAATCGCGCGAATGCACGATCAGCCCCTGGCCCTTGCGGAACTGCCCGATGATCGCGTCGCCGGGCACCGGGCGGCAGCACTTCGCGTACTGGATCGCCACGCCCTCGACGCCGCGCAGCGTCAGCGCGGCGGCCTTGGTGCCGGTCGCCACTCCTTGCGTCGTCGGATCGTCCGTCTTGCCCGGCTGGCGCGTGAGCGCCTGCGCCACGACGAACGACAGGCGCTTGCCGAGCCCGATGTCGGCCAGGATCTCGAGCTGCGTCTTGGCGGCGTATTCCTTCTGCAGCGCCTCCCAGCGGTCCCACGTGATCGACTCGGGCTCGACCTTGAGCGTCGCGAGCGCCTGATTCAATAGCCGCTCGCCGAGCGCCGCCGATTCCTTCTGTTGCAGGCCCTTCAGGTAATGGCGGATGCGCGAGCGCGCCTTGCCCGTCGCCACGAACGACAGCCACGACGGATTCGGCCGCGCCGTGGGCGAGGTCAGGATCTCGACGTGGTCGCCGTTCTTGAGCTCGGTGCGCAGCGGCACGAGCTCGTAGTTGATCCGCGCAGCGACGCAGTGGTGCCCGATGTCCGTGTGCACGCCGTAGGCGAAGTCGACCGCGGTCGCGCCGCGCGGCAGCGCCATGATCTTGCCCTTCGGCGTGAAGAGGTAGATCTCGTCGGGAAAGAGGTCGCCCTTGACGTGCTCGAGGAATTCCTTCGAGTCGCGCGATTCCGACTGGATCTCGAGCAGGCTCTGCAGCCACCGGTGCGTCTCGCGCTGCGCCTCGGCGAGGTCGAGCTGCCCCCCCGACTTGTAGAGCCAGTGCGCGGCCACGCCCGCTTCGGCGACGCGGTGCATGTCGTGCGTGCGCAGCTGTGCCTCGAGCGGCGTGCCGAACGGCCCGAACAACGTCGTGTGCAGCGACTGGTAGCCGTTGGCCTTGGGAATCGCGATGTAATCCTTGAACTTGCCGGGGATCGGCTTGTAGAGCTCGTGCAGCACGCCCAAGGCCGCGTAGCACGTCGGCTTGTCGGCGACGAGCACGCGCACGCCGTAGATGTCGAACACCTGCGAGAACGTATAGCGCTTCTCGCGCATCTTCTTGTAGACCGAGTAGACGGTCTTCTCGCGCCCGGTGACGACGGCCGCGATGTTGGCGCGGGCGAGGCCGTCGCGGATCACGTCGAGGAGCCGGTTCATCACCTCGCGCCGGTTGCCGCGCGCCATCTTGATCGCGTGCGCGAGGATCCTGTAGCGCAGCGGAAAGAGATGCTTGAACGAGAGGTCCTGCAGCTCGAGGAAGAGCGCGTTCAGGCCGAGCCGGTTCGCGATCGGCGCGTAGATGTCGATCGTCTCGCGCGCGATGCGCCGCCGGTGCCCCGGCGCCATCGCGTCGAGCGTGCGCATGTTGTGCAGCCGGTCGGCGAGCTTGATCAGGATGACGCGCACGTCGCGCGCCATCGCGAGCAGCATCTTGCGGAAGCTCTCGGCTTCCGCGTCCTCGCGCGTTGCGAACTCGATCTGGTCGAGCTTGGAGAGCCCGTCGACGATCGCGGCGACCGGCTTGCCGAACGTCGATTCGATCTCGCCGCGCGTGACCGACGTGTCCTCCATGACGTCGTGGAGGAGCGCGGCGGCGAGTCCCTCGGCGTCGAGGCGCCACTCGGAGAGGATGCTCGCGACCGCGAGCGGATGGGTGATGTACGGCTCGCCGGACTTGCGAAACTGGCCGCGGTGCGCCGATTCGGAGAACTCGAACGCGCGCTCGACGAGCGCGATGTCGCGCG
>JBLMWW010000133.1:0-9218 GCA_050257435.1 Rudaea sp.
TGCGCGTCCGGAGCATCTCGAGGCCGGCGCCAATGTCCTGCTGCACGCGGTGCTCGCGCGGGCGGGCACGACGTAGGCTTGACCTGGCGTATCCCATGACCATGCGCCAAACACCCAAGGAAGCAGCTACGCGAGGCGTTGGCGTCTGCTTGCTGTAAACGCGCTCCTGGCCGGTGTTGTCGCCCGAGGCGCCACTCGCCGCCCAAACGCTGCACGGCCGGCGCTTCGCTTCGCATTCCCGGCCGGTCCGCAATTGAAAAATTGGATCGGCTTCGATCGTTCAGGCTCTCGAGCGCCCCAGGTCTCGCACCTTGTGCTCCCAGCGCGATGGTCCACGACCGTGCGCCGGGCATGCGCGCCCACGAGTACCATCGGAAGCCGAACGCCTAACGATGACGATGCGAAGCACGGACCTCAGTGGTGCCGTCACCGCCAGCAGCCGGGAAGCTGCCGACGCCGGCGTGCAAGTGCTCCGAGCGGGCGGCAACGCAATTGACGCCGCAATAGCGGCAGCGCTCGCCACGTGCGTCGCCGACCCCTCCAATGCAGGACTCGGCGGCTACGGTGGATTCATGCTTGTCGAACGCCGCGGACAACCGGCTCGATCCATCCAGTTTCCGCTTTGTGCTCCATCCAATGCGTCGCCCGGGACGGTTTCGCGCGAATATCCACAATCAGGACCGGGGTGCTCTTCGGTACCCAATGTCGTGGGCGGGCTCGCACGTGCGATGCGCGAGTTCTCGACTCTGCCGTGGTCGACGCTGGTGCAGCCCGCCATCGCGCTCGCGCGCGATGGCGTCGTCGCCAACGCGCCGACGCGCCGTGCCCTCGAACTGTGTCGGGGGCTGCGCTTCGTCACGGAATGCTTCGTGCTGCAGGAGGAAGGGTTCGGCGACGACAGGCGCCTAACCTTCCGTCAACCTGCACTCGCTGCGACGCTCGAATCCCTCGCCGACCGCGGACCGGAATGGTTCTACCATGGCCCGCTCGGCCGCGCCGCACAACGCGCTTCACAGACCGCGGAAAGGGATACCTTGCTCGACGACTGGCTTCGGCAGGAGGAGTCGGTCGACGCAATCGTCGCTCCGACCTGGGAGTGTGGTGGCGTGCGCATCTTCGCCGCGCCGGTAGAACTCAGCGGTTCGGCGTGCCTCTTCGCGATATTCACCGCAGCCTCCCGGATCAGCGCACGTATGGGCCTGGCAGAAGGAAACGCGATCGCGGAACTTGCCAGCGCGATGGCCTCGATCTGGCAATACCGTTTCGCGATGTCTGGAAACGACTTCTCCAGGGTCCACATAAGCGAATGGGTGAACGCCGCGCTCGAGTGCGGCCGGGCGGCGCCAGCGCCGCCCGATACGTCGCATACGGCCCACCTCAACGCTGTCGACGGCGACGGGACCCTGGTCGCGCTGACCTTCACGCACGGGCATTCGCAATTCGGCGGTCGCTGGGCGATTCCCGGATCGGGTGTCATCATGAACGCCGGCATGCACAACTTCACAGGATCAGCCGTCGTTCAACGGAACGGCCGCCTGTTCGGAGTCAGCAATATGACGCCGACGATCGCGGTCGCCGCCGACGGCGCGAGCTGGGCGCTCGGATGCCCGGGCGCGCGCCGAATCCCGTCGAACATCGCCATGGCGCTGGCTTGGCATCGTTTTGCCGGATACGGCCTGCAAGACGCCGTGAGGGCGGGACGGCTGCATGCCGAGGATCACGCGCATGTCACCTTCGAAACCAGTCGTCTGGGCGCCGCGTGCGGCGAAGCACTTCGTGCTCGATTTCCCGTAGTCGAGGAAGAAACTGGGGAAAACTATTATGGCCCGCTCACCGCGATTAGAAGCACGCCGACCGGCTTCGAGCTCGCGCTCGACGACCGACTGTTCAACGGATTCGGCGCTCGCGCCTGATTCGCCGTTTCGTTACTGACCGTCTCGTTACGCGAATGCAGGAACATGAATTGGCCGTCTGCGGCTTCCTGGGCTTCGGTGAAGTCGCCTCACGGTTTGCCGGGCGGTTGCGCGAACGCGGTGCACGCGTGCTCGCTTACGATGTGTTGCTGGAAAGCCTGGGGGGGCGCGACGTGCTCGTTGCGCGTTCCGCGGGCCCGGCGCCGGAGCTCCTGCCGCTGGCGGACTTGCTCGCTCGAGCCGATATCGTGCTCTCAACGGTCACTACGGATGTCGCGCTCCGGGTCGCCAAGGACTGCGTCCCGGTGCTGCGCGTCGGCCAGCTCTATGTCGACCTCAACGCGACGTCGCCCTCGGTGAAGCGCGAAACGGCGTCGGTCATCGCTCAGTCGGGCGCCGATTTCGTGGAAGGCGCGATCCTCTCGGCGGTCGGAGTTGCGGGGGCGGATGCGAAGGTGCTGCTCTGCGGTGCACGCGCAGGCGAGGCGACCGCCGTACTATCGAAATGCGGGCTCAACGTTCATGCGTACGGGACGGAAATCGGCAAGGCTTCGAGCTTCAAGATGCTGCGCAGTGTCTTTTCGAAGGGTATCGAGGCGCTGCTGATCGAGTGTCTCCTCGCGGGGCGCCGGGCAGGCATCGAGCACGCCCTGTGGGAGGAACTCGTGGCCACGATGGACGCCGCGTCGTTTCGCGACGTCGGCGGAAACTGGGTGCGGACACACTCCACCGCCTACGGCCGCCGATATCATGAAATGCTGCAGGTCGCGGACGTCCTGCGCGAGCTGCGCGTCGATGCGCCGATGACCGCCGCGACCTTGGCCCTGTTCGAGCGATCGACCAGGGTTGCGTTGAAGGATGCATTTCCCGTGCCGCCGGCGAGTCCGACCGATGTCACGGCGGCGCTCGATGCGCGCATCGAGTTGCTGACGAATCGGAATCGGGTACGATGATGATGAATCGCATGAAGGCGAAGTTCACCGCCGGCGAGCCCGCATTCGGGCTCTCGGTGATGATTCCTTCGCCGCAGGTCGTCGAGTCAGCCGCCGGCCTGGGCTTCGACTGGGTGCTCATCGATTGCGAGCACGGCACGGTGGGCCTCGAAACCATGGAGCTCATGGTGATGGCCGCCGAAGCCTCGGGCGTCACGCCGATCGTGCGTCCGCGGACCAACGCCGCCGAGCACATCCTGCAGGCAATGGATCGCGGTGCCCAAGGCGTCCAGGTCCCGCACGTCGACAGTGCGGCGCAGGCGCGCGCCGCCGTCGAAGCCGTCAAGTTCCATCCGCAGGGACGCCGCAGCCTTGCGGCGGGGACGCGTGCCTCAGGCTACGGGCTTCGCGGCTCGGTCGCCGACTTCATTGCGGACGCCAACCGGCAAACCCTCGTCTGCGTGCAGATCGAGGACGAAGAAGCATTGCCGAATCTCGACGACATCCTGCGCGTGGACGGCGTCGACGTGTTCTTCATTGGCCCGTCCGATTTGTCGCAGTCGATGGGCCATCCGGGGAATCCGAAGGCGCCCGTCGTCGCGAAAGCGATCGAAAGCGCGCTCGCGAAAATCGTCGCCATGGGAAAGACCCCCGGGATGCCCGCCGCCGCCGATTCCGTACAGAGCGTACTCGCGAGCGGCGTGCGCTACGTCTACACGCATTTGCCGGCAATTCTGGGAAGCGGGGCCAAGGCGTATTTCCGAAGCGCCGGCCGTTGAGCTCGGCGCGGTCGACTCCCGTAACCGGGCGAGGGATTCGTTGAAGACAGCACCGCCGGGAGCATGTAATATTTCCACGGGCCAACAATACGACAAGGCCCGCTACCGAGGAGGAGCGCGATGTCGAACGTCAGCCGTCGTGATTTTCTGCAAGCCCTCGCCGCGTCGTCCGGCGCCGTGCTGCTGCCGGAAGCGGTGTTCGCACAAGGGAGCCCGAACCAGGGCGGAACGCTCGTCATGGCCGTCCAACCCGAGCCGCCTACGCTCGCGTCCTACCTAAGTACGTCCGGCCCGATCGGGCAGGTGTCGGCGAAGGTCTACGATGGGCTTCTCGAATACGACTTCGACCTCAAGCCGGTCGCGAGCGTCGCCACATCGTGGAGCCAGGGCGCCGACGGCAAGACGATCACGTTCAAGCTGCGCGACGACGTCAAGTTCCACGACGGCAAGCCGCTCACGAGTGCGGACGTTCAGTTCACGTTCATGGACGTGCTGCGCAAACTCCACCCGCGCGGCATCAATACTTTCCGCGCGCTGCAATCGGTCGAAACCCCGGATGCGCATACCGCGATCTTCAAGCTCGAGACGCCCGCGCCGTACATGATGATGGCGCTTTCCGGCTACGAATCGCCGATCGTGCCGAAGCACCTCTTTGCCGGCACTGACATCCAGAGCAGCAAGTATGCGAACAGCCCGGTCGGCTCGGGTCCGTTCAAATTCGTTGAATGGCAGCGCGGCCAGTACATGCGCTTCGACCGAAATCCCGACTATTGGCGGAAGGGCGAGCCGCATCTCGATCGCATCGTCGCCCGCTTCATAGGCGATGCGCAGACGCGCAGCGCCGCGATGCAGACCAGCGAGATCAATTACGGTGCGTTTGGCGCGATTCCCTATTTCGATGTCGCACGGCTTACCAAGATCAAGGGTATTGCGTCGACGACCAAGGGTTACGAGATGCAGTCGCCGATCGTCCTGCTCGACTTCAATACGCGCGTGAAGCCTTTCGACGACGTCCGGGTGCGACAGGCGATCTCGTACGCGATCGACCGCAAGTTCGTGATCGACAACGTCTGGTTCGGCTTCGGCAAGCCGGCAACGGGTCCAATCAGCTCCAATTTCGCGGCGAGCGGCATCTACACGTCGGATGTGAAGAACTACGACGTGCCGAACGGCACCGACGTCGCCAACAAGATGCTGGACGAGGCGGGTTACAAGCGCAAGGACGACGGCACGCGCTTCGAGATCGTGCACGACATCACGCCATACGGCGACGAATGGCAGCGCTACGGCGAGTACGTCAAGCAGGCGCTGGCCAAGATCGGCATCAAGGCGACGCTGCGCTATGAGGATGTGCCGACGTGGTTGCGTCGCATCTACACCGATTACGACTTCCAGCTCACGTCGAACTGGATTCAGAACCTCGCCGATCCGGTCATCGGCGTCGATCGTCTTTATTCATCCTGGTCGATCAAGAAGGGCACCGTGTTCGTCAACGACTCCGGCTGGAGCACGCCGGAGACCGATCGGCTGATGAAGGCGGCTGCGGTCGAACCCGACCCGAAGAAGCGCGCAGCTCTCTATCACCAGTTTCAGAAGCTGACCGTCGAAGCGGCGCCGATCGTATGGGTGATGGAGCTCCACTTCGTGACGGTCTACGACACGAAGTTCAAGGATCTGACCGTCAGCCCGCTCGGCACGTACGCGCCGTTCAACAAGGCTTGGCTGGCTGCGTAGTCGCTCGTTTGGCAAGAGGCGCGCGCTCGACGTAGTCCATGCACGTTGCCCGAGCGCGCGCTCGCTACGTCGGCCGCCGGCTCGTCCAGGCCGTACCGACGATTCTCGTCATCGTCACGCTGAATTTCCTGCTCGTACATCTCGCGCCCGGCAACGCGGCCGACGTCCTGGCCGGCGAGGCCGGGTCGGCGACGCCGCAGTACATGGCGTTTCTGAAGCACCAGTTCGGCCTCGATCAGCCGCTCTACGTCCAGTATCTCGATTACCTGAAGAACGTCGTCACGCTCGAGCTCGGCTATTCGTTTCGCGAGGGGATGCCGGTGCGCGACCTGATCCTGCAGCGCCTCGGTCCGACGCTCCTCCTGATGGGCACGACGATCCTGCTGTCGGTCGGCGTCGGGATCCTGCTCGGCCTCGTCGCCGCCGGACGGCCCAATTCGCTGCGCGACAACGCGATCTCGATTTTTGCGCTCGTCGCGTATGCGACGCCGCTCTTCTGGGTGGGCCTCATGCTCATCGTGCTGTTCTCGATCCAGCTGGGCTGGCTGCCCACGAGCGGCATGACGAACATCGCTGCGTTCTACACCGGCTGGCGCAAAGTGGGCGACGTCGCTCGTCATCTCGTCCTGCCGGCCATTACGCTGTCGCTGTTCTACATGGCTCTCTACGTGCGCCTGATGCGCTCGTCGATGCTCGAGCAGAGCGGAATGGACTACGTCGTAACCGCGCGGGCGAAGGGTCTGACCGAGCGCGCGATCACGTGGCGGCACGTGCTTCGCAATGCGTGCCTGCCGGTCGTCACGATGGCCGGCGTGCAGATCGGCAACCTGCTCGGCGGCTCGGTCGTCGTCGAAACCGTGTTCGGCTGGCCCGGCATCGGCCTCCTTGCGTTCCGCGCGTTGTTCGCGCGCGACCTCAATCTGTTGCTGGGCATCTTTTTCGTCGCCGCCTGCCTCGTGGTCGCTGTCAACATCATCGTCGACGTGATCTATTCCGTGCTCGATCCGCGCATTCGACTGCGGTGACGAAGGCCGACGTTCTTGCCTTCTGCCGACGCTACGCGCGCAATCGCGCAGCGCTCGTCGCGCTCGCCGTACTCGTCGCCATCGTCGTCGTTGCGGTCGTGGGCCCGTATCTGCTGCACGAGCGGGGCCCGTTCGAGCTGGCCGGGCCGCCGTTCCAGCCGCCGTTCGGCCGCTTCGCGCTCGGCACCGACATGCTTGGGCGCGACGAGCTTGTCGGCATCGTCTACGGCGCGCGCACCTCGCTCGCGATCGGACTCGTCGCGACATTGTTCGCGACGCTGGTCGGCGTGGTGCTGGGCGGGATCGCCGGGTACTACGGCGGTGTCGTCGACGAGGCGCTGATGCGTCTGACCGAGATCTTCCAGACGATCCCGTCGTTCTTGTTCTCGGTCCTCGTCGTCGCGATCCTCAGTCCGTCGATCGAAAGCGTCATCCTCGCCATCGCCATCGTCTCATGGCCCCCGATGGCGCGTCTCGTGCGAGGCGAATTTCGCGCGCTCGCCAGCCGCGAATTCGTACAGGCGTGCATCTCCATGGGCATGACCGACCTGCGCGTGATCGCGCTTCATATCCTCCCTAACTGCCTGTCGTCGATCATTGTCACCGGGTCGCTGCTCGTGGCTACCGCCATCCTCACCGAATCAGCGCTGTCGTTCCTCGGACTCTCGGACCCCAACGTGATGAGCTGGGGATTCATGGTCGGTGCCGCGCGCGATTTCCTGCAGCGCGCCTGGTGGCTTTGCGCGATTCCCGGCGTGGCGATTCTCGTCACCGTGCTCGCGATCAACCTCGTCGGCGACGGGCTCAACGATGCGCTCAACCCGCGTCTGCGTCATCTGTAGCCCGTGTCCGAGATCATTCTCGATGTCGAGCGCCTGACCGTCGATCTGCCCCCATGGGCCGACCGTCCGCAGGCGGTGACCGGCGTGAGCCTCAACTTGCGCCGCAACGAGATCCTGTGTGTCGTCGGGGAATCGGGCTCCGGCAAATCGGTCATGGCGCGCGCGATCATGCGGCTCCTCCCCGCGCCGCATCTGCGGGCGAGCGCCGGCCGTGTCCTGCTGGACGGCGAGGACTTGCTGAAGGCCGACCCGACGCGGATGCGCGAGCTCCGCTGCAGTCGCATCTCGATGGTTTTCCAGGAGCCGATGACGGCCCTGAATCCGGTGAAGACGATCGGTGCGCAGATCGACGAAGTGCTTGCGCTGCACACCGATCTTCCACGGCGCACACGCACCGACCGCATGGTGGCAATGCTGGAATCGGTGCGTCTTTCCGAGGCCGCGCGTGTGATGCGCGCGTATCCGCACGAAATTTCCGGCGGCCAGCGCCAGCGCGCGATGATCGCGATGGCGCTGATCCTCGAGCCTTGGGTGCTGATCGCCGACGAGCCGACGACCGCCTTGGACGTAACGACGCAGGCGGGAATCCTGGCGCTGATTCGTGACGTGCAGCGGTCGCGCCACATGGGCGTCGTGTTCATCACGCACGATTTCGGCGTTGTCGCCGAAATCGCCGACCGGGTCGCCGTGATGCAGCAGGGCAGGCTCGTCGAATTCGGCGACGCAGCGCAGGTGCTGAACGCCCCTTCGCACGCCTACACGCAAGCGCTGATCGCGGCGATTCCCGGCCTGACGCCGATGACGCGCGCCGCGAACGACGCCGCACCGCACGTGCTCTCGGTGCGAGCGCTCGACAAGACGTATCGTGCAGGCGGTTTGTTCGGCGGTGAACGTGCGGTACGCGCGCTGAAGTCGGTCGAGCTCACCGTCCGGCGCGGCGAAACCCTCGGCCTCGTAGGCGAATCGGGTTCCGGCAAATCGACGCTGGCGCGCTGCATCGTGCGCCTCGTCCACGCCGACAACGGCTCGGTCATCGTACGCGACGTCGACTGGATGAAGCTTACGCGCCGCGAGTTGCGTGCGCATCGCCGCTACGTCCAGATCGTGTTTCAGGATCCTTTCGGCTCGCTCGACCCGCGCTGCACAGTGGGCCGGTTGATCGCCGAGGGCCCGGTCGTGTGCGGTGTGCCGGAGGCCGAGGCGCTCGCTCGCGCGTATTCGTTGCTCGAGCTCGTCGGCCTCGACCGCCGGGCGGCAGACCGGTATCCGCACGAATTCTCGGGTGGGCAGCGTCAGCGGATCGGCATCGCGCGTGCGCTCGCGCTCGACCCTTCGATCCTGGTTGCCGACGAGCCCGTGTCCGCGCTCGACGTGTCGGTTCAGGCGCAGGTTTTGCGGCTGCTCGCCGATATCCGCGATCGCTTCAATCTGGCGATGCTGTTCATCACGCATGACCTGCGGGTCGCAGCGCAGGTGTGCGATCGCATCGCGGTGATGCGTGACGGCGAAATCGTCGAGCATGGCGAGACGGCTCGCGTCTACGCCGATCCGCAACACCCGTATACGCGCGAGCTGCTGGCGGCCGTGCCCGGGCGGCACTGGCAAAGGTCGGTCGTTGGCGAAGCTGCAGTCCGATCGATGCCGGGGCATTCGCGAGTGCTGGATCGCCGGGAACTGTCGTAACGGCATGGCGAACGCGACCGGGCTATGCGCCGTGCAGCGAAGTTGATCACGACGATGACGACCGCACGAGCGTTCGCGCATCGCAACCCGACCTGCGTACCCTGTCCCGACGCTCCCTGTCCCTGTCCCCTTAACCCTGACCCCTGAACACCCATGGCCATCCACCGCATCCTCCTCATGGGCAACGAACACCTCAAACAGGTGTCGGCGCCGGTCGCGGATCCGACGTCGCCCGAGGTCGCCCGGCTCATCGACGACCTGCTCGACACGATCGAGTCGGTCGACGGCAACGGTCTCGCCGCGCCGCAGA
>JBLMWW010000134.1:0-7298 GCA_050257435.1 Rudaea sp.
TGATGATCAGCTTGTGGTACCGCAGCCGCGCGATGTCGAAGTCCTCGCGCCCGATGCCGGTGCCGAGGGCGGTGATGATCGTCTTGATCTCCTCCGAGCCCAGCATCTTGTCGAAGCGCGCTTTCTCGACGTTCAGGATCTTGCCGCGCAGCGGCAGGATCGCCTGGAACTTGCGGTCGCGCCCCTGCTTCGCCGACCCGCCTGCGGAATCGCCCTCCACGAGGTAGATCTCGGAGAGCGCCGGGTCGCGCTCCTGGCAGTCGGCGAGCTTGCCCGGCAACCCCATGCCGTCGAGGACGCCCTTGCGGCGCGTGAGCTCGCGCGCCTTGCGCGCCGCCTCCCTGGCGCGCGCCGCCTCGACGATCTTCGTGCAGATGATCTTCGCGTCGGCGGGATTCTCGAGCAGGAAGTCCCACAGCATCGCGCCGACGATCTCCTGCACGATCGGCTGCACCTCGGAGCTCACGAGCTTGTCCTTCGTCTGCGACGAGAACTTGGGCTCGGGCACCTTCACCGAAAGCACGCAGGTGAGCCCCTCGCGCATGTCGTCGCCGGTCGTCTCGACCTTCGCCTTCTTCGCGATGTCTTCCTTGTCGATGTAGCTGTTGAGCGTGCGGGTCATCGCCTGCCGCAGGCCGGTCAGGTGCGTGCCGCCGTCGCGCTGCGGGATGTTGTTGGTGAAGCACTGCACCGACTCGGCGTACGAGTCGTTCCATTGCATCGCGACCTCGACGGTGACGCCTTCCTTCTCGCCGACCCCGTGGAAGATCTTCGGGTGCAGCACCGACTTGCTGCGGTTCATGAACTCGACGAAGGCCTTGACGCCGCCCGAATAGGCGAAGTTCTCGCTCTTGCCGTCGCGCTGATCCACGAGCTCGATCTTGACGCCGTTGTTCAGGAACGACAGCTCGCGAATGCGCTTCGCGAGGATCTCGTAGTGGTACTCGACCCGGCCGAACGTGGCGAGGGAGGCCATGAAGTGCACCTCGGTGCCGCGGCGGTCGGTCGATCCGACGACGGCGAGCGGCGCGACCGGCACGCCCTGGCGAAATTCCATCTGGTGGATCTCGCCGTTACGCCAGATGCGAAGCTTGAGCCAGTCGGAGAGTGCGTTCACCACGGACACGCCGACGCCATGCAGGCCGCCCGAGACCTTGTAGCTGTTCTGGTCGAACTTGCCGCCCGCGTGCAACTCGGTCATCACGATCTCGGCGGCCGAGCGGCGCAACTCGTCGTCCTCCTTGATATCGGTGGGAATGCCGCGGCCGTTGTCGACGACGGAGACCGAATTGTCGGCGTGGATCACGACCTTGATGTCGTCGCAGTAGCCGGCGAGCGCCTCGTCGATCGAATTGTCGAGGACCTCGAACACCATGTGGTGGAGTCCCGTGCCGTCGGACGTGTCGCCGATGTACATGCCGGGGCGCTTGCGCACGGCATCGAGACCCTTGAGAATCTTGATGCTCGAGGAATCGTATTCGTCGCCGACCTGGCGGGGCTTCGGATTGGCTGGGGTCATCGTGGATTCAGATCGATTGCTGCCTTACTGCGGTCACTCTTGTCTTTCGGGATGGGCAGGCAGACAGGGTGGCGAGCCGACGCGATGCGAAATACGTCGTCGTCCCAGCGCCTGGGAATACGTCTGCCGCCCCGTTTGGCAAAGGTCGAGCAACGGGCATTCGCTCCAGCGAGGCAGACGGGTGGCGCAGCCGCTTGGCCCGCGCATCAAATGCGCATCGGCATGACGACGTACTTGTAATCGTCGCGGCCGGGGAGCGTCACCAACGCGCTGGAATTGGCGTCGCCGAACGCGACGTGCACCTTGTCGCTCGCGACGTTCGAAAGCACGTCGAGCAGGTAGGTGATGTTGAAGCCGATGTCGAGCCCGTCGCCCTGGTAATCGACGGGCAGCTCCTCCTCGGCTTCTTCCTGCTCGCTGTTCGTACAGATGATCTTGAGTTGACCCTCGCCCAATACAAGACGCACGCCGCGGAATTTCTCGTTCGACAGAATCGCCGCACGCTGCAGCGCCGCCAACAGCGTCGCGCGCTCGAGCTCGATCGACTTGCCGTGCCCCGTCGGGATCACGCGGTTGAAATCGGGAAACTTGCCGTCGACGACCTTCGAGACGAGCTCGACGCTGCCGAAGCGGAAGCGCGCCTGGTTCGACAGGATGTCGATCGTGAGCGGCGTGTCGCTGTCCTCGAGGAGCTTCGAAAGCTCGAGCACCGTCTTGCGCGGGAGGATCACTTCCGCGCGGGTGTAGTCGCCGCCGATCGCGAGGCTCGCCCACGACAGCCGATGCCCGTCGGTGGCAACCGCCTGCAGCGATCCCCGGTCCACGACGAGCAGCATGCCGTTCAGGTAGTAGCGGATGTCCTGCTGTGCCATCGCGAACTCGGCGAGCTTCACGAGCGAGCGAAAGTCGCGCTGCGGCAGCGTGAGGGTCTGCAATTGCTCCTGACCCACGCTGATGCGCGGATAGTCGCTCGCCGCGAGCGTCTGCAGGTTGAAGCGCGACCGGCCCGCGCGCACGGTCATCTTGCTGCCCGTCGCGTCGACGTTGATCTGCGAATCGTCGGGCAACGCGCGCAGCAGGTCCTGCAGCTTGCGCGCGCCCACGGTCGTGGCCTGTCCGTCCTTCCCGGGAACGTCGGCAACCGCGGTGATCTGCATCTCGAGGTCGGTCGCGGTGACGTGCAGGCGCCCGTCCTTCTGTTCGAGCAGGACGTTGGCGAGGATCGGCAGCGTGTGCTTGCGTTCGACAATGCCCGAGACGGCCTGCAACGGCTTCAGCAGCGTGTCGCGGGGGATTTGTTTTAGCTGCATTTGTCGAACATTAAGAACGTTAATAGGAGGGGCGGCGAAACCGGGGGTAACGCCCATTTGCGTTGTCGCATCAGAAGCTTGTCGCGCGCGCCCGGCGCCGGACAACCCATGTGCGGCCTGTGGATTGTTTGGGGGCTTTTTTGCCGTCGCGGAAAGCGGCCGCTTAATCCCCAAATTATAACCATTTCCCCCAGCGTCTTCCAGCGCGCAGGACGCCCGGAATTTAGGCGTTTGAAGAGCGGCCCGGTGACCCTAGCTCCGCAGGACCTGCAGCAGGAAATTGACGTCGTGATTGAGGTCCGGCAGCGACTCGCGCAATTTGGCAATCTGCCGGCACGCGTGGAGCACGGTCGTGTGGTCGCGGCCGCCGAAGTTGCTGCCGATCTCGGGAAGCGACAACTGCGTGAGCTCCTTGGCGAGCGCCATGGCCACCTGCCGCGGCCGCGCCACGGCGCGCGAGCGCTTCTTGGAGTGCATGTCGGTGACGCGCACCTTGTAGTAGTCGGCGACCGTCTTCTGGATGTTGTCGATCGAGATCTGCCGGTTCTGCACGGCGAGGAGGTCGCGCAGGGCCTCCTTGGTCATCGGCAGCGTGATCTCCTGCCCGTGGAACCGCGCGTAGGCAAGGATGCGCTTCAGCGCGCCCTCGAGCTCGCGCACGTTGCTGCGGATGTGCTTGGCGATGAAGAACGCGACCTGCTCGTCGAGCCGCACGTTCACCGATGCCGCCTTGGCGAGGAGGATCGCGACGCGCATCTCGAGCTCCGGCGGTTCCAGGGCCACCGTCAGGCCCCAGCCGAAGCGCGAGATCAGCCGCTCCTCGATCCCGGCGATCTCCTTCGGGTAGGTGTCGCAGGTGATGACCACCTGCCGATGGGCTTCGATCAGCGTGTTGAACAGGTAGAAGAATTCTTCCTGCGTGCGGCTCTTGCCGCCGAAGAACTGGATGTCGTCGATCAGGAGCAGGTCGAGCGAGCGGTAGTGGCGCTTGAAGTCGTCGAAGGCCTTGTGCTGGTAGGCGCGCACGACGTCGGATACGTACGTCTCGGCGTGGATGTAGCGGATCTTCGCCGACGGATTGTGCTGCAGGATCTGGTTGCCGATGGCCTGGATCAGGTGCGTCTTGCCGAGGCCCACGCCGCCATAAACGAAAAGCGGGTTGTACGACGTCGGATGATCCGCAACCTGCAGGCCCGCGGCACGCGCGAGTTGGTTCGCCTTGCCCGCGACGAACGAGCCGAAGGTGAACGTCGGGTTGAGGCTGCCCGGCTCGGCACGGCGCGTGGGCGGTGCCTGGCCGACGGCAGTGGGGGTGGGCTCGGCGGCGAGTACCGCGCTCGCGCGGCCGTTGACGACGATCGGCGCGGCCGGGCCGGGCAACGTCGATGCCGCCGAGGCGTTCGGCTTCCCGGCCGGCGCGGCGGCGGCCGGGTCGGCGACGGCGAATTCGAGATCGATCGAGGCCCCGGTGGCCTGGCGCGCGAGCGCCTCGATGCGGCTGCCGAACCGGTCCTTGACCCACTGCAGGACGAAGCGATTCGGTGCGGTCAGGCGCAGTCGCCCGGATTCGTCGACGCAGTTGAGCGGGCGAATCCAGGTGGCGAACTGCTGGGGAGTGAGCTCGCGCTCGAAGGCGGCGAGGCAGGCGGCCCAGGCGGGCGGGGGCGAAGCGGAATGCACGAAGCGGCCAGTGGATGAAATGGATGTTGCGGCGTTGCGCGGAGAGGTTGCGACTGGCCGGCCGGGGCATTCTAGCCCCACCTTTCGGGGTTATCCACAGGCCTCGGCGGCGTTTTCGGTCCGCTTCGGCGCGGCGCGGCGCGCGGTGAAAGTGACTGCTCGCGTTGGGTTGCGGGCCGCGGTCGTTCGCTCGAGAATCCCTGCCGGAATCGGCGCCCAAGCGCGCGGGGCGCGGCACGACGTTGACAGAATGTGTCTAACGCGCTCTAATGTAAGGCTTTTCGGCGCGAGGCTCGACCTTTCTCCGCGCGCTCGCATCCTCCCCCAAAGGCTCGACGATGAAACGCACTTTCCAGCCATCGAAGCTTCGCCGCGCGCGCACGCACGGGTTTCGCGCCCGGATGAAAACCGTCGGCGGCCGCAAGGTCCTCTCGGCCCGGCGGGCCAAGGGCCGCGCGCGGCTTGCCGTCTGACGCACGTTCGAGCCGCACCTCGGCGTCAGCAGCGTGCCGCACGGTACCGGCTCAGCGGCACCGGGGCCTTCGAGGCCGTATTCCGATCGGGCACGCGCTACGACGCGCATTTCCTGCAACTGATCGCCGCGCCCGCGGCACGCCCACCCGGCCGCGTGGGCTACGTCATCGGGCGCAAGTCGATCCGCAACGCGGTGGACCGTAATCGCCTGCGCCGCCGGTTGCGGGAAAGCGTCCGCGCCGTGCGCCCTGCGGTGGAGGCGTTCGACGTCATCCTGCGCGTGCGCGGCCCGACGGCACGCAACGACATCGCGGCAGCCGTCGCCGAATCGCGCCGATTGCTCGCGCGCCTGGTCGAACAGCGATGAAGCCACTGCTCCTCGGCGCCTTGCGCGCCTACCAATACCTCTTTCGGCCGATGCTCGGCGCCAACTGCCGCTTCTATCCGAGTTGCTCCGACTACGCCCACGACGCGATCGCCCGGCATGGCGCGGGACGCGGCGCATGGCTCGCCATCCGCCGTCTCTCGCGCTGCCATCCCTGGCATCCCGGGGGCTACGACCCGGTGCCATGAGCGCGCAGGGCCGTCCCAGGCGCGAATCAGCACCCGCAGCGCGAAGCGCGGAGGGTAGACCAGTGAGCGCGGCTTCGTTTCGTCCAATCCCATTTCGTCCGGCCCGCCCTTGAACGCAACCCGCATGGACACCCAACGCCTGATCCTCTGGCTCGTCTTCTCCTTCTCCGGGCTGATGCTCTGGCAGGCGTGGGAACGCGAGCGCAACCCGCCAGCCCCGCCGACCGTGTCGCACCCGGCGCAGCCGGCGCCTTCGACGGCCGCACCAAGCCGCACCCTCCCGCAGGTGGCGGCGCCGCCCGGTGCTCCGCCCGTCGCGACGGGCGCGCCGAAGGGCGAGACGATCGAGGTGAGGACCGACCTCTACACGGCCGATATCGACACCGTCGGCGGCACGATCGCGCGCGTCGCGCTCGACATGCATCGCGACGCCGAGGACAAGTCGAAGCCGTATCTGGCGCTGCAGCGCAACGCCGACCGCACGTTCGTCGCACAGGCCGGCCTGATCGGCGAAGGCTTTCCGAACCACCGCACCGTCTACGAGCCGTTGCCGGGCCCGCGGACGCTCGCGCCCGGCCAGGACCAGCTGCAGGTGAAGCTTGCGGCGACCGCGGCGAACGGCGACAAGATCGTCCAGACGCTCACGTTTCATCGCGGAAGCTACGTGATCGACGTCGCCTTCGACGTGACGAACGCCGGCAATGCGCCGATCGCGCCCGAGGCCTACTTCCAGTTGATGCGCGACACGAAGAAGGTCGGCAGGCAAAGCTCGATGGCGCCGGCGTCGTTCGTCGGCCCCGTCGTCTACGACGACCAGGACAAGTTCAAGAAGGTCGACTTCGGCGAGATCGACAAGGAGGCGGCGGACCCGTCGCGCAAGCCCGCGTACACGCATGCGACGGACAACGGCTGGATCGGCATGATCGAGCACTACTTCGTCACCGCGTGGTTGCCGCCCGACAGCGTCAAGCGCCAGTTCTACACGACGAAGCTCGACAACGGCCTCTACACGGCGGGCGTCCGTTACAGCGAGGGGACGATCGCGCCGGGCGCGACCGGCGTCGTGCAGGCGCGCCTTTACGTCGGCCCGCAGGACCAGGAGGCGCTCGCGAAGCTCGCGAAGGGCCTCGACCTCGTCGTCGACTACGGGATTTTCACGATCATCGCCGCGCCGCTCTTCTGGCTCCTCAAATGGCTGCACTCGCTGATCGGGAACTGGGGCTTCGCGATCATCGTGATGACGATCCTCATCAAGGGCGCGTTCTTCCCGCTCAATGCGAAGGCGGCGCGCTCGATGGCGAAGATGAAGCTCGTTGCGCCCAAGATGAAGGCGCTGCAGGAGCAGTACGCGAACGACAAGCAGCAGCTCCAGATCAAGATGATGGAGCTCTATCGGCAGGAGAAGATCAACCCGCTCGGCGGCTGCCTGCCGATCGTCGTGCAGATTCCCGTGTTCATCGCGCTCTACTGGGTGCTGCTGTCGGCGGTCGAGCTGCGCCACGCGCCGTGGATCGGCTGGATCCACGACCTGTCCGCGCCGGACCCGTGGTTCATCCTGCCGGTCGTCTACGCGATCTCCGCGTACATGCAGGTAAAGCTGTCGCCGACGCCGATTTCCGACCCGGTGCAGGCGAAGGTGATGCAGTTCATGCCGGTGGCGTTCTCGATCATGTTCCTGTTCTTCCCGTCCGGCCTCGTGCTGTACTGGCTCGTGAACAACCTGCTGCAGATCGCCCAGCAAT
>JBLMWW010000135.1:0-5538 GCA_050257435.1 Rudaea sp.
CATCGAGCGCGGCGAGGTCGGCGGGCGTGCCTATGTTCGCCCACGGCCCGTCGTAGCGCTCGCCGGTCACGAGGCCGCGGCGGATCCAATCCTGATAGAGGGGCAGCATTTTGAGCTTGACGCCCCGCGGAAGTTCGCGAAACAGCGCCGTGTCGTAGACGCCGATGTTGCCGAACGTGAGCCGCGCTCCCCCGTCGAGTCGCAGGCGCTCGCCCACGAGCGCGAAATCGCCGCCGGCGTGGTACGCCGGGTTCGGCACCATGACGAGATGCACGCGGCGGGACGCATCCGCAGCGAGCGCCGTCATGCGGGGAAGGAGCGACGCGTAGTCGAAGCGCGTCCAGATGTCACCCGACACGATGAGCGCCGGGCCGGGAGCGAGAAGCGGCGACGCCGTCGCGATGCCGCCCGCGGTCTCGAGCGGTTCCGGCTCGTGCGACCACGCGATGCGCACGCCGAACGCCGCGCCGTCACCGAGGAAGTCGCGCATCCTCTCGGCGCGATGCGCGACGTTGACGACGATGTCGCGGAACCCGGCACGCGCGAGCGCCTCGACCTGCCAGGCGATGAGCGGCTTGCCGCCGACGGGAAGCAGCGGCTTCGGCGTCGCGTCGGACAGCGGCCTCATCCGCTCGCCGCGGCCGGCGGCCAGGATCATCGCGCGTGCGAGCGCCGGCATGGGGGGCGTCACGACGGCGCCGCGGCGGCGCGCGCCACGCGTTCGTCGAGCGCGTCGAGGAGCGCCGCAAGGGGATCGAATTGCGGATAGCGCGCACACGCGCCGCGCAGGTAGCGCAACACGCGCGGCATGTCCGCGACGTACGCGCTCTTGCCGTCGCGGTGCAGCAGGCGCGCGAAGATGCCGAGGACCTTGAGCTGCCGCTGCACGCCCATCCATTCGAAGTCGCGCCAGAACGCGGCGAAATCGGCACGCACCGGCAGGTGGGCGTTGCGCGCACGCTCCCAGTAGCGGATCGTCCAGTCGAGCTGCCGCTCCTCGTCCCACTCGACGTACGCATCGCGCAGAAGCGAGACGAGGTCGTAGGTGATCGGGCCGTGGACGGCGTCCTGGAAATCGAGCACGCCGGGATTGGGCGTGGTCACCATCAAGTTGCGCGAATGGTAGTCGCGATGCACGAGAACGCGCGGCTGCGCGAGGTTGTTCGCGAGCAGGAGCTCGAACGCGGCGGCGAGCGTCGCCTGCTCGGCCGGCGTGAGCGTAACGCCGAGATGCTTCGCGACGTACCACTCGGGAAACAGCATGAGCTCGCGGCGCAGCAGCGCGTCGTCGTAGGGCGGCAGCTCGTCCTCGCAGAGCGCGCGCTGCATGCGCACCAGCGCATCGAGCGCATCCCCGTAGAGGCGCGGCGCGGTGTCGTCGGTGAGCGCCGACGCGTACGTCGTCGCGCCGAGATCGGTCATCAGCAGGTAGCCGCGCGCGAGATCCGAGCCGAGGATGCGCGGAACGTGCACCCCGGCATCGCGCAGGAGCCGTGCAACGTGCACGTAGGGACGGCAATCCTCCTGCGGCGGCGGCGCATCCATCGCGATCAGCGTGGTGTCCGGGCATTGCGGCAGCGGCGCCGCCAGCGTCACGCGGAAATAGCGGCGGAAGCTCGCATCGGCCGACGCGGGTGCGATCGACGCGATGCCGACGGGAAGCGTCGTGGCGAGCCACCCGGCGAGAGCCTCGGCGCGTGCATCGGCGTGGGCGATTTCGGGACTCAGGCGGGAACTCTCGGGCGGAGCGCACGGCGGAAACCGCCGTCGGACGATGGCGAGGGGCACCTTTAGCGCCGACCCTGCACCATTCGAGGCGGGCTAGAATGGCGCAAATCTTAGCAAACGCCGGTTGCACTTCTTTTCCTTCCCGATGAAGCTTCGAGCCGGCGCGATCGCCGTCTGCGCCGCCATCGCGGGCGTGTGCGCGCAGCCTGCGCTGGCGCAGCCGCTTGCGCTCAAGCTCTCGCGGGACATCGGGGTCGCCCCGCCGCCGGCCGGAACGGGAACGCCGGCGCAGCAAATCGGCATCGGCGAGGATCGCGCGGGACGCGGCGCGCTGTTCCTGCGCGCCGATCGGCTCGAAGGGGACCGCGCGCGCGTCACGGCGGAGGGCGACGTCGAGCTGCGCACGCATCGCGAGACGGTGCTCGCCGATCGCCTGTCGTATTCGGTCGGCGATCAGACGATTTCCGGCGAGGGCAACGTCGTCCTGCGGCGCGGCTTCGACTGGATCACCGGGCCGGAGGTGCAGTACAAGCGCGACACCGAAACCGGCTTCTTCCGCAAGCCCCGCTACTTCGTCGCCGAGGCCGGCGCGCACGGCGACGCGTCCGAGATCCGCTTCAAGGGCCCGGGGCAATACGAGGCGAGCGACGCGAGCTACACGACGTGCGTGGCGCCGCACCCCGACTGGTACCTGCAAAGCGACGAGCTCGAGGTCGACAACCTGCGCAAGGTCGGCACCGCGCACGGTGTCTCGGTGCATTTCTTCGACACGCCGGTCCTCTACGCGCCGTGGCTCCAGTTTCCGCTGTCGAACGAGCGCAAGTCCGGGTTTCTCACGCCGACGCTGGGCTCGACCGGCGTGCGCGGCTTCGAAGCGAGCGTCCCCTACTACCTCAATCTCGCGCCGAACTACGACGCGACGATCACCCCGCGCTTCATGACCAAGCGGGGGCTGATGATCGGAACGCAGTTCCGCTATCTCTTCGGCGATCCGGACGCGCCGCTCGGCGCGATGAACGGCGAGATGAACGCCGAGATACTGGGAAACGACCGGCAAACCGGCGAGCGACGTTACGCGCTCGCGTGGGCACACAACGAGCAGTTCCGGCCGTGGCTCGCCGGATACTGGAACCTGAACCGCGTCTCCGACGACAAGTACTTCGCCGATTTCGCGGATCGCGTCTCGATCACCTCGCAGAAGACGCTGCCGCGCGAGGGGGGTGTCGTGGCGACGCACGGGCCGTGGTCGGTGCTGGCGCGCGTGCAGAGCTACCAGACGCTGCAGGATCCGAATGCGCCGGTCGTGCCGCCGTACAACCGGCTGCCCCAAGTGCTCGCTTCGCTGCGCGATACCGACTGGCTCGGGCTCACGTGGAGCGGCACCGGCGAATACGCGCGCTTTTCGCAGCCGGCGCTGGTGCCCAACGGCGAGCGCTTCGTGCTCTACCCGACGGTGGCGTGGATGCGGCAGGGGCCGGCGTGGTTCTTCACCGCGCGCACCGGGGTGCACCTGCGCGAGTACCTGCTGGACCAGACGACGCGCGGGCTGCCCGACCGCCACCCGGGCTACGCGATTCCGATCACGAGCCTCGACGGCGGCCTCGTGTTCGAGCGCGATCTCGAGATCATGAGCGCGCCGCTCACGCAGACGCTCGAGCCGCGAGCGTTCTACGTCTACGTGCCGTTCCGCGGGCAATCGGACGCGCCGGTGTTCGACACGGCGCTCGACGATTTCAACTTCTCGCAGCTTTTCGCCGAGAACCGCTACATCGGCAACGACCGCATCGGCGACGCCAACCAGCTCACGCTCGCGCTCACGTCGCGCTTCCTCGACCGCGACACCGGCGGCGAGCGCATGCGCTTCGCCGTCGGGCAGCGGTTCTATTTCGAGGACCAGAAGGTGAGCCTCAACGAGCCGCTGCGCTCGGCGTCGACGTCCGATTTTCTGGTATCCGCCGAGGGGAGGGTCTCCGACGCGTGGTCGCTCGCGAGCCTTCTGCAATACAACTTCGACGCGCACGAGGTGGAGCGCCTGAACGCCGGCGTCCGCTACACGCCGCAGCCGGGGCACGTGTTGAACGCGACGTGGCGCTACACGCGCACGCTGGTCGACCCCACGCGCGGCATCGAGCAGATCAAGCAGGTCGACCTGTCGGGCCAGTGGCCGGTCGCCGACCGCTTCACGCTGATCGGCCGCTGGAACTACTCGATCACCGACCGCAAGACGCTGGAGGCAGTGGCGGGCATCGAGTACAATGCCGACTGCTGGGTGCTGCGCGTCGTTGGCCAGCGGCTGACGACGACGACGCAGCAGGCGACGACGTCCATCTTCGTGCAGCTGGAACTGAACGGGCTCGGGCGTGTCGGAACGAGCCCGCTCGAGCTTCTGCGCCGCAGCGTCCCGGGCTACGTGCCCGCCAACGATCCGTCGTTGCGCGACCGTGATCGCCGACTCGAGCCGCTCCCCGAATTCTGAAAGGCATTCCTCGATGGACGCCTGCCGTTTCCGTCACGCAATCCTTTTCGCGCTCGCGCTGCTCGTCGCGGCCGCGGGCGGTGCACCGGCCGCTCGCGCGGCCAATGGCGTCGTGCCGCTCGACCGCGTGATCGTCGTCGTCAACGACGAGGCGATCACGCAATGGGACCTGAACGAGGGCCGGCGCATCCTCATCTCGCAGATGAAGGCGTCGAAGGTGACGCCGCCAACGAACGACGTCATCGACAAGCAGGTGCTCGAGCGCCTGATCGTCGAGCGCGCGGTGCTGCAATATGCGAAGGAGACCGGCATCCGCGTCGACGACACGACGGTCGAGCGCACGATCCTGCGCGTCGCCGAGGAGAACAAGCTCTCGCCGGAGGAATTTCGCAAGGTCCTCGAGCGCGAGGGCATCCCGTACGCGAACTATCGCGAGGACATCCGCCGCCAGATCATCATCCAGCGCGTGCGCGAGCGCGAGGTCGACAGCAAGGTGACGGTGTCCGACGCCGAGGTCGACAACTATCTCGCGACGCTCGCGTCCCAGGCCGGAGGCGAGGACGAGTACCTCCTCTCGCACATCTACATCACGGTGCCCGAGCAGGCGTCCTCGCAGGCGATCGAGGCCGCGCATGGGCAGGCCGAGGCGGCGCTCGCCGAGCTCAAGTCGGGCAAGGATTTCCGCCAGGTCGCGGCCGCGTACTCCAATGCTCCGGATGCGCCCTCGGGCGGCGATCTCGGCTGGCGCACGCGCGCGCGGCTGCCGAGCGTGTTCGCCGACGTCGTGCGCGGCATGAAGCCGGGCGAAGTCTCGGGCATCCTGCGCAGCGCAGGCGGCTTCCACATCGTGAAGCTCGTCGACGAGCGCAGCCGCAACCAGCCGACGATCGTCGAGCAGACGCACGCGCGCCACATCCTGATCAAGGTCAACGAGCAGACGTCGGAGGCGGATGCGAAGGCGCGCATCGACCGGCTGCGGGAGCGGCTGGTCGCCGGGGCGAGCTTCGAGGACCTCGCGCGCGCGAACTCCGAGGACGCGTCGAGCGCGAAGGGGGGCGATCTCGGCTGGATCTCGCCCGGCGACACGGTGCCCGATTTCGAGCGTGCGCTCGACAAGCTCGCCGTCGACGAGATCTCCCAGCCGGTGCGCACGCCCTTCGGCTGGCACCTGATCCAGGTGCTCGGAAGGCGGAAGCAGGACGTCACCGAGCAGCGGCGGCGCGAGCAGGCGCGGCAGGCGATCCGCCAGCGCAAGAGCGACGAGCAGTTCGAGGAGTTCGTGCGGCAGCTGCGCGACCGCACCTACGTCGAGTACAAGACCGACGAGCAGTGAC
>JBLMWW010000136.1:0-11323 GCA_050257435.1 Rudaea sp.
GAGGGGAGCGCGATGAGAGTCGAAGTGCCGGCGACGGGTTTCAAGGCGACGCCGCCCCCGCTCGACGGTGCGATCGAGCGTGCGGCCGCGCTGGCTGCGTTGAACGCCGACGCCGCGCCCGCCCGGTGGCTGACGGGCGTTTCGGGAAGCGGCAAGTCGACGCTCATCGCCAGCCACGTGCATCGCAGCGGCAGACGCTGCGTGTGGTACCGGCTCGACGAGCGCGACGACGACCCCGCGTTCTTCTACGCCAACTTCACCGCCGCGATCGAGCGCATCCGGCCACAGGCGCACGACCTCCCGACGTTCGTCGACGACGATCGTGCTGCCGAGGACGCGTTCGCGCAGCGCTACTTCGCCGCCGTCGTCGAGCGCTGCGGGGAGGCGACGTTCGTGCTCGACAACGCGCACACGATCATGCGCGAGGCGATGCAGCGCGCGCTCGCGCGGTTCGTGGCCACAGTCGACGCGCGCATCGAGCTGTGGCTCGTCGGCGAGCGGCCTCCGGGGCCCGCGTTCTTCGACGTCGTCGCGCAGCGGCGGCTCGCGCTCTGCAACGACGTCCCGCTCGCGTTCGACGAGAACGAATGCGCGGCGCTGGCTGCCGCCTCGCGTCTTCGGGGCATCGGCGGCGCGGAGCTCGCCGCGCTGACGGGCGGACATGCGGGCGCGCTCGTGCTCGCGTGCGAATTCCTGCGCGGCGCCGAATCGCTCGAGGCGGGACAGGCGGAGCGCGCCGTCGAGCAGATCCACCGGCACCTGCTCGGCCGGCTCCTCGCCCGCATGCCCGAGCCGCGGCGCGAGCTCCTGCTTCGCACCTGCCTCGCCCCGCAGTTCGACGACGCGATCGTGCGCGCGCTGGCGGGGGATGCGGCGGTCGGCGAGATCGAGGTGCTGCGCGCGCACGGGCTGCTGCGCCGCACCGGCGCGAGAGGCGGGCCGATCTACGAGGCGCACGGTCTCGTGCGACGCGGGCTCCAGTCGCTGCTCGCCGAGCGCCTGGGTGCGCAGGGCGCGGACGCATGGGCCGAGCGCACCGCGGAGGCGCTCGCCGCGGCGGGCTTCGACGAGGACGCGTTCGCGCTCCTTGTCGATCGCGCCGCGTACGAGCGTGCCGCCGACCTGCTCGAGCGCATCGCCGAGCGCTACGCGCGGCGCAGCCAGGCGGAGCTCCTGATGCGCGCGGCCGCGCGCCTGCCGGCGACGGTCGCCGATACGCGTCCCTGGCTGTGCTTCTGGGCGGGCCAGGCGCTGCTCGGCTTCAACGAGGAGACGGCGCGTGGCTGGTTCGAGCGTGCGTACGCGGCGTTCGAGCGCGCCGGCAATCGTCTCGGCATGCGCCTCGCCGCCGCGCGCGTGGTGATGGCGTTCGGGCTCGACTATGCGGACCTGCGCACGCTCGACGCGTGGCTCGCACGGCACGAGCACGCAGGCGGGCACGAGGCGGTCGCACCCGGCGCCCCGTTCGAGTCGGCGCTGCTGCTCGGCGCGATGGCGGCGTCGCTCACGCTCGGCGCGCATCCCCCGGGCGTGGATGCCGACGCGCTCGTGCGCCGCTTGCGCGTGCTGCTCGACGACGACGGCGCGTGGCTCACGCCGGACGAGCCGGCCATCGCGGCGCGCCTCGTCGTCGATCATGCCCGTATCTTCTCCACACCCCAGCGCGCACAGGCGCTCGTGCTCGAGACGAGCGCGTACGCGAAGCGCCCCACCGCGAGCGCGCTGCAGCGCGGCCGCTGGTACATCGCGGCGTCGTGGGCGTTCTACGTGGACGGCAAGCACGACCGCGCGGGGGAATGCCTCGACGAGGCCCGGCGTCTCACCGAGCTCTGCGGCTCGCGGCGCCTGGTGTTCGAGCTCGGCATGGTGACGGCCGATGCGGCGCTCAAGCACGACTTGGCGCGGGCCGTCGCGGAGCTCGCGACGCTGGAGGAGCTGATGGCAGAAGCGGCCCCGGCGCAGCGGGCGGATTTCGCGCGCCTCAAGGCCCGCGCGCTGCTGTCGCAGGACCAGCCCGCGGAGGGCTTGCGCTGGGCCGAGCACGCGCTTTCCACCGCCGAGATCGCCGGTTATTCCGGCGGGCATGCGCGCGAATTCCAGGTCGAGCACATCTATGCGCTCGCCGCGAACGAGCGGTTCGACGACGCGCTCGCTGCGGCCGATCGCATGCTGAGCGAGCTCGAGGAACAGCAGCGCGACGCCGTGCTGATCATTCGCGACGCGTTGCGCTTTTTCGCCGGGGGCGAACAGGACTTCGCGCTTCTCGCCGACGTGCTGAGGCGAGCCGAGGCGCTCCCGTTCGTCAACCTGCTGTCCCGCGCCCGCGCGCCCATGGCGCGGCTGTGCCGTCTCGCGCTCGCCAACGGCATCGCGACCGACTTCGTCCGGCGCATGGTCGGCGCGCAGCGCCTCGTGCCCCCGGCCGGTACCGGGCCCGAGTGGCCGTGGCCGGTCGCGATACGCACGCTCGGCGGCTTCGAGGTGACGATCGGCGGCGAGCGCTACCAGCCGGCGCACAAGACACAGGACAAGCCGCTCGAGCTCCTGAAGCTGCTCGTCACGTGCCAAGCGCTCGGACGCGACTCGGCGGACCGCGACTGGATCGCCGAGCGACTGTGGCCGGATGCCGACGCGCCGAACGCCCGGAAGTCGCTGGAGACGACGCTTTCGCGCCTGCGCAAGCTCCTGCGCGACGACGATGCCGTCCTGCTGTCGGAAGGACGGCTGCGTCTTTCGCCGACGCGGGTATGGACCGACATCGCGCCTCTGCTGCGCGCGCTGCAGCACGCCGAGGCGCATCGCGACGATCGCGCGCGCGGCAAGCCGCCGGCCGTGTCGAACGCGGTCGCCGACATTGCGGCGGTGCTCGATCGATACCACGGGCGCTTCCTTCCCGAGGAGGGCGACGCGCCGTGGCTCCTCGCCGGCAGGGAGGCCGTGGCGGGCGCGGTGCGCTCGGCGCTGCTGATCGCCGATGCCGTGCTCGACGGACGCGAGGACGACCGGCTGATCGCCGCGCTCGAGCGCGCGCTCGCTGCCGATCCGACGTCCGAGGATCTCGCGCGCGCATTGATGCGCGCGTGGTCACGGCGCGGGCAGCACGCGGAGGCGATTCGCGTCTACCGGCGCCTGCGCGAGATGCTGTCGATCATCCTCGGACTTCCGCCTTCGCGGGAGACCGAGCAGTTGAGGGACGAGCTCTACGCCAGGGCGCCCGCGGGCGACGTCCTGGTGCGCGCGGAGACGGCCGCGCGGGGCCGCGAGAGCCCGCCGAACCGGAGATGACGACGATGCCCGCACAAAGGAACGCCGCGCAGAGGACGAGCGCGCCGAAGATGAACCCCAAGTGGCCTGGCCTGAAGAAGGATCTCGCGCGCGCCCGCAGGCGGCTCGAGATGACGAAGCGGGAACTGGCGGCGATACGCAGGGCGCGGGAAGCGCTTCAGAAGGCGGAGATGGCGGCGCTCATGGCGGTCGAGGACGCCTACGCGCTCGTCAAGCAGATCGAGGATACGCCCCCCGGCCAGTATCCGGTCGTGACGACGTAGTAAACGTGGGTGCCGAAGTGATTGCGAGCGACATGCGCTGGGCGCCCAATCCGCTTGCCCTTGCTCGTACGCTGGTGGGTGGTGCCGGCGCCGGACGGCCGTGGCCACGCTCGACGGCGGAAGCCGAAGCGCTGCTCGACGACGCGTTTGGGGGCAATGCCGATGCCGTGTTCTACGGAAGTCCCACGGCGCCCGCGCTGCTCGACCTTCTTCGACAAGTGGCGCTCGACGTGCCGGAGCCGCGACCGATGGATGAGATCGTTGCGCTGCCATCGGTGGCGGCGCTATCGAAACGTCTGCGCGCCGGCACGATCGAGCGAATCCTGCCGTTCGTCGCCCCTGTCGCCGACCTCGGGTATCCGCCGGGCATCCGGTACGGCAACGCGCCGGCGGCGCCGATCGCCGCCTATCGCACGGTCGGCGCGCTCGACGTCGCCGGCGTGTCGTGGCTCGACCCCGAGCAGGGCAACCTCGCCGATTGCTACCTGGTCGCGTCGATGTGCTCGCTCGCATGGGCGCGACCGAGAACGTGGTACGAGCGCTTATCACGGGCGACGCAGGGAACGAAGACGCCGAATGCCCTGCTCGTTCAGCTGCACGGCGAGAATCCGGGCGACCACAATCCGCGACCCTTCGACGTCCCGCCGCGTGTGCCGCTCGACGTCGGCGGTCACTTCATCTACGCGCACTCCGCCGCCCACGACGAGACCTGGCCCGCGCTCGTCGAGCGCGCGTACGTGACGCACATCGTGCTCCGCGCGCGGCAAGGAGCGACCGCGCAGGACGATGAGGCCTTGCCCGAGCCGACCGCGCGCGACTATCAGGTCATCGGCGTGGAACGCAAATGGCCGCAGGACGCGGCGCGGATTCTCGCCGGCGGGGTGTCGCATTCGCGCTCCCCCGACGCGCACGACAGCCTGTCGGCGAAGCTCGCCGAACTGTGCGACGGCGCGCTCGTGCGCCATCCGACGATGGCATCGACGTACGACGCGTACGAACGCCGCGATTGGGGCCGAGCCAAGGTCGTGCCGGGGCACGCGTACTCGGTGCTCGGACTCATGTCGCATCGAGGCGGCGAGTACGTAATATTGCGCGATCCGTACGGTACCAACGCGCACGCGCCGCGGGCCCGAGTCGGCGAGTGGGAGGACGGTGCCTCGCGCAACGGCGGATCGCCGGTCACGCTCGACGAGCACGGCGTCTTCGCCTGCGATCGGAACCGCTTCGATCGCTGTTTCAAAGCGCTCGGCCTGGTCGAGTTGCCGCCGGATCCTGCCTGAAGGCGGCCTCTTCGTGCGGGCGTCACGCCGGCGCGAAGAGCTTCCGCCGCGCGAGCGCGGCACGCTTGCTCGCAAGCGCGCGGTCGACGGCCGTCGGCGCGACGACTCCGAATTCGATCCGCGCCTCGCACACGAGCCCCTGCGCGTCGTGCACCTGGGCGCGAAACGTGGCGGAGTTTGCGTCGATCGCATCGATCCAGCCGACGAGCCGCACCTCGGCGCCGGCCGCGAGCGGCGCCCAATAGCGGCAATCGACGTTCGCGGTGACCGGCATCTCGTCGTCGCCGTCCAGAAAGCGCGACAGCTCGCACGTCGTCAGCGTCTGAAGCGTGGCAAGAAGCCACGCGTCCGCAGCGGGATCGTCCATCCCCGCCACGCCCGCATGCCCGGACGACGCATGCGACTCGCAGCACATGCCCTCGACGAACGCCGGCGCCGCATTCTCGGGCACTACTCGGCGCTCGTCGAAGTACGCACGGGCGGCGGCGTCGCGGTTCACGGCGCCCCCGGGTGGTCGTCGGTGCCGGCGCTCGCCGCCGCCTGGACGGCGGCGGCAGGCGCACTGGCTTGCATCGGATCCGCGGGCGCAACCGCCGACCACAGCACCACCCCCGCCAGGATGGCCAGGAACAGAAGCACGGCCAGGATTTGACAGCGCTCGACCCAGCGGCGGTCCTCCGCCTCGAGCCCGCGCACGATCTCGTGTCGACACAGCATGATGGCTCTCCTCGTGGCGCCCGGCGGGAATGCCGGGCTCGTGAAGAGCATCGAATGCAGGCACCCACGGATTGCCCACAGGTTCACGTCGTCGCGACGCCGGACGGTCCGCGATCATGAGTTGCTAAACTGCCGCCCATGCGCGATCCACCCGTAGAACTCGCAGCGTTTCGCCGTCCGCTCGCGTAAGCATGAGTGCCGCCCCGCACGCGATTCGCATGGCCGTCTTGGCGACGAGCGCCGCCATGCGTGTCGTCGCCTGGCTCGCGCTCGCCGTCGCGCTGCTGCTCTCCGGTCCCTTGCTGACGCTGGCATTCGGCAACGTGTCGATCCATGGCGACTGGCGCACCGCGACACATCGCTCGACGGGCCTCGCGCCCGATGCCGCGTTGCATCCCGAGGCGGTCGTGCAGGCGTACGCGAGCCGCACGTTCGGCTGGCGCGGCGCGTTCGCGGTGCACACCTGGATCGCGGCGAAGCCCGCGCATGCCGAGCGCTACACGCGCTACGAGGTGATCGGCTGGTACTCGCGCGGCGGCGGCTCGGGGCTCTCGGTGACCGAGACGGCGTCACCCGACGCGGAGTGGTACGGCGCGCGCCCCTACGTGATTCGCGACCTGCGCGGCGCGGCGGCCGAGGACGTCATCGCGCGCCTCGAGAAGACCGCCGAGGCGTATCCGTACTCGGGATACAGGGCGTGGCCGGGTCCGAACAGCAACACGTTCATCGCCTACCTCGCGCGCGAGATCCCCGAATTCCAACTCGGGCTGCCATCGCTCGCCATCGGCAAGGACTACGTGCCGGCAGGGCGATGGCTCGTGCGTGCCCCGAGCGGCACCGGCTGGCAGCTCTCGCTCGGCGGCATCCTCGGCGTGACGCTCGCGCGCGTCGAGGGCTTCGAGCTCAACCTGTTCGGACTCGTTCTGGGCGTGGATTTCCGCCAGCCGGCGCTGAAGCTCCCCGGCGTCGGGCGCGTGCCGGACGCCTGACCGTCCCGCGCCGCGCATTCGGCGGGCCGTCGGCCGCGGTCAATTAACCTGCACATTGGAGGAGATCGTCGTGGACACCAAGCCGCCCCTGCCACCGTTCACGCCCGAAACGGCCGCGCAAAAGGTGCGGATGGCGGAGGATGCGTGGAACACGCGCGACCCGGACAAGGTCGTGCTCGTCTACACCGAGGACACGCGCTGGCGCAACCGCTCCGAATTCCCCGCCGGCCGCGAGGAGGTGCGCCAGTTCCTGCGGCGCAAATGGGCGAAGGAGCTCGACTATCGCCTGATCAAGGAGCTGTGGACGTGCAGCGGCCACCGCATCGCCGTGCGCTTCGCCTACGAGTGGCACGACGACTCCGGCAACTGGTTCCGCTCCTACGGCAACGAGAACTGGGAGTTCGACGAGCGCGGCTTCATGAAGCGCCGCTTCGCGAGCATCAACGACCTGCCGATCCGGGAAGCGGATCGCAAGTTCCGCTGGCCGCTCGGCCGGCGGCCCGACGATCACCCGGGATTGAGCGACCTCGATCTGTGACGGGGCGGAAATCCACCCGACGAACCGAGAAGGAGCAGCGCCATGACGATCGATGTGAGCCGCGCGGAACGCGACCTGCTCGCGAAAATCCTCGACTCGTACCTGTCGGAGCTGCGGCAGGAAATCGCGGCGACCAAGCGCGACACCTCGCCGATGCACGCCGAGGAGAATCTGATCAAGGAGCTCCAGCGCAAGCTCGCGCAGGCGCAGTGACGCCGTGCATTGAGTTCGGTCCGCGCGGCCCCAAGATCGGGGCGATGGCGAATCACCCCGGCCGCTGGTGGCATCGGCTCGACGACGGTCGCATCCAATGCGACCTCTGCCCGCGCGAGTGCCGCCTGCACGACGGCCAGCGCGGGGCCTGCTTCGTGCGCCAGCGGGAGGGCGACCGGGTCGTCCTGACGACGTACGGGCGCTCGTCGGGCTTCTGCATCGATCCGATCGAGAAGAAGCCGCTCCACCACTTCCATCCCGGCTCGAGCGTGCTGTCGTTCGGCACCGCCGGCTGCAATCTCGCCTGCAAGTTCTGCCAGAACTGGGACATCTCCAAGTCGCGCGAGATGGACACGTTGATGGACGCGGCGTCGCCTGTGGCCATCGCCGAAGCGGCGGCGCGGACGGGCTGCAAGAGCGTCGCGTTCACGTACAACGACCCGGTGATCTTCGCCGAGTATGCGATGGATGCCGCCGACGCGTGCCATGCGCTCGGCATCCGGACGGTCGCCGTGACGGCGGGCTACATCGGCGCCGGCGCGCGGCGCGAATTCTTCGCGAGGATGGACGCGGCGAACGTCGACCTGAAGGGCTTCACCGACGAGTTCTACGTGAAGCTCTGCGGAGCGCATCTCGCACCCGTGCTCGACACCCTGATCCATATCAGGCACGAGACGGATACCTGGCTGGAGATCACGACGCTGCTCATCCCGGGAAGAAACGATTCCGGCCCCGAGCTCGAGGCGATGTGCGCCTGGATCGTCCGCGAGCTCGGGCCCGGCGTGCCGCTGCACTTCACCGCGTTTCATGCCGACTACAAGATGACCGGCGTGCCGCCCACGCCCGCGGCCACCCTCACGCGGGCGCGCGAGATCGCGCTCCGCGCGGGACTGCGCTACGTTTACACCGGGAACGTCCACGACCGCGCGGGCGGGACGACCTCGTGCGCTAATTGCGGTGAAGACCTCATCGTGCGCGACTGGCATCGCGTGATTCGGTACGACCTCACGCGGGACGGTTGCTGCGCGCGCTGCAACGCGCCGCTTCCTGGGCGCTTCGGCGCCTTCGACGGCCGCCGCGGCGCGCTGCGAGTTCCCGTGAGGCTCGCGCTCGACGCCTGAGCGCGCCGCTACGCCGCGTGCCGGAAGCGCTGCACCCGGTTCTGGCCCGCGCGCTTCGCCTCGTACATCGCATGGTCGGCGTGACGCAGCAGCGCGTCGGCATCGCTGCCGTCGCCGGGGAAGAACGCGATGCCGATGCTCGCGGAGATTTCGGCGGTGTGCCCGTCGCCGAGGGCGAAGCGCTCGCCGACCACCTGCAGCACGCGCTCGAGGATCGGCTCGCTCTCGCTTTCGGATCTGAGATCGGTGAGCAGCAACACGAACTCGTCGCCGCCGAGCCGCGCCACCGTGTCCTGCGCGCGCACGGCCGCCTGCAGCCGGTGCGCCACCTCGACGAGGAGCCGGTCGCCGACCTCGTGCCCGTACGAGTCGTTGATCGGCTTGAAGCGATCGAGGTCGAGGTAGCAGACCGCGACGCGCGTCGCGTGGCGCGCGGCGACCGCCAGCGCCTGCTCGATGCGGTCTGAAAGCAGCCGCCGATTGGGAAGCCGCGTCAGCGGATCGTAGTAGGCGAGGCGCTCGATCTCCTCCTGCTGGCGTTGCGCCTCCGTGATGTCGGAAAACAGCGCGACATAGTGCGTGATCTCGCCTTGCGCGTCGCGCACCGTGCCGAGCGTCATGTGCGCGGCGAAGAGCGTCCCGTCCTTCCGGCGATGCCATAGCTCGCCCTGCCAGCGGCCTTCGTCGCGTACCGTGCGCCACATCGACTCATAGAATTCCGGCGGGTGCCGGTCGGACTCGAGGAGGCTCAGGTTCTCGCCGACGACCTCGTCGCGCGGGTAGCCGGTGACCTCGCTGAACGCGGCGTTGACGTCGATGATCAGGCAATCCCGATCCGCGATGATGATGCACTCGTTCGCGGCGCTGAACACGCTCGCCGAAAGCCGCAGCCGCGCCTCCGCGTCCTTGCGCACTTCCTGCATCCGGTTGAAGCGCTCGGCCAGGCGCGCGATCTCGCGCGGACCCGTGGGCGAGGCCATGACGTCGAGATCGCCGCGCGTCGCCGCCTGGGTCACCACTTCCAGCGATGCGAGCGATTCGCGCACGCGGTGGCTGAACAGCCACGCCAGCATGGCGCCGGCCAGCACGAAGGCGGCGATCGTGAGGCCGGCGAGCGTCAGCGGGAGGTGGCGATTCGCATAGAGCACGTCGCGCGTCATCGCGACGACAATCGTCCAGTTGGACAGGCTCGAGCGGCTGAACGCGACGAAGGAAGGAACGCCTTCGAGCGTGTGGCTCGCGAGGGTGCCTTCGGGCTGCTTCGCCATCGCAGTCATCAGATCGGGCGTCGCCTTGCGGCCGACCGCTCCGGCGGGATTGTGCGTACGCGCGACGATCGTCCATCGCGAGTCGAGCACGGTGCCGATCCAGCCCTCCGGAAGATGCTGCTCGACGAGCAGCCCGTTGAGCCGCTCGGCGGAGATTCCCATGTCGAGCGCGTAGGCGACCTTTCCTTCCGCGAACACAGGCACCTCCACCGCGACGAACGGCCGCCGTGTGGCGCCACCGACGTAGAGGTCGGACACGACCGGCCGGCCCGTTTGGAAGGTACGGCGGAGCATTTCCGGATGGCCGGTCTTGGGCAGCTCCGTGCCGTAGGGACGCAACGTGTTGACGATCTGCTGCCCCGTTGCGTCGATGAGCACGATCGCCTCGGCGAGCGGCTCGGTTGCCAGCACGGTGCGCGCCTGTTCGTAGAAGGTCTTGAAATCGCGCGCCTGCAGCGCGCCGGAAAGCGCGAGAATCTCCAGCTTGCCGCGCATGGCCGCGAGGTCGTGCTCGAGGCTGGTCGACAACGCACGCGCGGTCTGCAGCGCGCCCTGCTCGAGCTGCTGACGCTCGTTGTGGTAAACCTCGTAGAAAAGGAGCGACGCGGCCAAGAGGCCGGGTACGAGCGCGGCCGCGAACAGCCAGCCGATGCCGGGGCGGACCGTGACGCGAGAGATCGCGGAGTCCGAATGGGGCGGCGCCGCCTTTGGCGCCGATATGTCGATGTGTGCCGCCAAGTTTTGCCGTTTTCCGGGATGCGTTCGGGCCGAATGCGGCCAATCGCTCATCATCGGCGATCGGCGGCAGCGCGCGGTTGACCGTGGTCAACGCGGCGCGGTGCGACGGCCGAGTTCGTGGCGCGCGAGGTGTCGGAGGTGGCTCAGCAGCAGCCCGGCCCGCAGCCGCAAGCCTTCGGCTTGACGGCGCGCACGAACGCGCTGACGAACTTGCCGTCGATCTCCCTGGCCAGCGCCTCGGCGCCGAGGCCCTCGCCCGCGAGGAACGCCCGCGCGTCATCGCTGCCGTAGACCCGCGTGACTTCGATGCCCACCCCGGTGAAGCCGGCCGCACGCAGCTTGGCCTCGTACTCGGCATCCGAAAGCGCGCCGGCGACGCAGCCGATCCACAGCTCCATGCTCCTGCGGATCGCGGCCGGCACTTCGCCGCGCACGACGACGTCCGACACCGCGAAGCGGCCGCCCGGCCGCAGCACGCGGAACGCTTCCTTCAGCACGCGATCCTTGTCGCCCGAGAGGTTGATCACGCAGTTCGATATGATCACGTCGACCGAGGCGTCGGGCAGCGGAATGTTCTCGATCTCGCCTTTCAGGAAGCGGACGTTGGTGAGTCCGCTCTTCTGCCGATTCTCCTCGGCGAGCGCGAGCATGTCGTCGGTCATGTCGAGGCCGTAGGCCATGCCGGTCGGGCCGACGCGTTTCGCCGACAGCAGGACATCGATGCCGCCCCCCGAGCCGAGATCGAGCACCGTTTCCCCGGGCTTCAACTCGGCGAGCGCGGTGGGATTGCCGCAGCCGAGCGAGGCCTGCAGCGCCTTTTCGGGCACCTCGCTCGCCTCGCCGATCGCGTAGAGATTCGACGTGATCGGGTCGCAGCACGAGGTGCTCGCGCGACTGCCGCAGCACCCGGA
>JBLMWW010000137.1:0-13848 GCA_050257435.1 Rudaea sp.
GACGACGTCTCGTTCGAGATCGCGGCCGGCGAAACGCTCGGGCTCGTCGGCGAAAGCGGCTGCGGCAAATCGACGATCGCGCGCACGGTGCTCGGGCTCGTGCCGCCCACCGGCGGAGCGATCGAATGGCGCGGGCAGCGCATCGAGGCGCTTGCCGGGCGCGCGATGCGGCCGTATCGGCGGGAGCTGCAGGCCGTCTTCCAGGATCCGTATGCGTCGCTCAACCCGCGCATGCGCGCGGCCGACATCGTCTCCGAGCCGATTCGCAACTTCGAGCGCGCGTCGGCGTCCGACGTGCGCGAGCGCGTGCTGTCGCTCTTCGAGCGCGTGGGCTTGCGCGCCGAACAGATGGCGCGCTACCCGTACGAATTCTCCGGGGGCCAGAGGCAGCGTCTGGGCATCGCCCGCGCGCTGGCGCCCAATCCCCATCTCATCGTGTGCGACGAGCCGGTGTCCGCACTCGACGTGTCGGTCCAGGCGCAAGTGATCAACCTGCTTGTCGACCTCCAGCAGGAGTTCGGGCTGTCGTACCTTTTCGTCGCGCACGACCTCGGCGTCGTCGAGCACATCAGTCATCGCGTCGCCGTGATGTACCTCGGACGCATCGTCGAGCAGGCGAGCGCGCGGGCACTGTTCGGCGATCCGCTCCACCCGTACACGGAGGCATTGCTCTCGGCCGTGCCCGTCCCCGATCCCGGCGCGCGCCGGCGGCGCATCATTCTCGCGGGCGACGTGCCGAGCCCGACCGACCTGCCCGCCGGTTGCCGCTTCCACACGCGCTGCCCGTACGCGTTCGAGCGCTGCCGCGTCGAGGAGCCTTCTCTCGCCGAAGTCGCGCCCGCGCATTTCGTCGCGTGCCATTTGCGTGAGCCGCCCACCGTCGCGAGCATTGCGTCGCACGCGGCCGGCAGCACCGCTTCGCACTGAAGAGACCACCGACCATGAGCCGCCATCCCGATGCCATCGCCCTGACCCAGAAGCTCCTCGCGTTCAACACGATCAACCCGCCCGGCGCCGAGCAGGCGTGCGCGGCGTATCTCGGGTCGCTCCTGCAGGACGCGGGCTTTCGCGTCGACTACGCCGCGTTCGCGCCGACGCGCACGAGCCTCGTGGCGCGCATCGGTCGCGCGATGGACAAGCCGCCGCTCGGTTTCACCGGCCACATGGACACCGTTCCGCTCGGTGCCGTGCCCTGGAAGCGCGACGCGTTCGGCGCGAGCCTCGAAGGCGGAAAGCTCTACGGCCGCGGGGCGAGCGACATGAAGAGCGGCGTGGCCGCGTTCGTCGTCGCGGCGCTTGCGCTCGCCGAGCGCCTGCGCGATTCACCGGGCGTCACGCTCGTGCTCACCGCGGACGAGGAATGCGGCTGCGGTGGCGCCGCGCACCTCGTGCAGAAGACGAATCTGCTCGGCAAGGTGGGCGCGCTCGTCGTCGGCGAGCCGACGGCGAACTATCCGCTCGTCGGCCACAAGGGCGCGCTGTGGCTCGAGGCGCGGACGTCGGGCATCACGGCGCACGGCTCGATGCCCGAGCGCGGCGACAACGCGATCTACAAGGCGGTGGATGCGATCGGCGCGTTGCGCCAGTTCGACTTCGGTACGCCTGCGCATCCGCTCATGGGCCCGCCGACGCTCAACGTCGGTACGCTGCACGGCGGCATCAACATCAACTCCGTGCCGGACCGGGCGACGATCGGCATCGACATCCGCACGATCCCCGGGCAGAGGCACGACGCGCTTCGCACGCGCCTGCAGCAAGCGCTGGGCGACGGCGTCGACCTCGCGCCGCTCATCGACGTGCAGGCGCTCTACACCGATCCGCGCGATCCGTGGATCCAGCAGGTGTTCGGCGTGGCGGGCCGGCATCTCGGCGAGGCGCCGGCGGCGCGGAGCGCGACCTACTTCACCGACGCCGCGGTGCTGAATGCCGCATACCGCGACATCCCGATCTGCGTCCTCGGCCCCGGCGAGCCGCAGCTTGCCCATCAGACGGACGAGCATTGCCTCGTGGATCGCGTGCTGCAGTCGGTCGCGATCTATTCCGACCTCATTCGCGCATGGAGCCTTTGACATGGCCGGCCTGAACCGTCTTTCCGCCACCGAAGCCGCGCGCAAGCTCGCGCGCCGCGAGATCACCGCGCAGGCGCTCCTCGCCGATTGCATCGCCCGCGTGCGCGAGCGCGAGCCGGTGGTGCACGCGTTCACGCACCTCGATTTCGACGTCGCGATGGCGCGCGCCCGGGCGCTCGACACCCAGGCGAGCGCGGGATTGCTGCACGGGCTGCCGATCGGCGTGAAGGACGTGTTCGACACGGTGGACATGCCGACCGCGTACGGCTCGCCGATCTACGCCGGGCACCGCCCCGCGAGCGATGCAGCGAGCGTCGCGCTCGCGCGCGCCGCAGGGGCGATCGTGCTCGGCAAGACGGTCACGACGGAGTTCGCGACGTACCACCCGGGCCCGACGTGCAATCCGCACGATCCCGCCCACACCCCCGGCGGGTCGTCGTCGGGGTCGGCGGCCGCCGTCGCCGATGCGATGCTGCCGCTCGCCTTCGGCACGCAGACGGCGGGCTCGATCGTGCGGCCCGCCGCGTATTGCGGCGTCGTCGGCTACAAGCCCACGTTCGGCACGGTGAGCCGCGTGGGCGTCAAGATGATCTCGGACACGCTCGACACGATCGGGGGCCTCGCGCGGAGCGTGCCCGACGCCGCGCTCTTCGTCGCCGCCGTCTCCGGCCGGCGCGAGCTCGTCATCGACGCGCCGGTGCGCGAGGCGCCGCGCATCGGCCTGTGCCGCACGTACGAATGGGATCGGGTGCAACCGGAGACCCGCGAGCTCTTCGATGCGGTGGGCCGGGCGCTGCGCGACGCCGGGGCGAACCTCCGGGACGTGACGCTGCCGCGCGCGTTCGCCGGCCTGGCCGCGGCGCAGAAGACGATCATGGTGCGCGAGGTCGCGGAGTGCCTCGCGTACGAGCGCCTTGAGCGGCCCGACGCGCTGAGCCGCGAGCTCGCCGAGATGGTCGGCCAGGGGGTCGCCGTCACGAACGCCGAGTACGACGAGGCGCGCGCGCTCGCCGACAACGCGCGCGGAATGCTCGCGCAGGTGTTCGACGGCGTCGACGTGCTCGTGGCGCCGAGCACGTCCGGCGAGGCGCCTGCCGGCATCGACGCCACCGGCGATCCGCTCTTCAACCGCATGTGGACGCTGCTGCGCGTGCCGTGCGTCAACGTGCCGGCGGGCCGCGGTCCCCACGGATTGCCGCTCGGCGTCTCGGTGGTCGGCAACCTGCACGCGGACGGCGCGGCGCTGCGCGCGGCGGATTGGATCCACGCGCGGTTATAATCGCGCTTCTTTCTCGCGGTGCGCGCCGTTCGACGGCAACGTCGAGCGAGAGCAAGCGCGAACCGCCCACATGCGGATCCTCCTTTCCAACGACGACGGCTACTTCGCGCCGGGACTCGAGCATCTCGCCGCCGCGCTCTCGCCGCATGCCGAGATCACGGTCGTCGCGCCCGAGCGCGACCGCAGCGGCGCGTCCAACTCGCTGACGCTCGATCGCCCGCTGTCGGTGCGCCGCGCGCCGAACGGCTTCCTGTTCGTCAACGGGACGCCGACCGACTGCGTTCACCTCGCGGTCACCGGGTTGCTCGATACGTTGCCGGACATGGTCATCTCGGGGATCAACCTGGGCGCCAACATGGGCGACGACACGATCTACTCGGGAACGGTCGCCGCGGCGACCGAGGGCTTCCTGCTCGGGGTCCCGTCGGTCGCGATCTCGCTCGCGTCGAAAACCGCCGCGCACTTCGAGACCGCGGCCGCCGTGGCACTCGAATTGCTCGAACGGCACCAGCGTCAGCAGGCGGGCCCGTGGCTCTTGAACGTCAACGTGCCGGACATCGAGCGCGAACGGGTGCGCGGCTACGAGATCACGCGGCTCGGGCGGCGGCACAAGGCGGAGGACGTGGTGCGGATGCAGAGCCCGCGCGGCGAGACGGTGTACTGGGTGGGGGCGGCGGGTCCGGCGGCGGACGCGGGCGAGGGGACCGATTTCCACGCCGTCGAGAATCATTACGTCTCCGTGACGCCCTTGCAGATCGACCTCACCAATCGCGAGCAGATGCGGGACGTGACCGCCTGGCTCGCGCCGTGAACGCACCGTAGGACGAACGATGGCGGCGCTCGGGACGGGCGGGCGGGGAGCGAGCGGCATCGGCATGACGTCCGACCGCACGCGCGCCCGCATGATCGAGCGTTTGCGCGCGGAGGGCATTCGCGACGAGGTCGTGCTTGCGGCAATGAACGCCATTCCGCGGCACATCTTCGTCGACGAGGCGCTCGCGATTCGCGCCTACGAGGATTCGCCGCTGCCGATCGGCAGCGGCCAGACGATCTCGCAGCCGTGGGTCGTCGCGCGGATGACGGAGCTCGCGCGCAATGGCCGCGACCTCGAGGGCGTGCTGGAGATCGGCACCGGCTGCGGCTACCAGACGGCGGTCCTCGCCCAGATGGCGCAAACCGTCTACACGGTGGAGCGCATCGCGGCGCTGGTCAACAAGGCGCGCCGCCACCTGCAGTCGCTCAAGATCCGCAACGTGCGCCTCGCGCACGGCGACGGCAGCGCCGATCTCGGCGAGGATCTCACGGTCGACGCGATACTCGTCGCAGCCGGCGCGACGCACGTGCCGACGCGGCTTTTGCGACACCTGAAGCCCGGCGGACGCCTGGTGCTGCCGCTTTCGCGCAGCGAAGAGGGCGAGCGCGGCGTGCAGCGTCTCACCGTGATCGAAATGTCGCCGCTCGGCATGCGCGAGCAGGTGTTCGATACGGTAAGATTCGTGCCGCTGTTGCCGGGCCTCGGCTGAACTTTCGCGTGGCCGGCCCGGTCGTTGTGTCGATGCATTCGCCTTTGCGGTTCTCGCTCCCTCTCCGCGCTCGCAGTCTCGTCGCACTCCTCGCGATCGTGCTCGTCGCTGCAGGTTGCGCGACGCGGCGACCGGCGCCGGTCGACGACCGCACGCTGGCGCGCGGACAGGCGCCGAGCGCTGCGCCGGCCGCGCGCGCGGGCCCGGGCGCCGCGACCGAAGCGCCGCCCGCAGCGACGTACACGGTGAAGCGCGGCGACACGCTGCATCAGATCGCGCTCGACAGCGGGCTCGACTATCGCGACCTCGCGGCGTGGAACGGCATCGAGAATGTCAATCGCATCGTGCCGGGACAGGTGCTGCGCCTGGCGCCGCCCGGCCAACCCGCTGCGGCGCCCGCCGTACAGGAAGGAGCCGGCGGCGTCACGACGGCTCCGCTACGCACGCCGCCGCCGATCGTCGAAGGCACGCCGGGGACGGTGGGGCCGGGGCCCGCCACGCCGCCGCCCCCGGTCGCGGCGCCGCCTGCGTCTCGATCTGCGACGCCTGCCGTCGCTGCGAACGGCGACCTGAAGACGTCGCCGAAGGCGATCAAGGAGCCGTACTCCGCAGCGGCCGTGCGCAATCTCAATCTCGTCGCGAGCGCCGCACCCGCGCCACGCGAAGCGCCCGCACGGCCGGACGCGAATGCGGCATCGAGCACGGCGTCGCCCGACAGGACGCCGCCCCGGGAAGCGTCCTCCGCCTCGTCGTCGCCGTCGACGGCATCGCCGTCCGCACCCTCGGCGCCGGAGGCGAACGACGCCGGCGATGCGGTCGCGTCCGGCGATCCCGACCGTCTCGATTGGATCTGGCCCGCGAAGGGCAAGATCGTCGCCGGCTTTTCGGAAACCGCGAACCTCAAGGGCATCGACATCGCGGGCGCTGCGGGCGAGCCCGTGCGCGCGAGCGCCGCGGGGCGCGTGGTCTACGCCGGCAACGGACTGCGCGGATACGGCAAGCTCATCATCATCAAGCACAACGCGACGTACCTCTCCGCGTACGCGCACAACCGCGAGATCCTCGTCAAGGAAGGGCAGCAGGTCACGCGCGGCCAGAAGATCGCCGAGATGGGCAACACCGACGCGAACCAGGTGAAGCTGCACTTCGAGATTCGGCGCCACGGCAAGCCGATGGACCCGACGAAATACCTGCCGCCGGCGTAACCAAACAACCGGCGCAATTCCGGGTCAGACTCGAATCTCCGGTGACGCATTCACCGGGGATTCGAGTCCGACCCCGAATTCCGACCCCGAATTCCAATTTGCTCCGCCCCGGCTTTCACATCGCGCGCAACCGCGACGGCGACGGCAGCGCCTCGATCGCGCGCTCGAGCGTGGCAAGCAGTGCGAGGCGCTCGTTCTCGCGTGCGCTCGCGGGGCCGTAGCGCAGCGCCGCGAACGACTGGCCGATCGCGCGAAACGCGATCTGGAATTGCGGCCAGCGGCGCGCGGCGCGCTCGGCGAACGCGAGTGGTCCCTCGTGGGCCTCCTTCGGCAGCCCGGCGCGGGCGAGTCGCCGGCACGCGTCCTGCCACAGCGCCAGCGCGCGTTCGCGCCGGCTGCGGCGCGCCGCGAACCAGGCGAGCATCGCGAGCGCCCAGACGGCGACCGCGAATGCGGCGCCGGTGACCATCTGCCAGGGTGCGAACCGGTCGATCTTCCATTCGCGCCACAACGCACGCTGGCGATCGCGGTTGAACTGCACGACGTTGCGCTGCCATTGGTGATTGATCGCGTCGATCGCGAGCTGCAGGTTCTTGAGCCACCCGCCATCCTGGCGCGCGAAGAGCGGCACCGGATCGCCCGCCGGCACCGACCCGAACAATCCGCGCTCGATGCGCGAAGGCGCCACCGCGGCGGTCGGGTCGAACCGCTGCCAGCGGCCGCCGATGACCGCTTCCGCCCATGCGTGCGCGTCCGACTGGCGCACGATCATGTAGCCGCCGCGCGGGTTGATCTCGCCGCCCTGGTAGCCCGTGACGACGCGCGCCGGGATGCCCGCCGCGCGCAGCATCACGACGAACGCGCTGGCGTAGTGCTCGCAGAACCCGCGCCGCGTGTCGAACAGGAACTCGTCGACCGGCTCGGCCTCCTCGAGCAACGGCGGCGCAAGCGTGTAGAAGAACGGCTCGTCGTGGAACCATTGCAGCACCGCGCTCACGAAGCGCCGGTCGTCGGGATAGCGCGCGCGCATCCGGCGCGCGAAGTCGACGGTGCGCGGATTGCCGGGCGGCGCGCGCGCGTTCAATTGCGCCTCGCGCGCCGACGCGACGGGATAGTTGTCGACGAGGAGCGACGTCAGCGCGTAACGCAGCGGCTGCGTGACCGGCGCGCGCGTGATGAGCTGCTGCTCGCGCGAATAGCCGGCGAGTCCCCCGGCGCTGCCGCGGACGCCGGAGTCCGCGTCGATCGAAGGCAGCGCGCTTGGAAAGTCCAGCGCGAAGAGCCACGGATGATCGTTGGGCTCGAGCGTCACCGTGTAGCGCACGCCCGGTCCTTCGCCTTCGACGAGGCGTCCGCCGGCCTGCGGCGAGAAGGCGCGCCATTCCCGGCCGTTGAAGAGCGACAGCACGGGGCCACGCCAGTAGCGCAGGCGCGACGGCGGCGGGCCACCGTCGAAATCGACGCGAAACGCGATCGCATCCGACAGCGACAACTCGCTGATCGATCCGGGCGCCATCCGGTCCGAGAGCCCCGTCGCCGCGGCGTGGTCGGCCGGCAATCCCCACAGCGGGCTCGCGAGCCGCGGAAACAGCAGGAACAGCGCCGCGGCGATCGGCAGCCCCTGCGCGATCATCGTCGCCGTGCGCAGCCACCCGGCGCGGATCACCCTGAGGCCGATCGGCCCGGGATTGGGCGTCGACAGCGATTCGAGGGCGGCGCCGACGGCGAGCACCGCCGGCAGCGCGGCGATGCCGGCGAGCGGCGACTGGTCGTAGAAGAACGGTGTGATCAGAAGGAAGATCGCGAGGCACACGAGCAGCGTGCCGTCGCGCAGCGAGCGGATCTCGAGGAACTTGATGCCGACCAGCACGAACAGGAACGCGACACAGGGGTCGCGGCCGACGAAGTAACCATAGGTCTGGCGGATCGCGAACGCGATGCCGATCGCGACCAGCGCGAGCGCGGGTGGCGGAATGCGCGTCGGCGGGGCGAGCGGGCGCCCGCGGTCGCGTCGCAACAGCACGATGCGCAGCGCGACGAGCGCGAGGCCGACGAGCGCGACCCAACGCGGAATGTGCATGGCCTGCGGCAGTTGCGCGCAGACGAGGAGCACGCCGAGGCTCACGACATGCGCGGGCGCGAGCGGTGCGGCGCCGCGGCGCGCGGTCGGCGACGGCGCGCGTACGCTCGGGCCTTCGATCGGCGATGGCCGCAGTCGGCGCGTCGCGCGCAGCGCGATCACGGCGCTTCGGGGTAGAGCGCGAGCGCGGTCAGCGCCGCGCGCCGGTGATCGCGTCCCGCCGCTGCGGACAGCGTTTTGCCCGGGAGCGCCAGGGCGAACGGCCGCGCGGCGCGTTCCGCCGCGAGGATCCACGCGCAAAGCCGCGCCAGCCGGCGCTCGGCATCCATGTCCGACGGCAGGCGCGCGAAATCGAGCGCCACGGGTCCGCCCCCCAGCGTGCCCTCGAACGCTTTCGAGAACCAGCCGGCGCCGCGCGCGACGGCCTTCCATGCGACGCGCTGCAGCGGATCGCCCCGTTGGTAGTCGCGCAGTCCCGCAAGGTCGCTTTCGTCGCCCCGTCCCTGCGCACTCGTATCCGCGCCGTGCGCGCCGCTCGGAAGGGGTGGGGCCTCGGGCTCGGGTGCCGGGTAGGCGATGGCTTCGAGCGGAAAGTGCACGTACGCGAAGCCGCGCCACAGGCCGATCGGATGCTCCGATGCGAGCGTCACACGGCCCAGCGGCACGCGCCCGCGTTTTTGCGCCGGGACGCCGAGCGTCACGGTGCGCACCTCGCCCGCGGCGACCTCGGCCGTCGTCGCGACGCCGCTTGCAGCGATCGTGATGCGATGCCGATCGATCCTGCCGCCTGCGAGCGACAGTGAGAACACGAGCGGGTCGCCGACGAATGCGTCGCTCGCGGCGATCGGCTTGATCTCGACGCCGGCCAGATTGCGAAACGTGTGCAGCAATGCCGCGGCGACGAGTCCGCCGAGCATGAACGTCACGCCGAGCCCCAGCGACAGCGCGTAGTTGAGCGACGTCAGCAGCATGAGGACGAGCGTGGCGATCATCGCCGCGCCGCGGCGCGTCGGCAGGATGTAGATGCGCGAATGGCGCAGGACCACCGGCGTGCGGTCGCCAGGCGCCGTGCGAAACGCGCGCTGGCGCCACTGTCGCAGCCACTCGCCCGGCGCCGAACGCGGCGCGTGCGCCGCTTTCGCGGCGACGCTCACGGCAATTCGACGGACCGGACGAGCGCCTGCGCCTGGAGTGCTCCGGCGCGCGCGCCGCCGGCGAGCCGGTGTCCGGCGACCGAGGGAAACACCGCCTGCACGTCCTCGGGAACCACCATCGCGCGGCCCTCGAGCAGCGCCCACGCGCGCGCTGCGGCGAGCAGCATCAGCCCCGCGCGCGGGCTCAAGCCCCGGCGATGCCCGGCGTCCGCTGCACCACCCGGCGCCTGTGGCGCATGTCCGCGCGAGGCGGCGAGCAGCGCCTGCACGTAATCGAGGAGCGCGGGCGCGACATGGATGGCCCCCGCCTCGCGCTGCCACTCTGCGAGCGTGGCGGGATCGGCTTCCGGCACGACTTCCACGAGCTTCGCGCGGCGGTCGCCCCCGGCCAGAAGCTCGCGCTCGGACATCGCATCCGGATAGCCGAGCTCGATTGCGAGAAGAAAGCGATCGAGCTGCGATTCGGGCAGCGGGTACGCGCCGATCTGCTCGACGGGATTCTGCGTCGCGATGACGAAGAACGGCTCCGGCAGCGCGCGTGTCTCGCCCTCGATCGACACCTGCCGCTCCTCCATCGCCTCGAGGAGCGCGCTTTGCGTCTTGGGCGGCGCCCGGTTGATCTCGTCGGCGAGCACGACCGAGTGGAAGATGGGCCCCGGATGAAAGCGGAACGCGTGCGCGCGCTCGTCGTAGACCGACACCCCGAGGACGTCGGCGGGCAGGAGATCGCTCGTGAACTGGATGCGCGCGTACTTGAGGCCGAGCGTCGTCGCGAGCGCCTGCGCGAGCGTCGACTTGCCCACGCCGGGAATGTCCTCGATCAACAGGTGGCCGCGCGCGAGGAGACATGCGAGCGCGAGCTTGAGCGGCGCCTCCTTGCCGACGACGATGTGGGAAAGCTGCTGGATGACGACCGCCAGGCGGTGCGCGGTGGGAACGTTCTGCGTGGCGGAGCGGACGGTCATTGGACGATTGCGCAATGGAAGGTGAAGTTTCGGGCGGGCGGCGGTCGCTCGTCACGGGCGGGCGACGGCGCTAGACTTCGGGCAGGCGTCCCTCGATTTCCGGCATTATCGCCAAACGCGGCGCAGGCCTTCGCCGCGACCCTTATCGGGTCCAACCCGCCGCTTTGCGAAAGCCCATCGTGACCACGACCGTCTTCATCACGCATCCCTCCTGCCTGCAGCACGAAATGGGCCCGGATCACCCCGAATGCCCCGACCGGCTGACCGCGATCCACGATCAGCTGATCGCGTCCGGCCTCGAGCCGCACCTGATGCGCCAGGAGGCGCCGCCGGCGACGGCCGACCAGCTCGCGCGCGTGCACGATCGCCGCTACGTCGCGGCGATCCAGGCCGCGGCGCCGAGCAGCGGATTGCGCTACCTCGACCCCGACACCGCGCTCAATCCGCATTCCGTCGACGCCGCGTTGCACGCGGCCGGCGCCGTCGTCCACGCGGTGGACCTCGTGTGCGGCGGCCAGTACCAGACGGCGTTTTGCGCCGTGCGCCCGCCCGGGCATCACGCCGAAAGCCGGCGCGCGATGGGCTTTTGCGTCTTCAACAACGTCGCGGTGGGCGCGGCGCACGCGATCGCGATGCACGAGATCGAGCGCGTGGCCATCGTGGACTTCGACGTGCATCACGGCAACGGGACCGAGGAGATATTCTCCGGCGACGGGCGGGTGCTGATGGTGTCGACGTTCCAGTATCCGTTCTACCCGTATTCGGGGGTCGAGAATCCGGCGGAAAACATGGTGAACATCCCGCTCCCGGCGGGTTCCGGGAGCACCGAGTTTCGCGAGGCCGTACGCGAGCGCTGGCTGCCGGCGCTCGAGGCGCACGCCCCTGAGCTCATCCTGATCTCGGCGGGGTTCGATGCGCATCGCGAGGACCCGCTCGCGGGACTCGCGCTCAACGAGAGCGATTACGGCTGGGTCACGCGCGAGCTGATGAGCGTGGCGCGCCGCCATGCGGGGGGACGGATCGTGTCCTCGCTCGAGGGCGGTTATTCCCTCTCGGCGCTCGGCCGCAGCGTCGCCGCGCACGTGCGCGAGCTCGTCACCGCGTAGGGGAGCTGGCGTGAAGCGCCGCGAATTCCTGGGCTCGTGCGCGCTCCTTTCCGGCGTCGCCGGCCTCGCGACCGCGCAGGACGCGCAGCGGACCCTGCGCCGCTATGCGCGAACGCTGCTGGTCGACATCCACGGCGCGCCGATCCGGTCCGCGGCGATCGCCGCGGAGACGAACTACGTCTTCCAGTATCCGTTCGCGGCCACCCCCTGTTTCCTGCTCCGGCTCGCGACCCCCGTTGCTCCCGCGCCCGGGCTGAGGATGGAACGGGGCGACGCCTATGCGACGCCGGCCGGCGTCGGCCCGTCGCGGAACGTCGTCGCGTACTCGGCGATCTGCGCGCACAAGCTCGCGTATCCGACGCGCGACGTCTCGTTCATTCGCTACCAGCGCCAGCGCTCGGCAACCTCTTCCGGCAGGGTGATCCATTGCTGCGCGGACCACAGCGTCTACGATCCGGCGGCAGGCGCGCGCGTCGTCGCGGGGCCGGCGCCGCAGCCGCTCGCCTTCGTCGCGCTCGAGCACGACGCGGCGCGCGACCAGCTCCATGCCCTCGGCACGATCGGCGCCGAGCAGTTCGAGCCCTTCTTCGAGAAGTACGCGATGAAGCTCGCACTCGAATACGGCAGCGTCGAGCGCGCGCGCGCCCCGGTCGCGGACACGACGGTGGTGCGCGAGCTCACGGACTACTACCGCAACACGATCTCCTGCTGAGCGCGAAAGTCGGGCCGCAAATCGGGGTCAGACTCGAATCTGCGTCATCGGAAAAATTTTGGGGGGAAACCGGGGTCAGACTCGAATCTCCGTTATCGGAAATTCGAGTCTGGCCCCGATCTGCCGCCCGGGTGCGGGCCTACTCGACGATCAGCGCCGCCACGACCGCGCGGCCCTCGGCGACGAGGATGTTGTACGTTCGGCATGCGGCGCGCGTGTCCATCACTTCGAGCCCGACGCGCGCGTTCATCAGCGGCGCGACGATCGCGGGGAGCGGGAAGCGTTGCGTCGCGCCCGTGCCGAGCAGCACGATCTCCGGCGCTGCGTCGAGAAGGCGCGCGAAGTCCTGCTCCGTCAACGCATCGAATCCGCCGGGCGCGAAGCCCGGCGTCACCGCGTCGGGCGTCAAGGTCACGTTCTGCCGATACTCGTCGGTGCCGACGCGCACCCAGCCGGGCCCGGATCCGGTGACGACGTTCGCGGCAAGTGGCTGCAGGTGGAATTTCATGGGGATGGTGCGATGCGGTAAGATCTTGGATTCGTTGGCTTCGCTGCGATTGTAGCGACCCCCGCGATCTCTCGTCGCTCGGACGGTTCCGGGCGCTTACGGAAGACGACCATGGCCACCATCCCGAAGTCGCACTTCGACCGCATCGAGCGGCTGCCCCCGTACGTCTTCAACATCACCTCCGAGCTCAAGATGGAGGCGCGGCGACGGGGGGAGGACATCATCGACTTCGGCATGGGCAATCCCGACGGGCCCACGCCGGCGCACATCGTCAACAAGCTCGTCGAGGCCGTGCAGCGCGGCGATACGCACGGCTATTCGGTGTCGAAGGGCATCCCGCGCCTTCGCCGCGCCATCTGCCACTGGTACGACCGGCGCTGGGGGGTGACGTTCGATCCGGAAACCGAGGCGATCGTCACGATCGGCTCGAAGGAGGGCATCGCTCACCTCGCGCTCGCGACGCTCGGCAGCGGCGACACCGTGCTGGTGCCGAATCCGAGCTACCCGATCCACATCTACGGCCCGGTCATCGCCGGGGCGGACATCCGGCAGGTGCGCCTCACGCCCGACGTCGACTTCTTCGCCGAGCTCGAGCAGGCGATCAAGCTCTCGGTGCCGAAGCCCAAGATGCTGATCATCAATTTCCCGGCGAACCCGACCGCGCAGTGCGTCGACCTGCCGTTCTTCGAGAAGATCGTCGCGCTCGCGCGCGAGCACGGCATCTGGGTGGTGCACGACCTCGCTTACGCCGACATCTGCTTCGACGGCTGGCAAGCGCCCTCGATCATGCAGGTGCCCGGCGCGCGCGAAGTGGCGGTCGAATTCTTCACGATGTCGAAGAGCTACAACATGGCCGGATGGCGTATCGGCTTCATGGTCGGCAATCGGGACCTCGTCTACGCGCTGTCGCGCATCAAGGGCTACCACGACTACGGCACGTTCACGCCGATCCAGGTGGCGGCGATCGCCGCGCTCGAGGGCCCGCAGGAATGCGTCGCCGACATCACGCAGCGGTATCAGCGCCGCCGCGACGTCCTGGTCAAGGGTTTGCACGAGGCCGGCTGGAAGGTCGACGTGCCGAAGGCTTCGATGTACGTCTGGGCGAAGGTTCCGGAGGCGTACGCGAACCTGGGCTCGCTCGAATTCTCGAAGCGGCTGCTGACCAAGGCGCGCGTTTCCGTTTCGCCGGGCATCGGCTTCGGCGAGTACGGCGACGACCACGTGCGCTTCGCGATGATCGAGAACGA
>JBLMWW010000138.1:0-6457 GCA_050257435.1 Rudaea sp.
GGCTACCGGCTGCTCGCCACGCCCGACTTCCTCGACGTCAACGAGATTCGCAAGGCGCTTGCGTCGTTCGGAGTCGAGGTGGCGGCGGCCGACACGAAGGCTCCGCTTCTGCCGGCGGCGAACGACGACGACCTCTTCCTGCCCGGCAGCGGTCCCGCGATCCCGGCCCATCCGGCGATCGCCGTCGAGGTCACCGATCAGGTCGATTCGACCTCGACCGAGCTTTTGCGCCGCGCCGCGCGCCGCGACATCCATGGTGCGCTGCTCGCCGCCGAATGGCAGACGGCCGGGCGCGGTCGCCGCGGTCGCGTCTGGACGGCGGTCGCCGGCGGCAGCCTCACCTTTTCGCTGGGGTGGCGTTTCGAGCAGGGCGCCGGCTTCGTCGCGGGACTTTCGCTCGCGGTCGGCGTTGCCGTCGTGCGGGCGCTCGAGGCCGAGGGCCTGACCGGCGTCGAGCTCAAGTGGCCGAACGACCTGGTCCACCGCCACCTCAAGGTCGGCGGCATTCTCGTCGAGCTCAACGGCGATGCGCTCGGCCCGTCGACGGTCGTCGTCGGCGTCGGCCTCAACGTGCGCCTGCCGCAGGCCATCAAGCGCGATATCGCGCAACCGGTGAGCGATCTCACGGCCGTTGCCGGTCGCGGCGCGCCGCCGATCGACCGCAACCGCCTGCTCGCGCGCGTCGTCGCCGAGCTCGCGGCGAGCCTCAGCCAATATTCGGAGCAGGGGTTCATACCCTTCGCGGCCGAATGGCAGCGGCGTCACGCCTATCAGGGCAAGCCGGTCCGGCTGCTGCTCCCCGACGGCGAGAGCGTGAAGGGCACGGTCGCCGGCGTCGACAGCACCGGCGCGCTGGTGCTGGCGGACGGGCCGCGCCGATCGCGCTTCCTCGCCGGGGAAATCTCGCTGCGGCGCGCCTGATCGCCGACGGGCGCGCACGGCGCGCACCCGCCCGTAATTGCCTTCGACCGCCGTGAGCCAGATCCTCGTCATCGACGTCGGCAACAGCCGGCTCAAATGGGCGCTGCGCGGCGCGCGCGGATGGACGGCCAAGGGCGCGGTCGCCAACCAGGACATCGGCTCGCTCGCGGTGCGCGACTGGCAGAACCTGGAGCGGCCGGCGCGCGCCGTCGGCGTCAACGTCGCGGGCGAGGCGGCGCGGGTGCGCGTCGAAGGCCAGCTCGCGCGCTGGCGTCTGCCGATCGAGTGGCTCTCCGCGAGCGCGCAAGCCGGCGGCGTCACCAATCGTTATCGCAACCCGGCGCAACTCGGTGCCGATCGCTGGGCGTCGCTCGTCGCGGCGCGCCGGCGCGCCATCGCCGCGAACGAGTCGGCGCCCCGGCCGTGCATCGTCGTCAACGCCGGCACGGCGGTGACGGTCGACGCGCTCGACGCGGACGGCGTCTTCCTCGGCGGGCTCATTCTGCCGGGCGTGCGGCTGATGCTGCGCGCGCTCGCCGACAACACCGCCGCGCTGCGCAGCCCGCCGGGCGAGTTCCAGCCGTTTCCGACCTCGACGCCGGACGCGCTCTACTCGGGCGCGGTGCAGGCGGTGTGCGGTGCGATCGAGCAGATGCGCGAGCGTGTGCGCGAGGGTGGGCCCCCGGTCACCTGCTATCTCGCCGGCGGCGGTACGCAGGACATCGGGCAGCGGTTGGCCGCGCCAGTCGAGGTCGTGGATAATCTGGTGCTCGAAGGGGTGCTCGTGCTCGCCCTGCTGCCGCGTACGGAAGCCAACCGATAGCCTGCTTTCCGGCCTGCTCCTGGACCCGCGGCCTTGCTCTTTCGCCATGCGCGCCGCGGTCCTCCTGCTGATCCTCGTCAACGTCGCCTTGTTCGCGTTCGCGAAGGCGTATCGCGTCGCGCAAAGCGAGCCGGGTCGGCTCGACCAGCAAGTCGAGCCGCAGCGCATCCGCCTTTTGTCGCCGCAAGAAGTCGCCGCGCTCGCGCCGTCCAAGATCGCCGCGTTGCCCGACGTGTGCGTCGAGTGGGGGCCGTTCGCCGAATCCGATCGGGCGCGCGCGCTGGCCGATCTCGGCCCGCTCGGCCTCGGGCGGCTGGTGTCGCAGCGGCCCGTGTACGCCGACAGCGCCTATTGGGTCAACCTCGGCACGATGCCGACGCGCGCGGCCGCCGAGCGCCGCCTCGGGGAATTGCGCGCGCAGGGCATCTCCGACGTTTCCGTCGTCGATTTCGGACGCGGGCAGTTCACCGTCTCGCTCGGCGTGTTCCGCTCCGAGTCCACCGCGACCGCGCGCGCGGAGACGCTCGCCGCACAGGGCGTGCTCGGCACGCACGTCGAGCCGCGGCAGCAGGGCGCGGCACAGGCGATGATCGTCGTGCGCGATCCGCCGCAACCCGTCGTCGTGCGGCTCAAGGAGCTGCAGCTCCAGTACGCGGGCACCGACCTCAAGGTCGGGCCGTGCGCCCCGGTGTCGTGACGCCCATCCGGCGCCGTGGCCCCTTTTGCGATACGTGACGCGCGCGGCGACGCGGACATGGCCGCCGCGCGCGCCTTGTTCGAGGAATACGCCGCGGCCCTCGGTGTCGATCTCTGCTTCCAGAACTTTGCGCAGGAGCTGGCCGGATTGCCGGGAGACTATGCGCCGCCCCGCGGCTGCCTGCTCCTCGCCGAGCGCGAGGCGGAGCACCTGGGCTGCGTGGCGTTACGCCCGCTCACAGACGACACCGGCGAGGTGAAGCGGCTCTACGTTCGTCCGAAGGCGCGCGGCCTGGGCGTCGGCCGCGCTCTCGCGGAGGCGGTGATCGAGCGCGCGCGGGCGATCGGCTATCGCGAGCTCAAGCTCGATACGCTCGCGACGATGCACGAGGCGCAGGCGTTGTACGCGTCGCTGGGATTTCGCGAATGCGCGCCGTATTACCGGAATCCGTTAAGGGGGACGGTGTATATGGCGCTCGAAATGCAGGGGCCAGGGGCTAGGGGCTAGGGGCTAGGGAGCAGGGGGCGTCGGGTGGTGCGATCCAGCGGTAGCCGGCGGTACACGCCCAGACGCGTTTACCAGATGCAACGCTCGTACACCGCGAGCCGAATGCGCTTGCTTCGGCGCGATGCCCCCTGATCCCTAGACCCTAGCCCCTGCCCTCTCCCCTACGTCTGCTCCCACGGCAACCCCTCCTTCCGCCACCCGGCGACGCTGCCGCGATGATGGTTGTCGTCGAGTGGCCCCTCGAAGCCGTCGAGCACGTTGTAGACCTCCTTGAAGCCTGCCTTCTCGAGCTCGACGCCGGCAGCGACCGAGCGCTGGCCGCTGCGGCAGATCAGCACCACGGGGCGGTTCATGCTCGCGACCTTCTTGACCTGCCCGACGAAGTGCGGATTGATCTCCCAATCGGGGCCATCGTTCCACGCGACGTGAATCGCGCCGGCGGGATGGCCGACGAACAGGTATTCCATTTCGCTGCGGCAGTCGATGAACACCGCATCCGGCGTGCGGTGCAGGAAATCGTTCGCTTCGAGCGGCTTGAGGTGTTTCATGTGAGTGAGAGGAGTGAGCGTTCAGGTCGTTCCGGTGACGCTCGGGCCCGAGGGGTCGAATGCTAGACTCGCCCGCTCCTGCCCACGAAACGTCCGCTTCCGCCGATGCAGCCAGATCATACCGCCCTCCTTTCGCGCCTGCTGCGGGAGCGCATCCTGATCCTCGACGGAGCGATGGGAACGATGATCCAGCAGTGCCACCTGAGCGAGCGCGACTTTCGCGGGCCGTTCCACGACCATTCGCACGACCTCGCCGGCGACAACGACATCCTCTCGCTCTCGCGCCCGGACACGGTGCGCACGATCCACGACGCGTATTTCGAGGCCGGGGCCGACATCGTCGAGACCAACACGTTCAGCGCCACGCGCATCGCCCAGGCCGACTACCGCATGCAGGACGAGGCGGGCGCGATCAACGCCGCCGCGGCTCGCATCGCGCGCGAATGCGCCGACCACTGGACCGCGCGCACGCCCGACAAGCCGCGCTTCGTCGCCGGCGCGCTCGGTCCCACGAACCGCACCGCCTCCATCTCGCCCGACGTCAACGATCCCGGCGCGCGCAACGTCGCCTTCGACGAGCTCGTCGTCGCATACGGCGAGGCGGCCGCCGCGCTGATCGAGGGGGGCGCCGACATCCTGCTCGTCGAAACGGTCTTCGACACGCTGAATGCGAAGGCCGCGCTGTTCGCGATCGAGGGCGCGTTCGAGCGGCACGGAGGGCGCCTGCCGATCATCGTGTCGGGAACGATCACCGATGCGTCCGGCCGCACGCTCTCCGGGCAGACGCCCGAGGCGTTCTGGAATTCGGTGCGGCACGTGCGCCCGCTCGCCGTCGGCCTCAATTGCGCGCTCGGCGCGGCGCTCATGCGCCCGTACATCGAGGAGCTCGCGCGCGTCGCCGACACGTTCGTGTCCTGTTATCCGAACGCGGGGCTGCCGAACCCGATGTCCGAGACCGGCTACGACGAGACCCCGGAGGAAACCGCCCGCATGCTCGGCGATTTCGCGCGGAGCGGCTTCGTGAACATCGTCGGCGGCTGCTGCGGGACGACACCCGCGCACATTCGCGCCATCGCCGAGGGGGTGCTCGGCGTGCCGCCGCGCAAGCTACCGGTGGAAGCGGAGACCGCGGTTGCCTGAGCGGTCTCTCGGCTTCGCCGTTCACGCTCGTCCGGAATTTCCGCGTTGCCGCGGCCTCGCCGGGCACGCGCTTGCGCGCATCGACGCTTGACATGCCGCGCGCGCTGCGCCTCGCCGGCCTCGAGCCGCTCAACATCGGCGAGGGATCGCTTTTCGTCAACATCGGCGAACGCGCCAACGTCACCGGCTCGCGCGCCTTCGCGAAGCTGATCCTCGCCGGCGACTACGCCGGCGCCGTCGAGGTCGCGCGCCAGCAGGTGCAAAACGGCGCGCAGATGATCGACGTCAATATGGACGAGGCGATGCTCGATTCGAAGGCGGCGATGGTCCGCTTCCTGAATCTCATCGCCACCGAGCCGGACGTCGCGCGCGTGCCGGTGATGATCGACTCGTCGAAATGGGACGTGATCGAGGCCGGCCTCAAGTGCGTGCAGGGCAAGCCCGTCGTGAACTCGATCTCGCTCAAGGAGGGCGAGGCGGAATTCCTGCGCCAGGCGAAGCTCGTGCTCCGCTATGGCGCCGCCGCGGTCGTCATGTGCTTCGACGAGCGCGGCCAGGCCGACAACTACGAGCGCCGCATCGAGGTCGCGCGCCGCGCGTACGACCTCCTGGTCGACCGCGTCGGCTTCCCGCCCGAGGACATCATCATCGATCCCAACGTGTTCGCGATCGCCACCGGCATCGACGAGCACGCCGGGTACGCGCTCGACTTCATTCGCGCTACGCAGTGGATCCGCGTGCACTTGCCGCATGCGAGCGTCTCCGGCGGCATCTCGAACGTGAGCTTCAGCTTCCGCGGCAACGACGCGGTGCGCGAGGCGATCCACACGGTGTTCCTCTACCACGCGATCCGCGCCGGACTCACGATGGGCATCGTCAACGCCGGTCAGCTCGGCGTCTACGACGACCTCGACCCGCTGCTGCGCACGCTCGTCGAGGACGTCGTGCTGAACCGCCGTCCCGCCGATGGCGGCAACGCGACCGAGAAGCTCGTTGCGTTCGCCGAGACGTACAAGCAGAAGGGGAAGAAGCTCGAGGAGGACCTGTCGTGGCGCAACGCGAGCGTCGAGGCGCGCCTGTCGCATGCGCTCGTCAAGGGCATCACGACCCATGTCGTCGAGGACACCGAGGAGGCGCGGCGGGCGGTCGCCGCGCGCGGCGGCCGGCCGATCGAGGTGATCGAGGGCCCGCTGATGGACGGCATGAACGTCGTCGGCGACCTCTTCGGCGCGGGCAAGATGTTCCTGCCGCAGGTCGTCAAGAGCGCGCGCGTGATGAAGCAGGCGGTCGCGCACCTCATTCCGTTCATCGAGGCGGAGAAGGCGGCGACCGGCGCCGAAGCGCGTGCCAAGGGCCGCATCGTGACGGCGACGGTGAAGGGCGACGTGCACGACATCGGCAAGAACATCGTCGGCGTCGTCCTGCAATGCAACAACTACGAGGTCGTCGATCTCGGCGTGATGGTGCCGGCACAGAAGATTCTCGCGACGGCGCGCGAGCTGGCCGCGGACGCCGTCGGCCTGTCGGGACTGATCACGCCGTCGCTCGAGGAGATGGCGCACGTCGCCGGCGAGATGACCCGCGAAGGCTTCACGATCCCGCTTCTCATCGGCGGCGCCACGACGTCGCGCGTGCACACGGCGGTGAAGATCGCGCCGAACTACACGGGCGGGCCGACGGTGTACGTGCCGGACGCGTCACGCGCGGTCGGCGTTGTCACGAGCTTGTTGTCGCAGGACCAGCGCGCATCGTACGTCGCGCAGGTCGCGGAGGATTACGCGAAGATCCGCGTGCAGCACGCGAACAAGCGCGGGCCGAAGC
>JBLMWW010000139.1:0-16297 GCA_050257435.1 Rudaea sp.
CGAAGCGACGGCGTGCTCGCGCGCATGCTGCCCGCGCGGGGCGCTCGCCCGCTGCCGCCACGTGCGCCGCGAATCGCCGCCCTCGATTGAGGAGGACGGCCTTCGCGATCAGTGGCGGGCGGCGCGCAGCGCCTGCTCGAGCACCTCCACCGTTTCGGCGTGCTTGTAGTCGCGCGCCATGTCGAGCGCGGACTTGCCGCGGTTGTCGACGAGATCGACGCGGGCGCCCGCGCTGATCAGCGCGCGCGCCGTGTCCGCGTGCCCGTACCCGGCCGCCCACATGAGCGCGGTCAGGTTGTTGCGGTAGACGCCATTCGGATCGACGCCGTTTTCGAGCAGCACGCGCACGACCTCGGTGTGTCCCTCGCCGGCCGCGTACGTGATCGCGTTCTTGCCTATGCGATCGACGGCGGCCGGATTCGCGCCGCGCGCGAGCAGCACGCGCGTCGTCTCCAGGTCGCCGTTGTACGCCGCGGTCATCAGCGGCGTGACGCCGTTGACGGCCGGCTCGTTGACGTTCGCGCCGGCGGCAAGCAGCACCTGCGCGAGGTCGGCGCGGTTCTTCTTGAGCGCGACGAGGAGCGCCGATTCGCCAAGGCGATTGTGCGCGTCGACGGCGGCGCCGTCGCGCAGCGCGCGCTCGATGCCGACGGCGTCGGCGTTGCGCACCGAGGCGAGGAGCCGCGCGTTGGCGGCGAATTCGTCGGCCACCGATAGCGCCGACAGGCCGAAAAGCGCCGCGCCGAGCGCGACGCTCGCGCCGAACCGGCGCATGTTGCACCGCATGCGGCGACCTTCGCGCGCCGCGTCCATACACCGTTGCCGCATGTTCCCTAGCCCTCGCTGATCCCGGTTTGTCCGGTGTCGACCCCGTGTGCTGCAATGCACAATATTACTCGATTGCAACTTGCGGGGAAACGCACTATAACGGCGTCTGCAAACGCGCGGCAACGGCCGCTTTTTTTTGCCGTCGGATTCACCCTTCACGCAAACGCTTCACGGAGAGCGGACATGATCGAACGCAGCAGGTTGACGGGAATCGTCGCGGCAGCCGCGGGTCTCGCGCTGTCCCTTGGCGCCGTCGCACAGGAAACCGGCGCCGGGACGACCGAGGCGAAGCCGATGTCGAAGAACCTCGCGCCGGTGACGCAGCAGATGCTCGACAACGCCGGCAGCGACGCCAAGAACTGGATCCATTCGAACGGCAGCTACGCGCAGACGCGCTACTACCCCGGCGCGCAGATCAACGCGGGCAACGTCTCGAAGCTCAAGCCGGCGTTCGTGTTCCAGACGGCGGTGCTCGAGTCGATGGAGACGGCGCCGATCGTCGTCAACGGCGTCATGTTCCTCACGACGTCGTTCAACCATGTCTACGCGATCGACGCGGCGACCGGCGAGGAATACTGGCACTACAAGCACAAGATGGGGCCGATCACGACGTACTGCTGCGGCCCGAACAACCGCGGCGTCGCGATCGAGGGCGACCGGCTCTTCATGGGCACGCTGGACGCGAAGCTCGTCGCGCTCGACGCGAAGACCGGCAAGCTCCTGTGGGAGACGCAGATCGCCGATCCAGAGAAAGGCTATTCGGAAACGATGGCGCCCGCCGTCGTCGACGGCAAGGTGCTGATCGGCACGAACGGCGGCGAGTACGGCATCCGCGGCTTCGTCAAGGCGTTCGACGCCAAGGACGGCAAGCTGCTGTGGACGTTCTACACGATCCCCGACAAGGGACACGAGGGGGTCTGGGCGACCAAGGACATCGCGGGCCGCGACCTGCATCGCGACATCGCCGCCGAGAAGGCGGCGTTCGCCAAGGACGCGTCGTTCTACCAGACGCTCGGCGGCGGCGTGTGGATGACGCCCGCGGTCGATCGCAAGACGAAGACCGTGTACTTCGTCGTCGGCAATCCGTCGCCCGATCTCTACGGCGCGATCCGTCCGGGCGACAACCTCTACACCGATTCGATGGTCGCGATCGATCTCGACACCGGCGCATACAAGTGGCACTCGCAGTACATCCCGCACGACGTGTGGGACCTCGATTCGGTGAGCCCGACGATCCTGACGCAGGCGAAGGACGCGAGCGGCAAGCTCGTCGACGTCGTGATTCACGGCGGCAAGACCGGCGAGATCTACGTGCACGACCGGGCGAGCGGCAAGCTGATCCGCCATTCGGAGCCGATGATCCCGCACGAGAACATGTACACGCTGCCAACGAAGGAGGGCGCGCGGATGCTGCCGGGCGCCAACGGCGGCGTCGAATGGTCGCCGATGGCGGTGAACCCGAAGCTGCATGTCGCGTTCGCGGCGAACCTGCACCAGCCGATGACCTACCACGTCGAGGAAGCCGCCTATCCCGGCGGCAGCAAGCTCTGGCTCGGCGGCGCCTTCAAGACGATCCCGAGCGAGGAGCAATGGGGTCAGCTCGTCGCGGTCAATCTCGACACCGGCAAGATCGCGTGGAAGCACAAGACGCCCCAGCCGCTGATCGGCGGCGTGCTGACGACGGCGGGCGACGTCGTGTTCAACGGCGAGGCGAACGGCTGGTACAAGGCCTACGACGCGCGCACCGGGAAGGAGCTCTGGAAGTTCAACTGCGGAGCCGGCGTCAATTCGCCCGGCGTGGCGTACATGGTGAACGGCAAGCAGTACATCGCCGTCGCCGCCGGCGGCAACAACCAGATCGACGCGAAGCGCGGCAACAGCGTATACGTGTTCGCGCTGCCGTAACGCGCGCACTTTTATCCGACGGCCGCTCCGGAACCGGAGCGGCCGTTTTTTTGTCAACCCGATGCCTACCTGGCTCGGTCCCTTCCCAACGTCCCGATGAATCGCACCTTCTTGTGCGCCGCCACGCTCGCGTCGCTGGCGGCGCCGGCCGCGTTCGCCCAATCATCCGCGGCGGGCGAGGTTCCCGCCAAGGTGCAGGTCTGCGCGGAGTGTCACGGTGCCGACGGCAACTCGACCGATCCGCAGCATCCGATCCTCGCCCACCAGACCGCGCGCTACATCTACCTGCAGCTCAAGGATTTCAAGGAAGGACGCCGCAAGGACCCGCAGATGAGTCGGGTCGCAGCGACACTCGAGCGGGACGACATGCTGGCGCTTGCCGACTACTTCTCGAAGCAGAAGCAGAAGCCGACCGGTTTCAACGCCGATCCGGCCAAGGTGGACGCGGGGCGCAAGAAGGCCAACGAGGTGCTGTGCGCGATGTGCCACGGCGGTAACTTCGTCGGCCAGAACGAGATCCCGCACGAGGCCGGGCAGCATTACGCCTACGTGAAGAAGCAGCTCCTCGACTTCAAGGCGAAGCGGCGCACGAACGACGCGGGCAACATGACGAGCGTCGCGAGCACGCTGTCCGACCAGGACATCGAGAACCTCGCGCAGTTCATCGCCAATCTCGGACCATGAGCGGCATGGCCGATCCACCCGAAATCGCGCGCCTCGTCGCGGAGCTCGAGGAAGCCGAAGCGTACGAGCAACGCCTGCGGCAGCTCATCGTCGACGTGCGCGACCAGCTTGCGGCGGGCAATCACGCCACCGCGCTCTCTATGCTGAACGCCGCGCTCTCCGACATCGACGCGGCCACCGACGTCGTCACGCCGCATCGCGGGTGAGAACGGGCGCGCGGAATCACGCGCGCGTTCCGGCGACGCTGCGTGCGTGAGCACGCGACCCGCGTCGCGCGCGCCTGCGCTCGCGCGGCGCCGCACGCCGCGCCGGCCCTTCCATCGCCATCGCGCCCGGGAGTATGCTTGTCGGTCCGCGCGACAAATCACCACAAGCGCCTCGTCCGCTGCAACGAAGGAGATCATCGTGTCCGCTTCCCTCGCCATGACCGTCAACGGCAAGCCAGTCAGCGCGGACGTCGATCCGCGCACGCTGCTCGTCGACTTCCTGCGCAACCAGCTGGGGCTCACCGGGACGCACGTCGGCTGCGACACCGCGCAATGCGGCGCATGCACCGTTCACCTCGACGGCCGGGCCGTCAAGTCTTGCAACGTCCTCGCGGTGCAGGCGCAAGGCGCCTCGGTGCTGACGATCGAGGGGCTGATCGCCGAGGACGGGACGATGCATCCGATGCAGACGGCGTTTCGCGAATGCCACGGCCTGCAGTGCGGCTTCTGCACGCCGGGCATGGTGATGAGCGCGATCGACCTGGTGCACCGCCATCCGCAGGCGGACGAGGCGACAATCCGCGCCGAGCTCGAGGGTAACCTGTGCCGCTGCACGGGGTACCACAACATCGTCAAGGCCGTGCGGCAGGCCGCGGCGGTCATGGGCGAGTAGGAGGCGACGATGGGCACGAACGATACCGGCACGCTCGCCAGCGTCATCGGCCAGGCGGTCCTGCGCAAGGAGGACGCGCGCTTCCTCACCGGCACCGGCCAATTCACCGATGACGTGTCGATGCCGCGGCAGACGTATGCCTATTTCCTGCGCTCGCCGCACGCACACGCGACGCTCCGCGCGATCGACGTCACCAAGGCGAAGCAGTCGAGCGGCGTCGTAGGCGTCTTCACCGGCGCCGATCTGACCGGCGTGAACGGCCTGCCTTGCGGCTGGCTCATCACCGGAACGGATGGCAAGCCGATGAACGAGCCGCCGCACCCGGTGCTCGCGCAGGGCAAGGTGCGCTACGTCGGCGACCCGGTGGCGCTCGTCGTCGCCGAATCGATCGCGCAGGCGAAGGACGCGGCCGAGCAGATCGTCGTCGACTACGACGTGTTGCCGGCGGTCGTCGACGCCGTCGACGCGTTGAAACCCGGCGCGCCGCAGATCCACGAGCAGGCGCCCGGCAACAAGTGCTACACATGGGCGCTCGGCGATCAGGCGGCGGTCGACGCGGCGTTTGCGAAGGCCGCGCACGTCACGAAGCTCGACCTCGTCAACAACCGGCTCATACCGAACGCGATCGAGCCGCGCGCGGCGCTTGCGTCGTACAACCGCGCCGAGGACGCGTACACGCTCTACGTCACCAGCCAGAACCCGCACGTCGAGCGCCTGCTGATGACGGCGTTCGTGCTGGGGCTACCCGAGCACAAGGTCCGCGTGATCGCGCCCGACGTCGGGGGCGGCTTCGGATCGAAGATCTACCTCTATCCCGAGGAAACCGCGATGGTCTGGGCGGCGAAGCGCGTCAACCGCCCGATCAAGTGGGCGGCCGAGCGCAGCGAGTCCTTTCAGGCCGACGCGCACGGGCGCGACCATACGACGCACGCGGAGCTCGCGCTCGACGCGAACGGCAAGTTCCTCGCGCTGCGCGTGCACACGACCGCGAACCTCGGCGCCTATCTGTCGACGTTCGCGTCGTGCATCCCGACGATCCTCTATGCGACGCTGCTTGCCGGCCAATACGCGACGCCGGCGATCTTCTGCGAGGTGACGGCGGTGTTCACGAACACCGCGCCCGTCGACGCCTATCGCGGCGCCGGCCGGCCGGAGGCGACGTACGTCGTCGAGCGGATCGTGCATCAGGCCGGCGTGGAAACCGGCATCCCGCAGGACGAGATCCGCCGACGCAATTTCATCCGCCAGTTCCCGTACCAGACGCCGGTCGCGCTGCTCTACGACACCGGCAACTACGACCAGACGCTCGACGCAGCGATGGAGATGGCGGACGTCGCGGGCTTCGCGCAGCGCAAGGCCGAGGCACGCAAGCGCGGGAAGCTGCGCGGGCTGGGCTACGCGTCGTACATCGAGGCCTGCGGCATCGCGCCATCGAACATCGCGGGTGCGCTCGGCGCGCGCGCCGGGCTGTACGAAGCCGGGGAGGTGCGCGTGAACCCGACGGGCAGCGTCACGGTGTTCACCGGTTCGCACAGCCACGGCCAGGGCCACGAGACGACGTTCGCGCAGGTGGTGGCCGCGCGGCTCGGGATTCCGGTCGACAACGTCGCGGTCGTGCACGGCGACACCGGGCGCATTCCGTTCGGGATGGGGACGTACGGATCGCGCTCGCTCGCCGTCGGCGGCACCGCGATCGTCAAGGCCCTCGACAAGGTGATCGCGAAGGGCAAGAAGATCGCCGCGCACCTGCTCGAGGCGGCCGAGACCGACATCGAGTTCAAGGACGGGAAGTTCACCGTCGCCGGCACCGACCGCAGCAAGGCGTTCGGGGAGATCGCCCTCGCCGCGTACGTGCCGCACAACTATCCGCTCGACAAGCTCGAGCCGGGCCTGAACGAAACGGCGTTCTACGACCCGACCAACTTCACGTTTCCCGCGGGCACGCACATCTGCGAGGTCGAGATCGACCCCGATACCGGCGTGGTCGAGGTCGTTGCGTTCACCGCGTGCGACGACTTCGGCAACATCATCAACCCGATGATCGTCGAGGGCCAGGTGCACGGCGGCCTCGCGCAGGGACTCGGCCAGGCGCTGCTCGAGCAATGCGTCTACGATCGCGAGAGCGGGCAGCTTCTGACGGGCAGCATGATGGATTACGCGCTCCCGCGCGCCGACGACGTGCCGTCGTTCAAGGTCGGCACCAAGGTGACGCCGTGCACCCACAATCCACTCGGCGCGAAGGGGTGCGGCGAGGCGGGTGCCATCGGTGCCCCGGCCGCGATGATGAATGCCGTGATGGATGCGCTCGCCGCGGTCGGCGTCGAGCGCTTCGACATGCCCGCGTCGCCTCATCGCGTATGGAACGCGATCCGGCAGGCGCACGGCCAGGCGTAAGGAGCGAAGCCATGTACGCAATCGACTTCCAGCAACCGAAGACGCTCGGCGAGGCTGCGGCACTGCTCGCGTCCACCGGCGGCCGGCCGCTCGCGGGCGGGCAGAGCCTCGTCGCGGCGATGAAGCTGCGCCTGTCGCAACCCGGGACCCTGGTGGACCTCGCCGGCATCCCCGACCTGAAAGGCATCCGCCGCGAAGGCGATCGCCTCGTCATCGGCGCGATGACGCGCCATGCCGAGGTCGCCGCTTCCGACATGGTGAAGTCCGCGATGCCCGCGCTCGCGAGCCTCGCCGAGGGGATCGGCGATCGCCAGGTGCGCAACATGGGCACGGTCGGCGGCTCGATCGCCAACAACGATCCGGCGGCCGACTGGCCGGCGGGCGTGCTCGGCAGCGCCGCCACCGTGCGCACCAACCAGCGCGCGATCGCGGCGGACGATTTCTTCAAAGGCATGTTCGAGACCGCGCTCGCCGCCGACGAGATCATCACGGCCATCGATTTCCCGGTCGTGCAACGCGCCGCGTACGCGAAGTTCCCGAATCCGGCATCGCGCTTCGCGCTCGTCGGCGTGTTCGTCGCCAGGCTCGCCGACGGAAGCGTGCGCGTCGCGGTCACCGGCGCCGCCCCGGCGGTGTTTCGCGCCACCGCGATCGAGAATGCGCTCTCGAAGAGCTTCACGCCGGATGCCGCGAAGGCCGTGAAGGTGGACGCAGGCGGGCTCAACACCGATCTCCACGGCTCGGCCGACTACCGCGCGCATCTCGTTTCGGTGATGGCGGCGCGCGCGGTGGCGGCGATGGCCTGACGGCCAGTTCCTCGTTCCGCAGGGGGCGGCGGGCGGCTACCGGGCCGCCCGCTGCGCTCGTGGGCGACGTTCCGGTCGCTGCACGGCCCACGGTCGGGCAGCGCTTCTTGCCGCCGTGCGGCCTCGTCCCCATCGTCCGTCCATGGCATGTGCCCGCGGGCCATGCCGTAAAATCGGATCGGACACCTCCCGGGACCCAACGTGAATCAGCAACAGCTGCCGGCGCCGGCTGCGCCGGCCAGCGTCGACGCGACCATCGCGCTCCTCGAGGGACAGGACTACGTCGCGGATCGCCGCCTGGCGACCGCCGTCTTCCTCGCGCTGAAGCTCGCGCGCCCGCTGTTCCTCGAGGGCGAGGCGGGCGTGGGCAAGACGGAGATCGCGAAGACGCTCGCCGCGGGTCTGCGCCGCCCGCTCGTGCGCCTCCAATGCTACGAAGGGCTCGACACCGCCGCGGCGGTGTACGAGTGGAACTACCCGCGCCAGATGATCGAGATCCGCCTTGCGGAGGCGGCCGGCAACGTCGAGCGCAGCGAGCTTTCGCACGACATCTTCACGACGCGCTTCCTGCTGCGTCGTCCGCTCCTGCAGGCGCTGGCGCCGGAGGAGGGCCTTGCGCCGGTGCTCCTGATCGACGAGCTCGACCGCGCCGACGAGCCGTTCGAGGCGTACCTCCTCGAAGTGCTGTCCGACTACCAGGTGACGATCCCGGAGCTCGGCACCATTCGCGCGGAAAAGCCGCCGATCGTCGTCATCACGTCCAATCGCACGCGCGAGATTCACGACGCGATCAAGCGCCGCTGCCTCTACCACTGGGTCGATTACCCGGATGCCGCACGCGAGCTCGCGATCGTGCGGCGCAAGTGCCCGGCGGCGTCCGAGTCGCTCGCGCGCGAGATCGTCGCGTTCACGCAGCGCCTGCGCACGCTCGACCTCTTCAAGGCGCCCGGGATCGCGGAGACGCTCGACTGGGCCGAGGCGCTGGTCGCGCTCGACCGCATGACGCTCGACCCGCAGACCGTCGCCGATACGCTCGGCGCGCTGCTCAAGTACCAGGACGACGTCGGCGCCATCACGCCCGACGTCGCGGCCCGGCTCGTGCGCGAGGCGCAGCAGGCCTAAGCAGCCGGATGCCAGGCGATGAGCGCGCCCGCCGCCGTCGACTTCCTGCACGAGCTGCCGCAGGGGCGCCTCGCGGAGAACGTGCTGCATTTCGTGCGCGTGCTGCGCGCGGCGGGCCTGCCGGTCGGGCCGGCGAAGGTCCTCGACGCGCTCGCCGCGATCGACGCCGTCGGCGTCGCGAATCGCACCGACTTTCGCGAGGCCCTCGCGGCCGTGCTGGTTTCGCGCCGCGAGCACCTCGCGCTCTTCGAGCAGGCATTCGACATGTTCTGGCGCAACCCGCGCCTCCTCGAGAAGATGCTGGCGGCGCTCCTGCCGAAGATCGACGGATTGCGCGCGCCGTCGGAGGAGCTGCCTGCACGGCTGGCGCAGGCGATGCTCCCGCCGCCACCGCCGCGCGGCGAGGACACGGAGCAGGAGGCCGATCTCGACGCCGCGTTTTCGTTCTCGGCGCGCGAGGTGCTGCAGCACAAGGATTTCGCGACGATGAGCGTCGAGGAGCTCGCCGAGGCGAAGGCGCTTCTGCGCCGGATGCACCTGCCGCTCCCGGCGCGTCCGGTGCGCCGCACGCTTGCCGCACCGCGCGGACGCGCGATCGACCTGCGGGCGACCTTGCGGCGGAGCATCGGCGCGGGCGGTGCGCTCACGCCGCTGCGCTTCCGCGCGCGCCGACGGCGCCCTCCGCCGCTTTGCGTGCTGTGCGACATCTCGGGGTCGATGGACCGTTATGCGCGGATGCTGCTCCACTTCCTGCACGCGATCACGAACGACCGGCACCGCGTGCACGTGCTGACGTTCGGCACCCGCCTCACCAACATCACGCGGCATCTGCGCCATCGCGACGTCGACGTCGCGCTCGCGCACGTCGCCGATGCCGTCTCGGACTGGTCGGGCGGCACGCGGATCGGCCACTGCCTGGCCGAGTTCAACCGCCGCTGGTCGCGGCGGCTGCTCGGCCAGAACGCGGTCGTGCTGCTCATCAGCGACGGGCTCGATGCGGACGCCGGCGACGGCCTCGCTTTCGAGGCGGAGCGCCTGGCCAAGTCGTGCTCGCGGCTCGTATGGCTGAATCCGCTGCTGCGCTACGCGGGGTTCGAGGCGCGTCCCGCGGGGATCAAGGCGCTTCTCCCGCACGTCGACGACTTCCTGCCGGTGCACAACCTGGAAACGCTCACCGATCTCGCGCGCGCGCTCGCGCAACCGCACCCGCGCGGCCGGCCGGCCCGGGAGCGCCCGCATTGACGCGGATCATCGATGGAACTCGCGAGCACGCGTATCGTCCCCGCAGCGCCGCCCACGGTGTGGGCAGCGCTCAACGACCCCGCCATGCTGAAGGCGTGCCTGCCCGGCTGCGAATCGTTCGAGCGCACCGGTGAGAATGCGTACTCGGTCGTGATGGCGGCGCGCGTGGGTCCTGTGTCGGCGCGGTTCAACGGCAGGATGACGATGGGCGACATCGAGGCGCCGAACGCCTATACACTGCACTTCGAAGGGCAGGGTGGCGCGGCCGGGTTCGCGCGCGGCGAGGCGCGCGTGACGCTGGCGGCACAGGGCGAGCAGCACACGGCGCTGAGCTACGCCGCGAAGGCGCAGGTCGGCGGCAAGCTCGCGCAGGTGGGCTCGCGCCTGGTCGACGGGGCGGCCGCGAAGATGACCGACGATTTCTTCGCGCGGTTCGTGGAGCGCGTGGGCGCGGGGTCGGCGCCGGCCGCAGGAGGCGCGTCGCTGCCCGGGACGTCCCCCGAGGACGAGGCGTCGGGAACGCTGCTCACGCCGCCGGGTGGGTCGCCGTGGATTCGTTACGCGGCCATCATCGCGATCATCGTCGTGGTGATCGTGCTGTATGCGCGCGGATTTCGCTAAAGGCAGGAGAACGGTCATGGATAGCGTTGATCTGGATGTCCTGAGGAAGAGCGCCGACTGGGTGGACGAGGGCCGGCGCGTGCTGCTCGTCACCGTCACGAAGACGTGGGGCAGCTCGCCGCGGCCGGAGGGTGCGATGCTCGCCGTGCGCGAGGACGGCCTCGTCGTGGGCTCCGTCTCGGGCGGCTGCATCGAGGACGACATCGTCGATCGCACGCGGCGCGAAGGCCAGAAGGCGACGAAGTGCGAGGTCGTGACCTACGGGATCTCGGCGGACGAGGCGCGCCGCTTCGGCCTTCCCTGCGGCGGCACGATCCAGCTCGTCCTCGAGCCGCTCACGCGCGAATCGGGCATGCGCGCGCTGTTACGCGAGGTGGAGACGGGCCACCTCGTCGCACGGCGGCTGGACCTCGCGTCGGGATTCGCGACGCTGCATCCTGCGAAGCCGAACGAGGGCGTGCAGTTCGACGGCAAGGTGTTGCGCACGATCCACGGTCCGCGCTACCGCATGCTCGTCATCGGCGCATCGCACCTGTCGAAATATCTCGCCGAGATGGCGGTCGGCCTGGGCTACGACGTCACGATCTGCGACCCGCGCGAGGAATACACCGAGACGTGGGACGTCCCGGGCGTGCACCTCGTGCGCACGATGCCCGACGACACGGTGCAGGCGATGAATCTCGACGAGCGCTGCGCCGTCATCGCGCTCACGCACGATCCGAAGCTCGACGACCTGGCGCTCCTCGAGGCGCTCAAGAGCCCCGCCTTCTACGTCGGCGCGATCGGCTCGCGGGCGAACAACGAGAAGCGCCGCGAGCGCCTGCGCGAGTTCGATCTCTCCGCCGAGCAGATCGCGCGGCTGCATGGCCCGATCGGCCTCTACATCGGCAGCCGCACGCCGCCGGAGATCGCGATCTCGATTCTCGCCGAGGTCACCGCAACCAAGAACGGCGTCGACCCGCAGCACATCACCTCGGTCGCCGCGGCGAAGGCCGAGCTCGAGAAGACGCCGGCCTGCAGCGTGCTGGACGAGCCGGCCCGGTAAGAAGGCACCGATGGCGGTCGCGTATCAATCGGGGTTCGGCAGCGAGTTCGCGACCGAGGCACTCGAGGGCGCACTGCCGGTCGGCCGCAATTCGCCGCAGCGCGCGCCGTACGGACTCTACGCCGAGCAGCTGTCGGGGACGGCGTTCACGGCGCCGCGCCACGCGAATCGCCGCTCGTGGCTCTACCGTATCCGTCCGGCGGTCCTGCACGGCGCCTTCGAGCCGTTCGGGCAGCCGCTGCTCGCGACCGCGCCGTTCGCCGAAGCGGACACGTCGCCGAACCAGCTGCGCTGGGACCCGTTCCCGCTGCCCGAGGCGCCCACCGACTTCGTCGAGGGGCTCGCGACGATCGCCGGGAACGGCAGCGCCGCGGCGCAGGTCGGCATCGGCATCCACGTCTATGCCTGCAATCGCGCGATGCGCGGGCGCTTCTTCTACGACGCCGACGGCGAGCTCCTGGTCGTCCCCGAGCGCGGCGACTTGCGCATCGCCACCGAGCTCGGCGTCCTCGACGTCGGACCCGGCGAGATCGCGCTGCTGCCGCGCGGCGTGCGCTTCGCCGTCGCGCTCACCGACGAGCGCGTTCCCGCGCGCGGCTACGTCTGCGAGAACTACGGCGCGCTGCTGCGGCTGCCCGAGCTCGGCCCGATCGGCGCGAACGGCCTCGCCAATCCGCGCGATTTCCAGGCACCCGTCGCCGCCTACAGCGACGAGGAGGGCGTCTTCGAGCTCGTCGCGAAGTTCGGCGGCCGGCTGTGGCGCGCGCCGATCGATCATTCGCCGCTCGACGTCGTCGCGTGGCACGGCAACTACACGCCGTACAAGTACGACCTCGGGCGCTTCAACGCGATGAACACGGTGAGCTTCGATCATCCCGACCCGTCGATCTTCACCGTATTGACCGCGCCGTCCGACACGCCCGGCACCGCGAACGTCGACTTCGTCGTGTTCCCGCCGCGCTGGCTGGTGGCCGAGGCGACGTTTCGCCCCCCGTGGTTCCATCGCAACGTGATGAGCGAGTACATGGGCCTGATCCGCGGCGTCTACGACGCGAAGGCCGAAGGGTTCGTCCCCGGCGGTGGAAGCCTGCACAACGCGATGTCCGGGCATGGGCCGGATGCGGCGACGTTCGAGCGCGCGTCGCGCGCCGAGCTCGCGCCGCAGAAGCTCGGCGATACGCTCGCCTTCATGTTCGAGAGCCGTTACGTGATCCATCCGACGCCCTACGCGCTGCACGCCCCGCAGTTGCAGGCGGACTACCGGGATTGCTGGCGCGGCCTCGGGAAGCATTTCACCGGCGCACGGTGACGACGCTCACCTGCCGTCACGCATGAGCGCGAAGGGCCGCCCCGAGCGCGAATTGGCCCCAGAGCGCGAAGCGCGGAGGGAAGTCCATCATCGCGCGAAGGGCCGCCCCGAGCGCGAATTGGCCCCGGAGCGCGAAGCGCGGAGGATCGACCATTGAATCCGAACGACCCCAAGCTGCGCTCGTTCGTCACGGTCGCCAGGGAATCGCACTTTCCGATCCAGAACCTGCCGTACGGCGTGTTCGTCACGCCGGCGAACTACACGCCGCGTGTCGGCGTGGCGATCGGCGACTACGTGCTCGACCTCTCCGTCGTGGAGCAGGCGGGCCTCCTCGACGTCGTCCCGGGCGAGAAGCTCTTCAACCGAGCGAGCCTCAACCCGTTCATCCAGCGCGGTCTTGACGCATGGCGACGGGCGCGCGAGGCGATCAGCGAGCTGCTGCGGCAGGAAAACGCGCGGCTGCGCGACGACGCGCGCCTTCGCGCGCGGGCGCTGGTCCCGCAGTCGGCGGCGCGGATGCTCATGCCGCTCGTGATTCCCGGGTACACCGATTTCTATTCGTCGAAGGAGCACGCGACGAACGTCGGGTCGCTGTTCCGCGACCCGGCGCATGCGCTCCTGCCGAACTGGCTCTACGTCCCGATCGCCTACAACGGGCGTGCGAGCTCGATCGTCGTGAGCGGAACGCCGGTGCTGCGTCCCAACGGCCAGAAGAAGCGCCCGGACGCGCCGCAGCCGGTGTTCGGACCGTGCGAGAAGCTGGATTTCGAGCTCGAGGTGGCCTGTATCGTCGGCGTCGGCAACGCGCTCGGCGAGCCGATTCCCGTCGCGTCGGCGGCATCGCACGTGTTCGGCATGGTGCTGATGAACGACTGGAGCGCGCGCGACCTGCAGCAGTGGGAGTACATCCCGCTCGGGCCGTTCAACAGCAAGACGTTCGCGACGTCGATCTCGCCCTGGGTCGTGACGATGGACGCGCTCGAGTCGTTTCGCGTCGAGGGCCCGGTGCAGGACCCGCCGCCGCTGCCGTACCTCGCGACGTCGGGGCCGCAGGCGTACGACATCCGTCTCGAGGCTGCGGTTGCGCCCGCGGGCCACCCCGCGACGACCGTCTGCCGCACGAACTTCCGCACGATGTACTGGAGCATCGCGCAGCAGCTCGCGCATCACACGGTGTCCGGCTGCAACACGCGCGTGGGCGACCTGCTGGGATCGGGGACGATCAGCGGCAGCGCGCCCGACAGCTACGGATCGCTCCTGGAGCTCACCCGAAACGGCACGCAGCCGCTCCGCCTCGCGGACGGCAGCGTGCGGCGCTTTCTCGAGGACGACGACGAGGTGATACTGACGGGCTATGCGCAGGCGCGCGATTACCGCGTCGGATTCGGCGAGGTTCGCGGGCGCGTCGTCGCGGCGCGCTCCACCTGACGCGGCGCGCGGGCGTCAGCGGCGGCGCTCGCGCAGCGTCGTCACGATCACCGGCGCCAGCGCAAGGACGCCGAGCAGCGCGAGCAGGACGAACGTCTTCGGTGACAGCGCATCGGCGAGCGTCGCCGCGCGGCCGAGCGTCTCGCCGAGGCTCGCATACACGAACGTCGCCGGGATCGCGCCGACGAAGGTCGCCATGACGTACGTCGCGAGCGGAATCGTCGTGAACGCGGGCGCGATGTTGACGACGAAGAACGGGAATAGCGGCACCACGCGCAGGAACAGCAGGTACGAGAACGCGTGCCGGCGGACCCGCGCGTCGATGCGCGCCGCGATCGCGCCGAGGCGCGCGCGTGCCGCATCCGCGAAGATATGCCGCGCCACGAGGAACGCGAGCGTCGCGCCCGCGGTCTCGCCGCACACGGCGACGAGCGTGCCGCCGAAGCGTCCGAACAGCATGCCGCAGGCGAGCGAGAAGACGAAGCCACCCGGCAGGCCGAGGGCGACGGTCGCTGCATACGTCGCGAGCGCGATCGCCGGCGCGCCGACCGGATGCGCCGCGGCGAAGTCCAGCAGCGCGTCGCGGTGGGCGTCGAGCGCCTCGGCGGAGAGGTAGCGCGGGCCGCCCAAGGCGAAGTACGTGACGACGACGGCGATGAAGATCGCCGCGGCGATGATCCGCACGTATGCACGCGGCGCCAGCGGCGGGATGCGCGAAGTCATGCGGCGCGGGCGTGCATCGGCTGTGCCGCCGCGTCAGTGGAAATCGCGCGAGCGCGTCGGCAGAGCGCCCAGCATCGGCGTGAGATCGACGAGCCGGCCGGCGAGGACGTGCACGACCTCCCCCTCGCGCTCGATCCTGCCGTAGACGCCGAGCAGGCGCGCGCCGAGCAGCTCGCGGCGCTGGCGCTCGCCCAGGTCGCGCCAGACGATGACATTCGTCGCGCCCGTCTCGTCCTCGAGCGTGACGAACACGACGCCGCTCGCCGTGTCGGGCCGCTGGCGGCCGATGACGATGCCCGCCGTGCGCACGAGCCGGCCGTGCGGCGCACGGCGGATGTCGTCGGCCGTCGCGAGCCGCCGCTCTTGCAAGCGGTGGCGCAGCAACGCGAGCGGATGCCGGCGCAGCGTGAGGCCGAGGCGGCGGTAGTCGGCGACGATGTCCTGGCCCTCGGTAGGCGGCGGCAGCGCGGGCTTCCCTTCCTCGAACGGGCTGCCCGCGAGCAGCGCCGGCAGCCGCTCGATGCCGGCGACGTCCCACACCGCCTCGTGCCGATGGCCGGCGAGCGAGCGCAGCGCATCGGCGTCGGCGAGCGCGGCGATGTCGCGACGGTCGAGCCTGGCGCGGTGCGCGAGGTCGGCGACGCTTGCGAACGGCCGCTCGCGCCGCGCCTCGACGATGCGCGCGGCGCCCGCCTCGGTCAGCGCGTGCACGAGGCGCAGGCCGAGGCGCAGCGCGGGGTGGGGAACATCGGGGTCGGAGCCGCAGTGACGCGTATGCGGCGCGCGCGACTGGGGTAATGGAGCGAGCGCCGCATACGCGTCACTGCGGCTCCGACCCCGATGTTCCTCCAGGGTGCAATCCCACGCGCTCACCGTCACGTCGGGCGGGCGCACGTCGACGCCGTGCCGGCGCGCGTCCGCGACGAGTTGCGCGGGCGCGTAGAAGCCCATCGGCTGCGAGTTGAGCAATGCGCCGCAGAACGCCGCGGGCTCGTAGTGCTTCAACCATGACGACACGTAGACGAGCAGCGCGAACGACGCCGAGTGCGACTCGGGGAAGCCGTATTCACCGAAGCCCAGGATCTGCTGGTAGATCTGGCGGGCGAACGCCTCCTCGTAGCCGCGCGCGCCCATCCCTTCGACGAGCCGCTGCTCGAACACCTGCAGGCCGCCCTTGCGCTTCCACGCCGCCATCGAGCGGCGCAGGCGATCGGCCTCGCCGGGCGTGAAGCCCGCGGCGACGATCGCGAGCTGCATCACCTGCTCCTGGAAGATCGGCACGCCGAGCGTGCGCTCGAGCACGCCCTTCAC
>JBLMWW010000140.1:0-4096 GCA_050257435.1 Rudaea sp.
ACGTCCTCGAACAGGAACGTCCGGTAATTGCCGATGTGCTGGTAGTCGTAGACGGTGGGCCCGCAGGTGTAGATGCCGACGGAGCCGTCCGGCGCGAGCGGCGCGAACTCGCGCAGGCTGCGCGTGAAGTTGTCGTACAGGACGAGCGGCGCGATCACTGGGTAACCTCCCCCGAAGCTGCCCGCTTCGCGGTCAGCCTCCCCCTCCCACGGAGGGGGCGAGCCTCGGCCTCATCGGACCGACCCGCCGTTGGCAGCGTCATGCTGTCGGCCTCGCGTCCGCGCGTGCGGACGCGCTCTTCGAGCCTCGGCTTCGCCGCCGCTCGCGTGGACGTCCTTGGGGCGGCCCGGCGGCGCTCATCCTCATGCGGTAGGCGCGGGCTCGCGCGGCGTGCGCGCGAAGAGACCGGTGACCGAGAGCTGGGAGCGAAAGAGCAGCACGACCACGAGGAGTGCAATGGCGTGCGGCAGCAGGAGGCCTGCCCACAGCTCGAGGCGCCCCTGCGCGATCAGACTTTGCACGATGTTCAGGCAATTGCTGTAGAGCATGTACAGGAACGCCGCGGCCACCAGATTGAACGAGCGGCCCATGCGGGGATTGACGTATGCGAGCGGCACGGCGAGGAACGTCAGCACCACCGCGAAGATCGGGACCGAGATCCGCCAGAAGAGCTCGGCCCGCTCGACGCGCCCCGTCGAAGCGACGAGCACGGCCGAGGGGATCGCCTTCGTCGACGTCGGCACGGCTCGCACTTCCGACGGCTCGATACGCTTGCCGAGCTTCTCGAACTCGACGACACGATAGTCGAGCTTGCCCGGCGTGCCCTGGTAACGGCGGCCGTGCTCGAGCACGATGAAGCGATCGCCGTTCGGCATGTCCTCGAGCTTGCCGCGCGCCGCGACGGTCGTCGCCTCCTGCTTGTCCTCGATCGAGTGCAGGAAGACGTTGCGCACGCTGTTGTCGAACGGGTTGATGCTCTCGACGAACACGACGAGGTTCGCGCGCGGGAATTCGCGAAAGAGGCCCGGCGTGACGAACGCGATGTCGTCGCGGGACTCGAGCTGCCGCTCGAACTCGATCTTGCGGCGTTCCGCCCAGGGCGACAGGTAGAGCGAGAGGACCACGATCGCGACGAGGAACGGCGCGGCAAACAGCAGGATTGGCCGCAACCATGCGACGAGCGACTGTCCCGACGTGAACCAGACAATCATCTCGCTGTCGCGATACCAGCGCGAAAGCGTGAGCAGCACGGTCAGGAACAGCGCGACCGACAGCAGGATATTGAGGTAAAAAAGCGCATTGAACCCGAGGAGGGCGAGGATCCCTTCGGGCGCCACCGATCCGCCCGCGGCGCGCGCCAGCAGGCGCAGCACGAGGTTCGTGAACAGGATGGCAAGAAGGACGAGGAAGAGGCCAACCGCCGTCGCCGTCAGCTCGCGGACCAGGCTACGCCGGAAAATCATGACGGCGGGAAAATTTTGACTTTTTTACGGCGATTTGCCGATAATGCGCGAGGATTGGCCGTGCCGGACAAAAACGTCACGAGGCGAAGCCGAGGAGCTCGATGGAATTTACCATAAAAAGCGGAAGCCCCGAGAAGCAGCGCAGCGCGTGCGTCGTCGTCGGCGTGTTCGACAACCGCAAGCTTTCGCTGTCGGCCGAACTGATCGATCGCGCGTCGAACGGATACATCAGTGAAATCATCCGTCGCGGCGACATGGAGGGGAAGCTAGGCGCGACGCTGCTTCTGCACAACGTCCGCGGCACGCTCGCCGATCGCGTGCTCCTGATCGGGCTCGGCAAGGAGCGCGATTTTCGTGACCGGGAGTTCCGGCAGGCGATCCGCAGCGCCGTCAAGCTGCTGAACGAGACCGGATCCTACGAGGCGGTTCTCTACCTCACCGAGGAGAAGGTGAAGCGCCGCGAGGTCGCGTGGCGCGTCGAACACGCCGTCATCGTCGCGATGGACGCCGTCTACCGCTTCGAGCAGATGAAGAGCGAGCCCACCGAGGTGCGGCGGCCGCTGCGCAAGCTGACGCTCTCCGTCCCGCAGCGCTCGGACCTCGGAGCCGGCGAGGCCGCGGCCGCACGCGGGCTCGCGATCGCGCAGGGCATGGACTTCGCCAAGGACCTCGGCAACCTCCCGGGCAACGTGTGCACGCCGCGCTACCTGGCCGAGCGCGCGCAGGAGCTCTCCAAGGCGTATCCCGAGGTCAAGGTCACGGTGTTGGAGCGAGCCGAGATCGAGGCGCTCGGCATGGGGTCGTTCCTGTCCGTGTCGAGCGGCAGCGAGGAGCCTCCGCGCTTCATCGTGCTCGAATACGACCAGTCGCAGCGCAAGCAGAAGCCGATCGTGCTGGTCGGGAAGGGGATCACGTTCGACACGGGCGGCATCTCGATCAAGCCGGCTGCCGACATGGACCAGATGAAGTTCGACATGTGCGGCGCGGCATCGGTCCTCGGCACGTTCCGGGCGATCGCCGAGCTCAAGTCGAAGCTCTCCCTCGTCGGGCTCGTCCCGACCTGCGAGAACATGCCATCGGGCCGCGCGACGAAGCCCGGCGACATCGTGAAGTCGATGTCGGGGCAGACGGTCGAGATCCTCAACACGGACGCCGAAGGCCGGCTCATCCTGGCCGATGCGCTCACGTACGCCGAGCGCTACGAGCCGCAGGCGGTCATCGACGTCGCGACGCTCACGGGGGCGATCGTCATCGCGCTCGGGCACGTGGCGAGCGGCGTGTTCAGCAACAGCGATTCGCTCGCCCGCGCGCTGATCGCCGCCGGTGAGGACGCGTACGACCGGGGCTGGCAGATGCCGCTGTGGGACGACTACCAGGAAGCGCTCGCGAGCAATTTCGCCGACTTCGCGAACGTCGGCGGCCGCGCCGGCGGGAGCGTGACCGCCGCCTGTTTCCTGTCGCGGTTTGCGCGCAAGTACGACTGGGCGCACATCGACGTCGCAGGCGTCGCGTGGAAAGAGGGCAAGGAGAAGGGCGCCACCGGACGTCCGGTGCCGATGCTCGCGACGTGGCTGCTGGCGCACGAGGTGACGGCGTGATCGCCGCATGCTGCGAAGCGGGCGGCGTCGCAGCTGCAATGCGCCGATGTGCGCTGGACGGCCTTCTCCGTTTCCTGCGAACTGCACCTCCGCCACGGGCGACGCGGCGATGACGACGATCGACTTCTACACGAACGTCGCTCATCCGCTCAAGCTGGCTGCACGGATCGTCGCGAAGGCGTACCGCATGCACGGGAGCGTCCGCGTGTTGACACCCGATGCCGACACGACGAACGCGCTCGATCGCCTTCTGTGGCTCGACCCTCCACTTGCGTTCCTGCCGCATTGCCGGCTGGCGAGTCCGGTGGCCGCCGAGACGCCGATCTGGATCGACGAGGAGCTCGAGCATCCGGGTTCCGGCACGGTGCTCGTGAATCTTCACACCGAGCCGCCGCCGTTCTTCAGCCGATTCGAGCGCCTGGCGGAAGTCGTCGGCGCCGACGAGGCGCAACTCGCCGCGGGCCGGGCGCGCTTTCGTTTCTACCGGGAGCGTGGCTACGAAATGCGGCGGCACGACTGGTCGGAGCGCGATTGAAACCGCACGCCGATGACGATCCACGATGCCCACCGCCCGCGAACTGCTTGAGCAGGCCGACGCGCTGATGCGGCGCAATCGCAAACGCGGCCGCGGGCCGGGCGACGCGGCGACGTTGACCGACGCGCTCGGTATCGATGCGGAATCATCGCTCGCGCCCACATTGATCCTGCCCGAGGCGCCCGCCGCCGTGGACCCCATTGTGGTCGATGCGCTGTCCGGCCAAGCGGCCGCGGCGGAAGCCGTGGCGGAGGACGATTCGATGGCGCTCGACACGCTCGGTGAGGTGCCGGTGCTGACCGACGTCGTGCTCGATTGGCCGGGCTCCGAAGGCGCGACGCAGGGTGACGCGCCGTCCGCGACGGAGATCGACGTCGCGACGCCGGCCGTCGAGCCGGTGGCGGGCGATGCGTTTCCCGCGTCGGCTGCCGAAGCGCAGGCGCTGGCGGCGGAGTTGGCGCCCCCGGCCGTGCTCGAGCGGGAAGCGTCCCCGGCCGAAC
>JBLMWW010000141.1:0-12856 GCA_050257435.1 Rudaea sp.
CCGTCGCCCGCGCGGATGGCCTCTTTCGCCATATGGTGCATTGTGCCATATGCCACGAGGACGTGGATCGGTCTCCCGTCCTCGTGCTTGGACAAGAGCCGAATGCCCGAGAGCGAAGGCCCCCTTCCCGATCGGCACGCTATCGCACCACCCCCGCCAGTCGCTTAAACTTGCCGACGACCCCACCCTCGCTTTCGCCGATGTCCAGGCTGCTGCAGCGCTTCGCCCTCTTCTACCCGATGCCCGTATCTGCGATCGCGGCTGCCGCGGCGGCACGAGCCGCTGCTGCCCACGCTGCCGAACCTGCCGATCAAGTCGACGGTGCTGGGCGGACGCGGCGGCCGCTCGGAGCTGCGCGAAGGCACCGACCTGCACATCGATCCGCCGCTGCGCGCGTTCGGCTTCCTCGACCGGGATGCGATCTACGAGATCGTCGACGTGGGCTACCGGCACGCGCAGGCATACCCCGCGCCGTGGCTCGAGCAAAGCCCGCATCTCGAGCGGCGCGACGAGCGGCGGGAGCTGGCGCTGCGCGCAGTGGCGTGAACGTCCATCACAATGGAGGAGTGCAATGAAGCTCTATGACTTCGAGGCTTCCGGCAACGCCTATCGCGCGCGCCTGTTCCTCTCGCTGTTGGGGCTCCAGTACGAGCGCGCGACGGTCGATCTCATGAAGGGCGAGCATCGCGAACCCTGGTTCCTGAAGCTCAACCCGCGCGGCCAGGTTCCCACGCTCGACGACGAGGGCACCGTCGTCTGGGATTCGATGGCGATCCTCGTGTATCTGGCGCGCAAATACGGCGGCGAGAAGTGGCTGCCACTCGACGCGAAGGGCATGGCCGAGGTGATGCAATGGCTCGCCGTGATGGAAAATGAAACGCTCTACGGCCTCGGGAAGGCGCGCATCATCCGCAAGTTCAAGCTTCCCGGAAATCTCGACGAGGCGAAGCAGTTGGGGCGCAGGGGGCTCGAGGTGCTGGAGCAGAGGCTCGGCACGCATCCGTGGCTGGCGCTCGACCGTGTGACGATCGCCGACGTCGCGTGTTTCCCGTATGTGGCGCTCGCGCCGGAAGGCGAGATCGCGCTCGACGACTATCCGAGCGTCCGCGCGTGGATCGAGCGGATGAAGTCGTTGCCCGGGTTCGTCGGCATGCCCGGAATCTGATCGTCACGCGCGCGGTCTGCTCGGATCGAAAGGCACCTGGGAGGAGCCATGAAGGCGTGGGCCATCGTCGCAATCGCTCTCGCGCTCGCCGGCTGCGCGAGCGTGCCGTCGCAGGCGCCGGACGGACTCCTGCACGACGCGCTATTCGCGCCTCCGTCGCAGCCCGTGCGCGCGTCCGACGTGTTCGCGGTGAGCCCCGAGATGAAGGCGTTCATCGCCAACGACATCGCGCGCCTCGCGCGGCTCAAGGGCACGCGGCGCGGACTCTTCGAGGCGCTGCAGGACAAGGCGGGCCTTTCGCTCGAATACGACTCGGCGGTGACGCGCGACGCCGCGCAGGCGTTCGCGGCGCGCAAGGGCAACTGCCTGTCGCTCGTGATCATGACCGCAGCGTTCGCGAAGGAGATGGGGCTGCGCGTGCGCTTTCAGAATGTCTTCACCGACGATACCTGGAGTCGCAACGGCAGCTTCTATCTTTCCATCGGTCACGTGAACGTGTCGATCAGCGGAACGCACGTCGAGCCGGGCTATGGCCATTACGACCTCGACGCGATGGTCATCGACTTCCTGCCGCCGGCCGACCTGCAAAGCCTGCGCTACTGGGTGATCGACGAGGCGACGGTCGTCGCGATGTACATGAACAACCGTGCCGTCGAGGCGCTGATGGCCGGCAATGTGAACGACGCGTACTGGTGGGCGCGCGAGGCGGTTCGGCAGGACGCGCGGTTCCTGAGCGCGACGAATACGCTCGGCATCGTCTATCGCGCGCACGGCGATCTGGCCGAGGCGGAGCGTGCGCTCGAACACGTCCTCGCGCGCGAGCCGGCGAACGCGACCGCGCTGTCGAACCTGGTCGCCGTGCTGAAGCAGCGCGGTGACGTCGCCGCTGCACGGCAGGCCGCGGAGCGCCTGGCGAAGATCGAGCCGATGCCGCCGTTCGCGTACTTCGAGCGCGGGCTCGCGGCGATGAGGGCGGGCGATTACCGCCTCGCGCGCGACATGTTCGCGCACGAGGTCGAGCGTGCCGCCTACTATCACGAATTCCGCTTCTGGCTCGCGCTCGCGTACGTCGGGCTGGGCGACATGGAGCAGGCGCGCGCCAACATGTCCGTCGCGCTCGAGAACGGCCCGACGCAGGGCGATCGCGAGCTCTATGCGGCGAAGCTCGAGCGTTTGCGCGCGGCGACGCCGATCATTCGGCGGTGAGGCGCGGGTCGGCTGGGCGAGCCATTCGGCCTGCGCCGCGGCGTGCGCTCCCGTACCGCTTCTGAGTGGCGCCCGAGGGGCGACGCCGCAGGGGTTCGACGGCCGACCTAAGTGATGCGCTGATCGGAGAGCTGGCGGCCGCTCGCGGCGCCACCAAGACCGTCACGTTCGACAAGGCGGCGGCGCGGCTTCCGGGGTTCGAGCTCCTCGCATAGAGAGTCTTTCTCGCGCGAGGGCGATTCGCCGCGTGCTCGTCGGCACCGCGCGATACCATGGCGTCGTTCGAGTCGCGGGATGCCGGCCATGCTGAACGTCACACTGCGTCAACTGCGCGTCTTCGCGGCCGCTGCGCGGCACCTTAGCTTCGCGCGTGCCGCCGAGGAGCTGCACCTGACCGCACCGGCGGTTTCGATGCAGATCAAGGAGCTGGAGAGCGTCCTGGGCTTGTCGCTCTTCGATCGCTCGGGACGCGCGCTTACGCTGAGCACGCCCGGCGAGTATTTCCTGCTGCACACGCGCCGCATGCTCGGCGCGCTCAAGGACGCCGAGGACACCGTCGCGCGATTGAAGGGCGCGCAAGGCGGAAAGCTCACGCTCGGGGTGGTGAGCACGGCGACCTATTTCGTCCCGAAGCTGCTCGCCGAGTTCCTGCACGAGCATCCGGCCGTCGAGTTCGCGCTGGAGGTCGGCAACCGGCAGGCGCTCGTCGATCAGCTGCAGCGCAAGCAGGTCGATCTCGCGATCATGGGCCGGCCGCCGCGCGAGCTCGATACGCGCGCCGAGCCGTTCGCGCCCAATCCGCTCGTCATGATCGCCTCGCCCGCGCATCCGCTCGCCCGCCGCTCGAACCTGCCCCCCGCGTTGCTCGCCAACGAGCTGTTCCTCGTGCGCGAGGTCGGCTCCGGTACGCGCGCGGCGATGGACATATTCTTCAAGGAGAAGCGGATCCACCCGGCCGTCACGATGGAGATGCCGAGCAACGAAACGATCAAGCAGGCGGTCATGGCCAACATGGGCGTCAGCTTCCTTTCGCTGCAGACCATGCGGCTGGAGGTCGACGCCGGCCTCATCAAGCTCCTCGAGGTCGAAGGGCTGCCGTTGATGCGCCTCTGGCACATCGTCAACGTGCATGCGAAGGTGCTGTCGCCCGCGGCGGAAGCGTTTCGCTATTTCGTGCTGGAGCGGGGCCGCGAGATCCTCGCCGGAGGCGCGCCCTCGCTCGGCGGCGCGCCAGAAGATCGCGCACCGGGCGCAGGCAGCGACGCGGCGGCGCCGGCCTCCACCACGACCGGCGCGTGAAGCCATAGCGTCGGGCCGCCGCGTCGTACCGAGCCGGCCCGACCGTTGGCCTTGGACTACGTTGCGGCGCGCTCGGGCATGCCGCTCCGCTCGTCCTCCCGGCGCCGATTCGACGCGACCCACGCGTCGACGACCTCGACGGTGCGGTCGACTTCGTCGAGGCGCATCCCGAGGTTCGCCGCGATGGACTGGACGAGGCGATCGACGCGCTCGATGTGGATCGTCCCGGCCGCAAGCGCACGCGCGGCCGACGACGGGGCGGTCAGCGACGTCGCCGCGGCGGCGTACTTGTCGAACGGCACGAGGTCTTCGTCCCGGGCGCCGAGTTGCTTGCACACCGACGCGACCCATTCGTAGACCTCGCGCGCCGTCTCGGGCTCGCCATGGATGGCATCCGATATCGACCGCATGCCATGCGACTGCACGCACCGGTAGTTTCCGGCGAGCAGCATGCTCCACTTGGCGAACGGGACGTGCAGCGAGTCGTGCACCTTCAGCTTGACGGGCAGCGTGACCGACTGATCGCCGATCGGGAAGCGCGCGGACTCGACGTCCCGTTGCAGGGCGTCGAGGATCGCGTTGTGATCGTCGGAGGCGAACGTTGCCGTCTTGAAGTTCGTGGCGAGGCGCACCTGGAGCACGTTGGGCCTCTCGCCCGGCGGACGAAACGCCTGCGGGTCGGGGCTGCAGAGCGTCATCCGTGCCGGATCGAAATCGTCCCAGACGGTCGGGTCGCTGTAGGCATGGCGCAGCGGAGCGATGTCGAGCCCCGGGACCCGCGCGAGATACGGCAGCGGCGGCATGTTCATGATGGACATGCACGGAAGCTTCGCGCGCGCCACCTTGGCGAGCGCGTTCCGCAACTCGGCTGCGCGATATTGCGGCTCCTGCATCGCCAATACGACGAGGTCGTAGTCGGCGCAGTCGATGTCGGCCGGAGCGGTGGCGGACAGGCAACCGGGGAGGCGGCGCGAATCGACCTCGACGACCTCGCCGCGCGCGGCGCCGGGCATGCGGACGCGGACGCCTTCGTCGTTGATCAGCTGCGCCGTCTCGGGCCGGCATACCAGCGTCACGTCGTGGCCGGCGCCGAGCAGCTTGACGGCGAGCAGCGAACCGTAGGACGCGCCGAAGACCAGGATGCTGCACTTCGAGCCCATTGCTTCTCCTCGGGAATAGGGGCGGATGGCCATCGATTTCACGGCCTGAGGGATGGGGCGGTAAAGTCAGGAATTCTTGGGTGCCGGATAAGCGATTCCTTACCGTCGGGGCGCCGCGCGTGACTGGCGGCCTCGAGAGGACCCGACGGCCCGACTCGTCCGGCTCGCCCGCCACGGCCGGGCGTCGACCGTTCGTGCCGCAGCCGAAGCCGCTCGCGGGAGCCGATGGGCTCGCGGTAGCATCTGATGCCGCATGGGCAAGGCGCACCCGAGCGCGAAGGAGGATCGTCATGAGCGAATCGCCATCCGGCCCCACCGGGCCCGACCTGACGCAGGGGGTCGCCATCGATTCCCTCGCCGACGGACAGATGATCGGCGGCCACGTGGGCGACGACGCGGTGCTGCTGGCACGCCGCGGCGCGGAGTTCTTCGCGATCGGCGCGACGTGCACGCACTACAACGGTCCGCTCGCCGAAGGCCTCGTCGTCGACGACACGGTGCGCTGCCCGTGGCACCACGCCTGCTTCAGCCTGCGCACGGGCGAAGCGCTGCACGCGCCTGCGATCTCGCCCGTCGCGTGCTTCACGAACGAGACGCGCGACGGGAAGGTGTACGTGAAGGAAAAGGTCGAGCGCGCGCCGCGCATGCGCGTCACACCGGGGCGCGACACGCCGCGAAGGATCGTGATCGTGGGAGGCGGAGCGGCCGGCTTTGCCGCCGCGGAGATGCTGCGGCGCGAGCGCTACGACGGCGACATCGTCATGGTGAGCGACGATTCAGCCTTGCCCGTCGACCGGCCCAATCTGTCGAAGGACTACCTTGCCGGCACGGCGCCCGAAGAGTGGGTGCCGTTGCGCGACGAGAGCTGGTACGGCGAGCGACGGGTCGACCTCCGGCTCAAGACGGTGGTCCGGGCCATCGATCCCGCGGCCCGCAACGTGACGCTCGGCGACGGCAGCCCGGTTGCCTACGACCGCCTCCTGCTCGCGACCGGCGCCGAGCCGGTGCGCCTTCCATTGCCCGGCATGGACCTGCCGCACGTGCATACGCTGCGCACGCTCGCCGACAGCCGCGCGATCATCGCGCAGTCGGCAAGCGCGAAGCGCGCCGTCGTGATGGGCGCGAGCTTCATCGGCCTCGAGGTCGCGGCGTCGCTGCGCGCGCGGGGCGTCGAGGTGCACGTCGTCGCACCCGACAAGCGGCCGATGGAGCGCGTGCTCGGCGATGCGTTCGGTGATTTCATCCGCGCGCTGCACGAAGAGCACGGTGTCGTCTTCCACCTGGAGCAGACGGCGACGAAGATCGAGCCCGACCGCGTTGCGCTCGCCAACGGCAAGACGATCGACGCCACGCTGGTCGTCGTCGGCGTCGGCGTGCGGCCGCGCTTACAGCTCGCGCAGGCAGCGGGTCTCGCGATCGACCGCGGCGTGAAGGTCGACGAATACCTGCAGACCAGCGCGCCCGGCGTCTACGCCGCGGGCGACATCGCGCGCTGGCCCGATCGCCATGGCGGCGCGGCCATCCGCGTCGAGCACTGGGTCGTCGCCGAGCGGCAGGGGCAGGTCGCGGCGCTCAACATGCTCGGCGCCAAGCAGCGCTTCGACGCCGTGCCGTTCTTCTGGAGCCAGCATTACGAAGTGCCGATCAACTACGTCGGGCACGCCGAGGCGTGGGACGACATCGCGATCGACGGCGACATCGCGAAGCGCGACTGCGTCGTCCGCTATCGGAAGAACGGGCGCGTGCTGGCGGTCGCGTCGATCTATCGCGACGTCGAGAGCCTGCAGGCGGAGGTGGCGATGGAGCGGGAAGGGGTTTGACCCTGCACCGAACGGGAGCGTTCAGACGCGGGAGACAGACAAGCGCGGCCTGGTCTTTCCCGCTCGATGTGCGGCGGGAGCTTGCGCGAACAGAGCTCCAACTGACCGATAGCAACGTCGGCCGCGACTCATCGATCACATTCGTCGGAGCCGTCCGCAGTGCGGGCGACGTGGGCGAATTCCGATCGTATCACTTGTCCACCAAGCGTCGCCGAATTGCGTCGCCTCGTTTCGCCCACGCGACGTCGGAGGGGCGGTCCGCGCGAGGTGAGGCGAGCTCGCCGTTTCAAACTATGACGTGCGCGGGCAGCGTCTCGAAATCGAGCTCGCGTCCGGTGTTCGCGTGAGCATTCCCGTCGCCCGGCTGGAAGGGCTCTCGGGCGTTCCCGCATCGGTGATCAGGACCGTACGTATCGGGACGCGTCCACGTCGTGCGCTCGTCCTCGACTCGCGCGCCGTGCGGCTCGCGAACGAGGCCGTTTGCGCCATCGGCCGTGCTGCGCGATGCGTGAGCGAGTTGCGCGCCGAAGCGGCGGACTACCCGACATTGCAGCCGCTCGAAGCCCTGGCGCGCGAGTTCGTGGAGTGGCCCCGGGCCGTCGCACGACGATTCTGTCGGCCGTCGCATCGCTCGAAGACGCGATCGAGCCCGGGGTCGTCGCCCTGTTTCCGATTCGGCCGGTCGGGCCGCGGGCAAGAGAACAAAGGCCTCGACGGATCGAGGCCTCGAAACGATGGTGGAGACGAGGAGGATCGAACTCCCGACCTTCGCATTGCGAACGCGACGCTCTCCCAGCTGAGCTACGTCCCCACGAGTGCACGATTATAAGCCAACGCGGCGGGTGCCGGAACCCGCGCGACCCGGATCCCGCATGCGAGCGGCGCGCAGGCCACGCTCCGTGCCGCGATGCGCCCGGGGCCCGACGCCATCCACCCATCGGATGAACCGTGCGGATCATCCTCGCGGCTCGTTCGTTCCCGCGCTGCTAGACTGCTGATTTGCAAGCGGAGGTCCGGCATGCCCAAGCAGGCCATCCACAGCCCCGATGCGCCGGCCGCGATCGGCCCGTATTCGCAGGCGATTCTCGTCGGCGAAACGCTCTACATGTCGGGACAGATTCCGCTCGATCCGGAAACGATGGAGATCGTCGAGGGCATCGAGGCGCAGGCGCACCAGGTGTTCCGCAACCTGCGTGCGGTCGCCGGCGCCGCGGGCGCGACGCTGGACGACATCGCCAAGCTCACCATCCTGCTCGTCGACCTTGGCGATTTCGCCAAGGTGAACGAAATCATGGCGACCTATTTCGAGGCGCCCTATCCGGCGCGTGCGACCTACCAGGTCGCGGCGCTGCCCCGCGGTGCGCGCATCGAGGTCGAGGCGGTACTGGCAATGCCAATGCAGGGTGACGCGAACGCGCAGACCGGCTGGCTGCAGACGTTCGACCAGACGAAAGGGCAGTAGCGCCGGCTTCGCCGCGCCTCAGCGGTAGACCAGCGGAAAGCGTTCCGGATGCCGGATGGATTCCACCGCAAGGTCGATGTCGAGATCCGGCCAGCGGACGGAATCTTCGTGCGGCATTGTCACATGCAGTACGTGATGAAGCGGGGCGTGCCGGAACCAGGGGAACTCCGCATAGGGCACGTTCAAGCGCTCCTGGCCGATCCTGAGCCAGAAGCCATCCTCGGAGATGTTGTCGACCTCAACGTCCGAGGTGCTCGTACCATGCCTGGCGGATCTCTCGCTCATGGGCTTCTATGAGACTTTCGATGGTCTTCAATTGCTGGCGGTCCAAGCCGGAATTTTGCGCCAACCCGATTTTCGGCTCAAGCCAGAATTTCGCTTTCCCGCTTCCGCATGCGACATGGACGTGCATGCGTGGTTCCTCGCGCGAGAAGAAATAGAATCGGAAGCCGCGCTCCCGGAAGATCGTTGGGGTCAAGCCGACGTTTCATGAAAGCACGATTACGCACGATGTTGCTTGCGCACTGTCGCGTTCGCCATCAGCCATAGGGTTGAAGGCGCGCTCCGTCGACATGCCCGCCGCAGCCGCCGTCGCCTCGTCCGCGAGCAAGTCGATGCAAGCCCTCGCCGAGAAGCTCGCGCGCCTCGGCATCTGCCGCGCGCAGGATGTCGTCCTCCACCTGCCGCTGCGCTACGAGGATCACACGCGTGTGACGCCGCTACCCGACGTCCGCGTCGGCGACACCGTGCAGACCGAAGGCGTCGTCGTCAGCGCCGACATCCAGTACCGGCCGCGGCGGCAATTCGTCTGCATGATCCGCGATGCGGCAGGCGGCGATGCGACGCTCGTTCTGCGCTTCTTCTCGTTCTATCCCAGCCAGCAGAAGGCGCTCGCACGCGGCGCGCGCGTGCGCGTGTTCGGCGACGTGCGCGACGGCTACTACGGCCCCGAGATCGTGCATCCGCAATTCAAGGTCGTGCACGAGGACTCGCCGCTGCCCGACCGGCTCACGCCCGTCTACCCGACGACGGCCGGCCTGTCGCAGGACACGCTGCGCAAGATCACCACGCATGCGCTCGCCGACGACCCCGCGTACACCGAGGAGACGCTGCCCGAGGATTTCGTCCGCCGCCGACGCTTGTGGAAGTTCGGCGACGCCGTGCGCTTCCTGCATGCGCCGCCGCCGCGCCTGTCGCCGCTCGCGCAGAAGGCGCTCGACGCGCGCACGCATCCCGCGTGGACGCGCCTCAAGTTCGACGAGCTCCTTGCGCAGCAGCTCTCGCTCAAGGCCCATCGCAAGGCGCGTGCCTCCCGCCACGCGCCGGTGCTCACGGGTACGGGCACGCTGACGCGGGCGCTGCTCGAGCGCGTGCCGTTCAAGCTGACGCGCGCGCAGGAACGGGTGTGGCACGAGATCGGCCACGACCTGCGGCGCGCGATGCCGATGCAGCGGCTGCTGCAGGGCGACGTCGGCTCGGGCAAGACGATCATCGCGGCGCTCGCCGCCTTGCAGGCGATCGAAAGCGGACGCCAGGTCGCGTTCATGGCGCCGACCGAGATCCTCGCCGAGCAGCACTTGCGCAAGTTGCAGGGCTGGCTCGCCGGCGTCGGGGTCGCGATCGCGTGGCTTTCCGGGTCGCTTCCCGCGAAGCAGCGCCGCAAGGCGCTCGAGGCGCTCGCGGGCGCGAAGGCGCCGTTCGCCATCGGCACGCACGCGCTCTTCCAGGAGGGCGTCGCGATGCCGCAGCTCGGTCTCGTGATCATCGACGAGCAGCACCGCTTCGGCGTCGCGCAACGGCTCGCGCTGCGCGACAAGGGCATCGCCGAGGCGCATCAGCTCATGATGAGCGCGACGCCGATCCCGCGCACGCTGGCGATGACGTTCTACGCCGACCTCGACGTCTCGATGCTGGACGAGATGCCGCCGGGCCGCACGCCGGTGACGACGCGGCTCGTGAGCGAGAAGCGGCGCAACGAGATCGTCCAGTGGGTGGGCAAGGCGTGCCGCGAGGGGCGGCAGGCGTACTGGGTGTGCCCGCTCATCGAGGAATCCGAAAAGCTCGAGCTGCAGACCGCCGTGGCGCTGCACGACGAATTGACGCGCGCGTACGCATCGTCGCCGGACGTGCGTGTCGGGCTTCTGCACGGTCGCATGAAGCCGGACGAGAAGGCGGCGACGATGGACGCGTTCGTGCGCGGCGAGATCGCGGTGCTGGTCGCGACGACGGTGATCGAGGTCGGCGTTGACGTGCCGAATGCGTCGATCATGGTGATCGAGCACGCCGAGCGCTTCGGCCTCGCCCAGCTGCACCAGCTGCGCGGTCGCATCGGCCGAGGCGCCGCGGAGAGCACGTGCGTGCTGCTCTTCGAGGAGCCGCTCACCGATACCGCGCGCCAGCGCCTCAAGGTGATCTACGAGACGACCGACGGCTTCGAGATCGCGCGCCAGGACCTCCTGATCCGGGGTCCCGGCGAATTCCTGGGGGCGCGCCAGTCGGGCGTGCCGCTTTTGCGCTTCGCCGACCTCGAGCGCGACGTCGCGCTGATCGAGCAGGCGCGCGACGCGGCGGACGAGCTTTTGCGCCGCGACCCGGCCGCGGCGGCGCGCCACCTCGACCGCTGGCTCGGCGGCAGGCAGGACTTCATCAAGGCCTGAAATGCCACACGCGCGGCAAGCTTGACCAAAATCAAGGGGTTGCCGTGCGCCACGGTGGGGCGCTGCGGTAGAATCGGCCGACGCAAACCGCCGGGCGACCCGCAACTCGGGCCGGCCACGATGGTCGCAACGTGACAATGTCGCTCCACGCCCTCGGCCTCAATCACACGACCGCGCCGCTCGACGTGCGCGAGAAGGTGGCGTTCGCGCCCGACGCGCTGTCAGGAGCGTTGCGCGAGCTGACCTCGGCGCGGGTGGTCAAGGAAGCGGCGATCCTCTCGACGTGCAATCGCACCGAGGTCTATTTCCACGGCGGCGATCCCGAGCCCGTCACGCGCTGGCTGGAAAGTGCGCGCGCCTTGCCGAGGTCGAGCCTCGGGCCCTACACCTACGCGCTCACCGGCGATCGCGCCGTTTCGCATGCGTTTCGCGTCGCGAGCGGACTCGACTCGATGGTGCTCGGCGAGCCGCAGATCCTCGGCCAGATGAAGCAGGCGGTGCGCCAGGCCGAAGCGGCCGGCTCGCTCGGCCTCGTGCTGAACCGCCTGTTCCAGCGCACGTTCGCCGTCGCGAAGGACGTGCGCACGCACACCGACATCGGCAGCGCGTCGATCTCGATGGCCGCCGCGGCGGTGAAGATCGCGGAGCGCATCTTCCCTTCGCTCGGGGAGCAGCGCCTGCTGCTCGTCGGTGCGGGCGAGATGATCGAGCTCGCGGCCACCCACTTCGCGAGCCGCAACCCGCGGTCGATCACCGTGGCGAATCGCACGCTGGAGCGTGGGCATCAGCTTGCCGACCGCTTCGGCGCCGACGCCATCACGCTCACGGAGCTGAACGAGCGCCTTTCGCACTTCGACGTCGTCGTCACCTGCACGGCGAGCACGCTGCCGATCATCGGCAAGGGCACGCTCGAGCGCGTCGTCAAGCAGCGCCGGCACGCGCCGGTGCTGATCGTCGATCTCGGCGTGCCGCGCGATGTCGAGGCCGAGGCGGCCGAACTGGACGACGTCTTCCTCTACAGCGTCGACGACCTGGCCGAGATCGTGAAGGACAACCTGCAGGTGCGCCGCGAGGCCGTCGTGCAGGCCGAGCGGATGATCGCCGAGCAGACGACGCATTTCCTGCGCTGGCTGTCGGGCCGCAGCGTCGTGCCGACGATCGCCACCGTGTCGTCGTACCACGAGCAGGTGCGCAACCGGGAGCTCGAGCGCGCCCGGCGCATGCTCGCCGCGGGCACCCCGGCGAACGAAGTCATCGAATCGCTCGCGCGCGGCCTCACCAACAAGTTCCTGCATCCGTCGCTCGCGGCGCTCAACGCCGCCGGCGAGGCGGAGCGCACCGAGTTGATCGCGCTCTTCTCGCGCATCTACGGCTGCACCGAGCCGCCCGCCGAGACGTAGCTGCGCCGCCCCGCCGCCGGCAGTCCTTGCCGGCACGTCCCGGTCGTGCGCGCCATGTCGCGCGCGGCCCCCGCCGAGTCTTAGTGCCTCGCCAGCACGCGAAACGATCCGATGAAGCTTTCCCTTCGCACCAAGCTCGATCGCCTTTCCGCCCGCTTGCAGGAGCTCGACGCGCTGCTCGCTGCCGAGGACGCGACCCGCGACATGGACCGCTATCGCCAGCTTTCGCGCGAGCGTGCGGAGATCGACCCCGTCGTTGCGCGCTTCGCGGAGTTCGGCAAGGCGGAGGCCGATCTCGCGGCCGCGATCGAGCTCGCGCACGATCCGCAGATGCGCGAGTACGCGGAGGAGGAGCGCCATGCGGCGCAGGCGCGCATCGAGGCGCTGGCCGGCGAGCTGCAGGCGATGCTGCTGCCGAAGGATCCGAGCGACGAGCGCAACGTGTTCCTCGAAATTCGCGCCGGCACCGGCGGGGACGAATCGGCGCTCTTCGCCGCGGACCTCTTTCGCATGTACGCGCGCTACGCCGAGCGGCAGGGCTGGCGCACCGAGGTCGTGTCCGAATCGCCGTCCGATCTCGGCGGCTATCGCGAAGTCGTCGCGCGCGTCGTCGGGCGTGGCGTCTATGCGAAGCTCAAGTTCGAGTCGGGCGGGCATCGCGTGCAGCGGGTTCCGGAGACCGAGGCG
>JBLMWW010000142.1:0-20496 GCA_050257435.1 Rudaea sp.
CCGGTAGCGCCCGTCGAGGGCGAGCAGCTGGTCGTGCGTGCCGCGCTCGACGATCTGGCCGTGCTCGAGGACGAGGATCTGGTCGGCGCTGCGGATCGTCGAGAGCCGGTGCGCGATGACGAAGGTGGTGCGCCCCTGGCGCAGGCGCTTGAGGCCGTCCTGGATGAACCCTTCGCTCTCGCTGTCGAGGCTCGACGTCGCCTCGTCGAGGATGAGGACCGTCGGGTCGGCCAGGATCGCGCGCGCGATCGAGATCCGCTGGCGCTGGCCGCCCGAGAACTGATGCGGATATTTCTGGCCGTCCGCCGCGGCGAGGCCGACCTGGGTGAGCAGCTGGTCGACGCGCGCGCGTAGCGCGCGGCGCCCGCGCGCGAGGCGCTGGGCGCGGATCGGCTCGGCGATGATGTCGGCGACGCGCCAGCGCGGATTCAGGCTCGCATAGGGATCCTGGAAGATCATCTGCAGCCGGCGCCGCAGCGCACGATCGGCCCGCCCCTGCGCGAGCGCGCCGACGTCCGTGCCCTCGTAGGTGATCGAGCCCGCCGAGAGGCGGTAGAGGCCGACGATGAGGCGTGCCACGGTCGACTTGCCGCACCCCGACTCACCGACGAGACCGAGCGTCTCGCCGCGCCGGATCTCGAAGCTCACGTCCTCGACCGCGTGCAGCAGCAGGCGGCGCTGGCGCGAGAGCACGCGCGTAAGCCACGGCGGCGAGACGTCGAAGGTCTTCGTCGCGTGCGCGACGCGAAGCAGCACCGGGCGCGTCGCTTCAGCGCGCATGGAGCCAGCACGCGGCGCGCGAGGCGCCGGCGTCGAGGAGGTCGGGGCGCTCCCGATGGCAACGGTCGAACGCGCGCTCGCAGCGCGGATGGAACGGACAGCCGGCCGGAATCGCGGTGAGGCGCGGCATGCTGCCGTCGATCTGCACGAGCCGCTCGCGCCCTTCGCCGAGCGACGGGATCGAGCCCATGAGCCCGATCGTGTACGGGTGCTGCGGCGCGCGGATCACGCCGGCCACCGGGCCGATCTCGACGATGCGCCCGGCGTACATCACCGCGACGCGGTCCGCCGTCTCGGCGATCACTCCCATGTCGTGCGTGATCAGCATGACCGCCGTGCCGTGATCGCGGCACAGGCGCTTCAGGAGCGTGATGATCTGCGCCTGGATCGACACGTCGAGCGCCGTGGTCGGCTCGTCGGCGATGACGAGCTGCGGCTGCGCGGCGAGCGCGAGCGCGATGACGACGCGCTGTCGCATCCCGCCCGAGAACTGATGCGGATAGTGATCGATGCGCCGCTCGGCGGCCGGGATGCCGACTTCCTGCAGCAACTCGATGGCGCGCTTGCGCGCCGCGGCTTCGGAGAGCGGCAGGTGCGTGCGGATCGTCTCGACGAGCTGACTGCCGATGGAAAACAGCGGGTCCAGCGATGCCAGCGGATCCTGGAAGATCGCGCCGATGCGCCGGCCCCGGATGCGCCGCATCGCCTCGTGGGGCAGGCGGTCGATCCGCTGGCCGTCGAGCAGGATCTCCCCGCCGGCGATATGGCCCGGCGGCTCCAGGAGCCCGATGATCGCCGCACCGGTGAGCGACTTGCCCGCGCCGGATTCGCCGACGACGCCGAGCACCTCGCCCGGCGCGATCTCGAAGGAAACGTCGTCGACCGCCGTCAGCACGCCGGCGCGCGTCGGAAACTCGACGCGCAGATGGCGCACCGCGAGCAGCGCCCCCGCGTCCGCACGCGCGCTTCCACCGATTGCCGCCGCCGTCACAGCCACGGCTTCGTCGCGCTCATGTCCGAAGGCGCGGGTTGAGCGCGTCGCGCAGCCAGTCGCCGAGGAGGTTGATCGCGAGCACCATCACGACGAGCGCCATGCCGGGGAAGAGCGTCACCCACCATTCGCCGGAGAACAGGAAGTCGTTGCCGATGCGAATCAGCGTGCCGAGCGAGGGCTGCGTCGGCGGCACGCCAACGCCAAGGAAGGACAGCGTCGCCTCGGTGATGATCGCGGTGGCGATGTGGATCGTGGCGATGACGAGCACCGGCCCGACGACGTTCGGCAGCACGTGGCGCGCCATGATCGCGAGCGGGTGGATGCCGAAGAGCCGGGCCGCCTGCACGTATTCCTTGCCCTTCTCGACGAACGTCGAGCCGCGCACCGTGCGCGCGTATTGCACCCATCCCGACACGCCGATCGACAGCACCAGCACGTAGAACGCCATGTCCTCGTGCGCGCCAGGCAGGAGCGCGCGCGCGACGCCGTCGATCAGGAGCGCGATCAGGATCGCCGGGAACGAGAGCTGCACGTCGGCGACGCGCATGATGAACGCGTCGGTCTTGCCGCCGACGTAGCCCGCGACGAGACCGAGCGACACGCCCATCGCCATCGACAGCAGCACCGAGCAAATGCCGACCAGGAGCGATACCCGCGCGCCGAACATGATCGTCGACAGGATGTCGCGCCCCTGGTCGTCGGTGCCGAGCGGAAACACCGGGTCGCCGCCCGCGAGCCACGCCGGCGGCTTCAGAGAATTGGACAGATCGAGCTGCGACAGGTCGAACGGGTTGTGCGGCGCGACCCACGGCGCGAACAGCGCGCCACCGACCGACAGCAGGAACACGGCGGCGGCGACGATCGCATAGGGCGAATGGCGAAAGCTGTACGCGACGTCGCTCTCCCACGAGCGGGCGAGTGCGTCGGCGAGCCGGCTCGGCATCGATGCCGCCCCGCTAATGCCCGGCGCCGCCCGGGCGGTCGATGCGCAGGCGCGGATCCACCACGTAATAGAGCAGGTCGACGATCAGGTTGATCGTGACGAACACGAGCGCGATCAGGCACAGGTACGCGGCCATCACCGGGATGTCGACGTAGCTCACCGCCTGGATGAACAGCAGCCCCATGCCGGGCCACTGGAACACCTGCTCGGTGATGATCGAGAACGCGATGATCGAGCCGAGTTGCAGCCCGGTGATCGTGATGACCGGCACGAGCGTGTTCTTGAGCGCGTGCCCGAAGTTGACCGCACGGTCGGTGAGCCCCCGCGCCCGCGCGAACTTGATGTAGTCGGTGCGCAGCACCTCGAGCATCTCGGAACGCACGAGCCGCATGATCAGCGTGAGCTGGAACAGGCAGAGCGTGACCGTGGGCAGGATGAGCGAGGCCAGTCCGCTCTTCGTGAGGAAGCCGGTCGTCCACCACCCGAGCGACACGACGTCGCCGCGCCCGAACGCCGGGAGCCAGCCGAGCTTCACCGCGAAGACCAGGATCAGCAGGATGCCGATCAGGAACGTCGGCAGCGACACGCCGAGGAGCGACAGCGACAGCGCGCTCCGCGCGAGCCAGGAATTCGGCTTGAGGCCCGTGTACACGCCGGCCGGAATGCCGACGGCAAGCGCGAGGAGCGCGGCGGAAACGCTCAATTCCAGCGTCGCGGGAATGCGCTGCGCGAGCAGTTGCGACACCGGCTTGCCGATGCGCAGCGACACGCCGAACTGCCCGTGCACCGCATTGACGACGAAGTGGTAGAACTGCACGTAGAACGGCTGGTCGAGGCCGAGCTCGTGCGTGAGCCGGATGCGATCCTCCGGCGTCGCGAACTGACCTAGCATGAGCTGCACCGGGTCGCCGACGTACTGGAACAGCGAGAACGCGACCAGCGCGACGACCAGCATGACGATGATCGCCTGCAGGAGGCGCCGCAGGATGAACGCCGGCATCGGGAACGCTTAGACCTTCGGATGCGTCGCGGACCGGGTGGCGCGTCGCGCGATGCGGCCGGGGCGGCGCACCCGCCCCGGCACCGCTTCACCGCGTCAGTTGACGTGCACCCACCACATGCGCAGGCGGTTGTCCGCGCTGTGCGTGACGGCGATGTTCTTGCGCATCGCCCACGGGATGATCTGCTGGTGCAGCATGATGTGCGCGACGTCCTGCGTGTGCAGCATGAGCGCCTCGTGGATCATCTCGAGGCGCTTCTTGACGTCGGGCTCGGTCTTCATCGCGTCGATCAGCGCGTCCATCTTCGGGTTGCTGTACGCGCCGTCGTTGTACTCGCCTTCGCCCTTGCCGCCCGGCGAATGCACGAGCGAGAGCAGCGCATCCTGCGCGTCGAACGTCGCGACCGCCCAGCCGAGCATGTAGAGGCTCGTGTCGCGCTTGTTGATCTTCGCGAAGTACTGCGCCTTCGGCATCGCGTCGAGCTTCACCTTGAGGCCGATCTTCGCCCACATCGACGTCAGCGCCTGGCAGATCAGCGCGTCGTTGATGTAGCGGTCGTTCGGGCAGTCGAGCGTGACCTCGAAGCCGTCCGGGTAGCCGGCCTCCTTGAGGAGCGCCTTCGCCTTGTTGATATCGAACGCCGGACGCTTGTTCGCCTCGGGGTAATAGCCGTAGACCTGGTGCGTGATCAGCTCGCCGGTCGGGATCGACAGCCCGCGCATCAGCGTGCGCTTGATCGCCTCGATGTCGATCGCCGCGTAGAGCGCCTGGCGCACGCGCAGGTCCTTGAACGGGTTCTTGCCCTTGACGCTCGAATACACCAGCTCGTCGCGCTTCTGGTCCATGCCGATGAAGATCGTCCGGTTCTCCTCACCCTCGACGACCTTGATGTTCGGATCGGCCTTGAGCTTGCCGAGGTCCTGCAGCGGCGGGTCGAGCGCGAAGTCGATCTCGCCGGAGAGCAGCGCCGCCGTACGCGTCGCCGCGGACCTGATCGGCGTGTAGACGATCTCGGTGACGTTGCCCTCCCTCTTGTCCCACCACTTCGGGTTCGCCTCGAGCACCGTCTTGACGTCGGGCTCGCGCGACTTCAGCACGTAGGGTCCGGTGCCATTCGCGTGGCCGACGGCGTACGTCTCCTCCTTCGCGAGGTAGTCCTGCACCTCGACGACGTTGTGCTTCTCGCACCACGACTTGCTCATGATGCGCACGTCGGTCAACTGGCGCAGGAGCACGGGCGCCGGACCATCGGTGATGATGTCGACGGTCAGGTCGTCGACCTTCTTCGCATCCGCCACGCCGGCGAGATACGCCTTGGTCATCGACCGCTTCGAGGCTTGACGATGCACCGAGAAGACGACGTCGTCGGCGGTGAACGGCTCGCCCTCGTGGAACTTGACGTTCGGGCGCAGGTGGAAGCGCCACTGCGTCGGGGAGAGCTGCTCCCATTTCACCGCGAGCTGCGGCACGATGTTGAACTTCTTGTCGTACTGGACGAGCGACTCGTAGACGTAGCTGTTGAAGGTGTTGTTGAAGCTCTCGTTCTGCGCGTACGGGTCGAACGTGAGCACGTCGCCCTGGCTCGCCCAGCGGAACGTCTTCGCGCCCGAAGGCGCGGCGGCGATCGCGAGCGCAGCGCATGCCGCCACTACCCAGCCATGCCATGCTGAACGCATTGCTCCTCCTCTCATGCCGGACAGCCCGGGGCGTGCATGATGGCGAACATGGGTCCGAGCGTCAATGGAGCGCCCGCGCGACGGCCTGCGACGCGCGCGCCTCGACATCCGGCGCGAAACAGTCGATCGCGCCGACGTCCATCGCACGCAGCCACGTCAACTGGCGCTTGGCGAGCTGGCGCGTGGCGGCGATCCCGCGCTCCCGCAGCCGCGCGAGATCGCCGTGTCCTTCGAGGAACTCGAACACCTGCCGATAGCCGACGGCGCGCATCGACGGCAATTCCGCGCGCAGCCTATAGCGTGCGCGCAGCGCACGCACCTCGTCGACGAGGCCCCGCACGAGCATGGCGTCGAAGCGCCTTGCGATGGCGTCATGCAGCGCGCCGCGTGCGGCCGGGGCGAGCGCGATGACGAGCGCCGGCTCGATGCCGGCCGCCGGCTCGCGCGCACCTTGCAGCGCGGACAGTGGCCGTCCGGTGACGGCGTGGACCTCGAGCGCGCGCTGGATGCGCTGCGCGTCCGTCGGGGCGAGGCGCGCCGCGGTCCGCGGGTCGACGCGCGCGAGCTCGGCATGCATCGCCGGCCAGCCCATGCGCGACGCGCGCGCGTCGAGCTCGGCGCGAACGTCGGGGGCGCGTCCCGGCAGCGCACTCAAGCCCTCGCGCAGCGCCTTGACGTAGAGCATCGTGCCGCCGGCGACGATGGGTAGCCGCCCGCGCGCGCGGATGTCGCGCACGGCGGCGCTCGCCTCCTCGCGAAACCGCGCCGCGGAGTACGCCTCGGTGGGCTCGATCAGGTCGACGAGGTGGTGCGCAACGGCAGCGCGCGTCCGGGCATCGGGCTTCGCCGTCCCGATGTCCATGCCGCGGTAGACCTGCGCGGAGTCGGCGCTCACGATCTCCCCGCCGAAGCGCGTCGCGAGCGCGAGCGCGACGGCCGACTTGCCGGCCGCCGTGGGACCGATCACGAACACCGTGGGAAGATCGGGGTCAGACTCGAATCTCGGCGAGATTCGAGTCTCACCCCGATCTCCCGAGCCCGATCTGCTCACCGCCCGCGCATGAACAACCGGTCGAGGTCCGCGAGCGTCAGCTGATACCACGTCGGCCGGCCGTGATTGCATTGCCCCGCGCGCTCGGTCGCTTCCATTTCGCGCAGCAGCGCGTTCATCTCGGCGATCGTCAGGCTGCGATTCGCGCGGACCGCGCCGTGACAGGCCATCGTCGACAGGAGCTCGTCGCGGCGCGCATCGAGCGCCCGCGAGCCACCGTATTCGCGAATGTCGTGGAGGACCGCGCGCGCAAGCGCGGCCGCGTCCGCGTCCTTGAGCGGCGCCGGAATGCCGCGCACCGCGAGCGTCGCGGGACCGAGCGGCGTGATGTCGAAGCCGAGCGCGTCGAGCGCGGCGCGGTGCTCGGCGGCCGCGGCGACGTCGAGGCCGTCGGCGGCGAACGTGGCCGGCACGAGCAGCGGCTGCACGGGTACGCGGCCGTCGTGCGCGCGCTTGAGCTTCTCGTAGACGATGCGCTCGTGCGCGGCGTGCATGTCGACCAGGATCAGCCCGGCGCGGTTTTGCGCGAGCACGTACACGCCGTGCAGTTGCGCAACGGCGAAGCCGAGCGGATGGTCCACGTCGTCGGGCAACGGCCGCTGCGCCACGTCGGGCGCGCCGAAGAGCCGCCGATAGAACGCCGCGGGCTCGTCCGCGGCCAGCGGGATCGAGCGCTGCATCGCGGTCGCCGCGGTGCCCGCCGCCACGGGAACCTGGCCGGCGGCACGTTCGTCGAGGCCCCCCGCCGGCACACGCGGCGGCAGATGCGCCGCGGCAAGGCCGAGGCGCTCCGCGGCGGAAGCCGCGGGCTGCTCGGCCGCCGTGGTCGCCAGCGCGCGCTCGACGGCGTGCCGGACGAATTGATGAATGGCACCGGCGTCGCGGAAACGCACCTCGGTCTTCTGGGGGTGGACGTTGACGTCGACGCGGCGCGCATCGAGCGTCAACCACAGCGCGTACGCCGGCTGGCGCTCGTGGTGCAGGATGTCGCGGTACGCCTCGCGCAGCGCGTGCGCCAGCATGCGATCGCGCACATGGCGGCCGTTCACGAAGAGGTACTGCGTCGAGGGCCCGTCGGCGGCGTACGCCGGCCGCACCGCGAAGCCCGCGAGCGTCACGCCGCCGGCGTCCACATCGACGAGCGTCGCGTGCCGCACGAACGATTCCCCGAGCAGCGCGTCGACGCGCGCGTGCCGGCCACCGGCATGCAGCCGATGCAATGCGCGGCCGTTGTGGGTGAGCGTGAACGCGACGCCGTGGTGCGCGAGCGCGATGCGCCGGAACGTCTCCTCGCAGTGCGCCCACTCGGTGGCCTCCGTGCGCAGGAACTTCCGCCGTGCCGGCGTGTTGAAGTAGAGCTCTTCGACGGTCACCGTCGTGCCGCTCGCGAGTGCGGCCGGCTCGACGCTGCCGGCCGAACCGCCTTCGACCTCGATGCGCCATGCGTGCGGCCGGCCGACGGCGCGCGACGCGATCGCCGTGCGCGACACCGCGGCGATCGACGCGAGCGCCTCGCCACGGAAGCCGAGCGTCGCGATCGCCTCGAGGTCGACGACGGACGCGATCTTCGACGTCGCGTGGCGGGCAAGCGCCAGCGGCAGGTCCTCACGCTCGATGCCGACGCCGTTGTCGGCGACGCGGATCCGCTTGGCGCCGCCGCCCGCGACGTCGACGTCGATCTGCGTCGCGCCCGCATCGAGCGCATTCTCGAGCAACTCCTTGAGCGCCGCCGCCGGCCGCTCGACGACCTCGCCGGCGGCGATCTGATTGATCAGCAGATCCGGAAGCTCGCGGATCGCGCCCATCAGCGCGCGAGACCCTGCGCCCATCGCGCATAAACGTCGCGGGCGACGCTCTGCAGGTCGGCGATGCGCGCGTCGAGATCGCGCAGGATTTCCGCGCGCGGCTGCCGCGCCGGTGTCCCCGGCCCCGCGATTTCGCCTGCCCCCGTGTCGCACCAGGAGCGCACGAGGTCCGCGGTCATCTCGACGTGGCACTGGAAACCGACGTGGCGATCGCCGACGACGAAGGCCTGGTTGCGATTGAACGCGTTGGCGAGAATCCGCGTCGCGGCGTCCGGAAGGTCGAACGCCTCGAAGTGCCACTGGAACGTCGTGAAGCGCGCGCGACCGCCGAACCACGCCGCACGCGCGGCGGCGTCGGGCGCTTCCACGTCGACCCAGCCGATCTCGGGAACGGGGCTGCGCGACACGCGCGCGCCAAGCGCCCTCGCGAGCAGCTGCCCGCCGAGGCAGTGGCCGAGCACCGGCACGTTTGCGGACGTCGCTTCACGCACGAATTGCAACACGGGCTCGATCCAGGCGAGCGGATCGTTGACGCTCATCGGGCCACCCATCATCGCCACACCCGAAAATGCGCGCGGATCGACGGGAATCGGCTCACCGCGATCGACGGCGATCAGGCGCCACGGCAGCGACGCGGCGTCCAGCCATTCGGCGAAGTACGCCGGGCCCTCGGTTTCGCTGAAGCGGAAGATCGCGACGGGTCGCATCGGAGTGCACGAGCGCGCTCGCTCGCATGGGCGCATGTTACCAGCGCGTGCATCCCCCGTTATTCGTCGGCGAGCAGGCGGTAGCCGACGCCGGTTTCGGTCACGAAATGGCGCGGCCGCACCGGATCGGCCTCGAGCTTGTCGCGAAGCTGCTTCATGTAGATCCGCAGGTAGTGCGTGTCCCGGGCATGCGAGGGGCCCCAGACCTCGGTCAGAAGCTGACGATGCGTCACCACCATGCCGAGATGCCGCGCGAGCGCGGTCACGAGCCGGAACTCGATCGGCGTCAGATGGATCGCCCGACCGTCGCGGGCCGCGGTGCGCCGCCTGAGATCCACCGTCGCCCCGCCGAGCTGCAGCACCGAGGCGCCGGAGTCGGCGCGAAAGCCGTGGCGCAGCGCGGCGCGCACACGCGCGAGCAATTCGCCGATGGCGAACGGTTTGGTGACGTAGTCGTCGGCACCCTGGTCGAGCGCGTCGATCTTCGCACGCTCGTGCACCCGTGCCGACAGCACGATGATCGGCATCGGCGACCATTCGCGGATCGCGCGGATCACCTCGACGCCGTCGATGTCGGGCAAGCCGAGGTCGACGATCGCGAGGTCCGGCTTGTGCGTCGTCGCGTCGATCGACGCGCGACGCCCGCTGGCGGACTCGACGACGCGATAACCCTCGACCCCGAACGCGGCGCGCAGGAAGCGCCGGATCTCGGGCTCGTCCTCGACGACGAGGATTGTCGGGCGCGCGCGCGGCTCGGGCACGTCACGCCCCGGGCGCCTCGGAAGGCGCCACCGGCGGCTCCTCCAGCGGCAGTGTGAAGCGGAAGGCCGTGCCCCCGGCCGGAACGCGCTCGGCCCAAGCGCGGCCGCCATGCAGCCGCACGATGGCGCGGCAGATCGCGAGCCCGAGGCCGATGTCGGTGCCACTGCCTTCGACGGTGCCATGGTGGAACTTCGCGAACACACGCTCGAGCTCCGCCTCCGAAAGCCCGCCGCCGTAATCCTCGACGGTGAGGACAATCGCGTCGTCGCGGCACTCGGCCCGGATCCTGACGATCGTGCCTGCCGGCGTGTGCTTCGCGCAGTTCTCGAGGAGGTTGCCGAGCGCCTGCTCGATCAGCGTCGCGTCCACGCGCACCAGCGGCAGGTCGTCGGGAAGCTGCACGATCACCCGGTGCGTCGCCAGGCGCTCCCGCAGCCGCGCGAGCACCGACCCGACGATTTCACCGATGGCCGTCCAGTCGCGTTCGACGCGGATCGCGCCGGTCTCGAGCCGCGTCATCTGCAGCACCTTCGCCACGTGCTCGGACAGCTCCTGCGCGTGCCCGAAGACGCTCTGCGCGAGCGCCCGTCGCTCGTCCGCGGTCAGGCGCTCGCCGCTCTCGGCGAGGCTCGACGATGCGCCCGCCATGACCGCGAGCGGCGTGCGCAGGTCGTGCGATATCGACGCGAGCAGCGCGCTGCGGATGCGCTCCGTTTCCGCCTCGACTTCGAGCGACGCCTGTGCGACGGCCTGCCGCCGCACGCTCTCGACGAGCCGCGAGATCACGAGCGCCACCGCGAGCATGATCGCGAACGTGAGCAGGTATTGCGCGTCTTCGACGGTGAGCCGGCCGCGCGGCGGAACGAACAGCACGTCGAACGCGAGGACGCCGCCGAGGGCGGCCGCGATCGCGGGGCCGCGGGGAAAGCGCAATGCGACGACGACGACGGCGAGCAGGTAGACCATCGCCACGTTGACGAGATCGAAGCGCGGCCGCATGGCGAGCCCGGCGAGCGTGCACGCCATGACGGCGGCGGCCGCCCACGCATACCCGACGAGTCGGCGTCGACCGTCCATCGTGCCACTCTAGCGCGGGTCGACCGTAAATTTCTCGTCAAGAATCGGAAGCCCGCTGTCGAAAGCGACGCCTTCCGGGCTAGTCTTGCCGCCATGGACACGCGTGCGGGCGCCCTGCCAAACGAAATCGTGGCGGCTGCGCCGCCCAAGCCGGCTGCCGCTTCCACGGCGACGCTGGCCCTCCTCGCGCTCGGGGTCGTCTACGGCGATATCGGAACGAGCCCGCTATACGCGGCCAAGGAGACGTTCAATCCCGATCACGGGATCCCGCTGAGCGCCGCCAACATCCTGGGAGGGATCTCGGCGATCTTCTGGGCGTTGATGCTCGTCGTCTCGCTCAAGTACGTCGCGCTCGTGCTGCGGGCGAGCAACCGGGGCGAGGGTGGCATCATGGCGCTGCTCGCGCTCGCCACGTCGGCCGTGCGCGAGCGGCCCAGGACACGCGCCGCGCTGCTGCTCATCGGCGTGTTCGGAGCGTCGCTCTTCTACGGCGATGCCGTTCTCACCCCGGCGATCTCGGTGCTCTCGGCCGTCGAGGGACTCGAGGTGGGCACCACCCGCTTGGTGCCGTACATCGTGCCGATCGCCACGGTGATTCTCGTCGCACTGTTCGCGATCCAGCGCTTCGGTACGGGCGTCGTCGGTGCATTCTTCGGACCGGTCTGCCTTTTGTGGTTCGCCGCACTCGGCGCGGTCGGTGTCGCACAGATCTCGCGCGCGCCCGTCGTGCTGACGGCGCTCGACCCCCGGCATGCGCTGCATTTCCTCACCGCGCATGGCTCCGCCTCGTTCATCGTTCTCGGGTCCGTCCTTCTCGCGATCACCGGTGCCGAGGCGCTTTACGCGGACATGGGACATTTCGGCAAGCGCGCGATCCGCCTCGCATGGTTCGGCATTGCGCTGCCGGGCCTCGTCCTCAACTACTTCGGGCAGGGCGCGCTCCTCATCGTCCAACCGGAAGCGATCACCAATCCGTTCTATCGCGCGTACCCCGCGTGGGCGCTCTATCCGATGGTCGCGCTCGCCACCGCGGCCACGGTGATCGCTTCGCAGGCGACGATCTCGGGCGCGTATTCGATGACCCAGCAAGCAATCCAGCTCGGCTTCCTGCCGCGGATGACGATCCGGCATACGTCCGCGCGCACGATCGGGCAGATCTACATGCCCGCAGTGAACTGGACGCTGCTCGCCATCGTCGTGGCGGCGGTCCTCGGGTTCGGCAGCTCGTCGCGGCTCGCCTCGGCGTACGGAGTCGCCGTCATGGGGACGATGCTCGTCACGACACTTCTCACGTTCTTCGTGCTGCGCTACGACTGGCGCTACCCCCTCGCGCTGGCCGTCCTCGCCACCGGGTTCTTCCTGGTGATCGACGGCGTGTTCTTCGCGGCCGCGATGCACAAGGTGCTCGATGGCGGCTGGTTTCCGCTGGCGCTCGGCGCGGTCGTGTTCTTCCTGATGCGCACCTGGCGGCGTGGGCGCGAGACGCTCGTCCGGCGGCTGCGCGGCGGCTCGCCGCCGCTCGACGATTTCCTGAAGCTTTTGCTGCGTGACCCGCCCCGGCGGGTTCCGGGGACGGCGGTGTTTCTGACATCGGCGCCGGAGGCGGCTCCAAATGCGCTGCTGCACAGCCTCAAGCACTACAAGGTTCTGCACGAGCAGAACGTCTTCCTGACCGTCGAGTTCGCCGGCGTCCCGTGGATCGGCGCGAAGGATCGCGTGCTGTGCGAGCGCATCGCCGACGATTGCTGGCGCATCGTCGCGCGCTACGGGTTCATGGAGCAACCCGACGTCGCGCTCGCGCTCGCCGTTGCAGCGCCAAAGGGCCTCGAGGTGGACCCGATGCAGGTTTCCTATTTCCTTTCGCGCGAGAAGATCGTGCCCGGGGCCTCGGAGCGCGGGTTCGCCCATTGGCGCGACCGCCTGTTCGCGGCCATGGCGCGCAACGCCGGCAGCATTACCGATTTTTGCAACATCCCGACCAACCGCGTGGTCGAACTCGGGACGCGGATCGAGCTCTGAGGGCCGCCGGCGGCTACCAGCCGCGCGCGATGCGCGCGTACGCCGAGTGGTTGTGGATCGACTCGAAGTTCTCGGCTTCGACCGTGTAGGCGGAGAACCGGTCGTCGGCGCCGAGGCGCGACGCGACGCCGCGCACGAGGTCCTCGACGAAGCGCGGATTATCGTAGGCGCGCTCGGTGACGTATTTCTCGTCGGCGCGCTTGAGCAGCCCATAGAGCTCGCAGGACGCCTCGTCCTCGGCAATGCGCAAGAGCTCGGTCACGCCGACCGGCGCGCGCGGGCGCACGACGATCGTCACGAGGGAGCGCTGGTTGTGCGCACCGTAGTCGGAGATCTCCTTCGAGCAGGGGCAAAGCGACGTGACCGGCACCGATACGCCGACGGTGCTCGCGAACTGCCCGTCCGTGATTTCGGCCGTAAGCTGTACGTCGTAATCAAGCAGGCTCGCGACGCCCGACACCGGCGCGATCTTGCGCTGAAAGAACGGAAACGCAAGTTCGATGCGCCCGCCCGGGGCGCCGAGCCGCGCGACGAGGTCGCGCACGAAACCGTGCAATCCCGCCACCGACAGCGGCGCCGCACCGGGGGCCGCACGTTCCTCGAGCAGCGCGACCAGGCGCGACATGTGCGTGCCCTTCTGCTCCTCGGGCAGCGCGACGAACACGCTGCAGGTCGCCACGATCGCCTGCACGCGGGCGTCCCCGTCTTCGAACGACAGCGGATAACGCAAGCCCTTGATCCCGACGCGATCGATGGCAAGGCGCCGCTCGTCGCGGCTCGACTGCACGTCCGGGATGGGCATCAGGTAGGCGGGCGTTTCGGGTCGGTTCATGAGCGAGACTATGCCATAGGGGTCATCGCGCGACGGCGTTGCCGTTCACGCGTCGCCCATTGGATGCCGAGGATGGCGCCGGCGTTTCATGCCGCCGCCGGCTTCGCCCAGGCCGCCGGGGTGCGCTGCGCGAAGTGCGCCTTGATCGATGCGGCGATACCCTTCGCGTCGAGTCCCACCTGGACGAGCAGGAGTGCCGGGTCGCCGTGCTCGACGAAGCGATCGGGAAGGCCGAGATGCAGGATCGGAATGACGATCCCCTCGCTCGCCAGGAACTCGGCGACGCCGCTGCCCGCGCCGCCGGCGACGACGTTCTCCTCCACGGTGACGAACGCGTCGTGCTCGCGCGCGAGTGCGCGGATCAATTCGGCGTCGAGCGGCTTCACGAAGCGCATGTTGGCCACGGTCGCGTCGATCTCCTCGCCTGCCGTGAGCGCCGCGTGCAGCGGCGACCCGAACGCGAGGATCGCGATGCGATGCGTGCGTCGCTTCGCACTGCGGCGCAGCTCTCCCTTGCCCACCGGCAACGCGGTCAGCGCCGGGTCGATCGCAACGCCTGGGCCGCTGCCGCGCGGATAGCGCACCGCCGCCGGGGTGCTCATCTGGAACGCCGTCGTGAGCATCTGCCGGCATTCGTTCTCGTCGGCCGGCGCCATGACCGTGGTATTGGGCAGGCAGCGCAGGTACGTGAGATCGAACGCGCCGGCGTGCGTCGGGCCGTCGGCGCCGACGACGCCGGCGCGATCGATCGCGAACATCACCGGCAGGTTCTGCAGCACCACGTCGTGGATCAGCTGGTCGTACCCGCGCTGCAGGAAGGTCGAATAGATGGCGACGACCGGCTTCATGCCTTCGCAGGCGAGTCCCGCCGCGAACGTGACGGCGTGCTGCTCGGCGATGCCCACGTCGTAGTAGCGCTCGGGGAAGAGCTGCGAGAAGCGCACGAGGCCGGATCCCTCGCGCATGGCCGGCGTGATGCCGATCAGCCGCCGGTCGACGCGCGCCATGTCGCAGAGCCAATCGCCGAAGACCTGCGTATAGGTGGGCTTGCCACCGCTCTTCGGCACGATGCCGACGGCGAGGTCGAACTTCGTCACGCCGTGGTAGAGAATCGGGTCCTCCTCGGCGCGCTGGTAGCCGTAGCCCTTGCGCGTCACGACATGCAGGAACTGGGCGCCCTTGAGCTCGCGCACGTTGACGAGCGTCTTCACGAGCAGATCGACGTCGTGGCCGTCGATCGGGCCGATGTAGTTGAAGCCGAATTCCTCGAACAGCGTCCCCGGCAGCACCATGCCCTTGACGTGCTCCTCGGCGCGCCGCGCGAGCTCGTGCACCGGCGGCAGCTTCGCGAGCACTTCCTTCCCGCCGCGGCGCACGCTGTTGTAGAAGCGCGACGCGAGCACCTTCGCGAGGTACTGGTTGAACGCGCCGACGGGCTCCGAGATCGACATGTCGTTGTCGTTCAGGATCACCAGCACGTTCGCGCCCTCGGCGTTGTTGAGCGCCTCGAACGCCATGCCGGCGCTCATCGCGCCGTCGCCGATCACCGCAACGATCCTGCGCGGGTCGCCATGGTATTTCGCCGCCGCCGCCATCCCGAGCGCCGCCGAGATCGACGTCGACGAGTGCGCGGTGCCGAACGTGTCGTACTCGCTTTCGTCGCGCCGCGGGAAACCGGCCGGGCCGCCGAACTGGCGCAGCCTGTCCATCTGCCGGCGCCGCCCGGTGAGGATCTTGTGCGCGTACGTCTGATGGCCGACGTCCCAGACGATCCGGTCGCGCGGCGTGTCGAAGGCGTAGTGCAGCGCGACGGTGAGCTCGACGGTGCCGAGGTTCGACGACAGGTGGCCGCCCGTCTGCGCCACCGAGCGCAGCAGGAAGGCGCGCAGTTCCCGCACGAGCTGCGGCAATTGCCCACGCTCGAGACGCCGCAGATCGGCGGGCGATTCGATCGTCTCGAGCAGCGGATACGTGTCCATCGTCGGGCCCGGCTGGCCTCAATGCCTGCGCAGCACGATCCAGTCGGCGATTTCCGCGAGGCGTGCCGCCGCGCCGCCGAAGGGCGCGAGCGCCGCATGCGCGTCGTCGCGGAGCGCATGCGCGTGCGTTCGCGCGCCGTCGAGGCCGAGCAGCGAGACGAACGTCGACTTGCGTTGCGCCGCGTCCTTCCCCGCCGTCTTGCCGAGGCTGGCGCTCGACCCTTCGACGTCGAGCACGTCGTCGACGACCTGGAACGCGAGCCCCGCCGCCTGCGCGTAGCGATCGAGTGCCGCGGCCTCGTCTGCGGACAGCGCCCGGCCACAGCGCGCGCCGAGCTGCACCGACGCGCGGATCAGCGCGCCGGTCTTCATCGAATGAAGGCGCGATAGCGCGGCCGCGTCGAGCACATTGCCGGTGGCGTCGAGATCGAGCTGCTGCCCGCCGGCCATGCCGGCATGACCGGCCGCCTCCGCGAGCAGGCGGCACGCTTCGCCGGCGCCCGGGTCGCCGGCATGGGCGAGCGTGGCGAACGCGAGCGACTGCAGCGCATCTCCGGCGAGCAGTGCGGTCGCGACGTCGTACGCCACGTGGCACGTGGGCTTGCCCCGGCGCAGTGCGTCGTCGTCCATGCACGGCAGGTCATCGTGGACGAGCGAGTACGCGTGGATCAGCTCGACGGCCGCCGCACGGGCATCGGCGCGCGCGGGATCGGCGCCGGTCGCCTCCGATGCGGCGTAGACGAGCAACGGGCGCACGCGCTTGCCGCCTCCGAGCGTCGCGTAGCGCATCGCCTCGGCGAGGCGGCGCGCGGCGGCCTCGTCCGGCGGGAGCACGCGCTCGAGGACCGACTCGATGCGCTGCTGGCGTTCGCGCGACCAGACCGCGAACGTGCAATCGTTACGCATCGTCGCCTTCGTCGGGCGCGAACGGCTGCAGCACGCCCTTTTCCAGCACCTGCACCTGCTGCTGCGCGTCCTTGAGCGCCGCCTGGCAGAACGCGAGCAGCTCGGCGCCGCGCTTGTACGCTGCGAGCGATTCGCGCAACGGCAGCTCACCGCTCTCCATCCGGCCGACGATCGCCTCGAGCTCGGCGAGCGCGGCTTCGAAACTGGGCGGCGATTCGGCTGTCTCGGACATGAGGGAATCGATGATTTCGCCAAGCGAATCCGACACTTGACCCGCGGCTGGGCAGCCCAATATACTAGCACGTTTTGACGATGCGGCCTTGCGGGTGCCGAGGGAGTGATACCGGGCGCTCGTGACGCGATCCTTTCGCGCGGTCGACTTAGCAAAGCGGTCCGGGTGCTCGACGGCCATTCGATTCCAGATGCGCCCGGGTTGTTGGGTTGGGTTGGTAGTTCACGCTGAAAGGATGATCGATGTCCGATCTCGCCACCGCCGCGCGGTTGCGGCAAGCCGCGTCGCAGCTTCCCGCTGCCTGGTACTGCGATCCCCGGGTCTTCGAAGCCGAGCGCCGGCATCTGCGCGCGCGCGCGCCCGGCTACGTCGGCCACGTCCTGATGACGCCCGAGCCAGGCGATTACCAGGTGCTCGCGTCGCGCGACAACGCGCAGGCGCTCGTGCACGGCCCGCAGGGCATCGAGCTCTTGTCGAACATCTGCCGCCACCGGCAGGCCATCATGCTCACCGGCAAGGGCAGCGCGCAGAACATCGTCTGCCCGATCCATCGCTGGACCTACGACCTCACCGGGAAGCTCCTCGGCGCGCCGCACTTCGAGCATCAACCCTGTGCGCAACTCGGCCGCACGCCGCTTTCGAACTGGAACGGATTGCTGTTCGACGGCCCGCGCGACGTCGCGCGCGACCTCGCCGGCCTCACGTTGCGCGACATGGATTTCTCGGGCTACGTGCTGAACCGCATCGACCTCCACGAGTGCAACTACAACTGGAAGACCTTCATCGAGGTCTACCTCGAGGATTACCACGTCGAGCCGTTCCACCCGGGGCTCGGGCACTTCGTCACCTGTGACGACCTGCGCTGGGAGTTCGCGGATTGGGCGTCGCTGCAGACGGTCGGCATCAACAACCGTCTTGCCAGCGCCGGCACGCGGACCTACGAGCGATGGCACAAGGCGGTGCTCGAGTATTACCGCGGCCAAGCGCCCGCGCACGGGGCGATCTGGCTCACGTACTACCCGAACATCATGGTCGAGTGGTATCCGCACGTACTCGTGATCAGCACGCTGATCCCCAAGGCCGTCGACCGGACGCTCAACGTGGTCGAGTTCTACTACCCCGAGGACATCGCGCTCTTCGAGCCCGAGTTCGTCGAGGCCGAGCAGGCCGCCTATCACGAGACGGCGAAGGAGGACGACGAGATCGCCGAGCGCATGGATGCGGGGCGCAAGGCACTCTACGCGCAGGGACGCAGCGAGACTGGGCCGTACCAGTCGCCGATGGAAGACGGCATGCAGCATTTTCACGAGTTCTACCGCCGCGAGATGGAGCCGCATCTCGCCGGTCTCGGAGCCTGACGTGCCGCGCGCCGGACGCACGTCCACGCGCGCCACGCCGGCGCCGCCGGCGGAAGCGCACGCGTTCGCAACGCTGATCTCGACGGCGGAGCTCGCAAGCCGTCTCGGCGATCCGTCGTTCGTGATCGTCGACACGCGGCACGAGCTCACGCAGCCCGCGCACGGGGAGGAGGCGTACGCGAAGTCGCACCTTCCCGGCGCGGTGTTCGCGCATCTCGACCGCGATCTGTCCGCGCCGGCGACGGGCCGCAACGGGCGTCATCCCCTCCCGACTCCCGAGGCAGCGTCAGCGGTCTTCGGCCGGCTCGGCATCGATGCGTCGAAGCAGGTCGTCGCCTACGACCAGGGCAACGGGCACTTCGCCTCGCGGCTGTGGTGGATGCTGCGCTGGCTCGGCCACGACAAGGCGGCCGTGCTCGACGGCGGGTTCGCGAAATGGTTGCGTGAAGGCCGCCCGGTGACGGCCGAGCGCGGTGCAGCGAGTCCCGCGACGTTCGTGCCCTCGCACGTGCGCCCGACGCTCAACGCCGCCGGCGTCGCCGCGAGCCTGCCGCGCCACGACCTGCTGCTCCTCGACGCGCGAGCGGCCGAGCGCTATCGCGGCGAGGTCGAGCCTTACGACCCCGTCGCGGGACACATTCCGGGCGCGCTCAATCGCCCGTACGGGCGCAACGTCGCGGCCGACGGCACGTTTCGCTCCGCGCGTGAATTGCGCAGCGAGTTCGACGCCATGCTGCACGGCCGTTCCGCCGACGACGTGGTTCACTACTGCGGCTCGGGCGTTTCCGCCTGCCACAACCTGCTCGCGATGGCAGTTGCGGGGTATCCGTTGACGCGGCTCTACCCGGGGTCGTGGAGCGAGTGGTGCGCCGATCCCGCGCGCCCGATCGCGAAGGGTCAGATCTGAAGGGTCCATGCTCCGCCGCACGCTCTGTCAACGGCGGGTCGGCTTTGTGCGTTGACCGAAGGTTGAACTACGGAGCGATCCGTAGTCCAATCATGCCGACGCGCCCTTCACGCCAAGTGCGCGCCGCCGCGTGCCCGAGTGTTCGTGTCGAAGCAGGGAGGCTGCAATGCACCGAACCCCTCGAAACGCCCACCCGGGAACGCGGGGGGAGCAAAAACCTGGGAGTCGCACAATCGGGCGGCCGGCGCAGGGCGTCATCGCTCTTCTCATTGCGCTCGTCTCCGCCGCCGCGTGGGCCGTCCCGGCCTTCAACCGCCAGACGGGCCAAAACTGCATGGCGTGCCACGCCGGCGGGCAGTTCCCCGAGCTCACGGCCTACGGACGCCTCTTCAAGCTCACGGGCTACACGCTTGGAACCCGTGCCATCCCTCTCTCGGTAATGGCGGTCGAAGGGTACACGCGCACGGAGCATACCGCTGGTCAGGACCCCTCCAATTTCCCGAAGAACGGCGCCGCGGCCTTCCAGGGCGGCAGCGTATTCGTCGCGGGGAAGATCACGGACAACCTCGGCATGTTCGCGCAGATCACGTACGACAACTACGCGCAGCAGAACGACCAGGGCGAGTTCGTCGGGCATTCGGGCAGCGACAACATGGACTTTCGCTGGGCCGACCGATGGATCGACGCGCATCGCGACCTGATCGTCGGCGCCTCGCTCAACAACAACCCGAGCGTCCAGGACCCTTGGAACAGCACCCCGGCCTGGGCGTACCCGTACGTTCAAAGCTCGTTCCAGGTGGCTTCGGTCACCGACGGGCCGCTGCTTGCGGGCGGGCTCGCCCAGCAGGTCGCCGGAGCCGGCGCTTACGTCTTCTGGAACCAGACACTGTATGCCGAGGCTTCGCTGTACCAGACGGCGAACGGTATCTGGTCGTTCCTGAGCCAGGGCACGGGAAACGCCGATCAGACGAAGCTCAAGGGCGGCAATCCCTACTGGCGCGTCGCGCTTTCACACGACTGGGGACCCCACAGCGCGATGGTCGGGGTGTTCGGCCTCGACGCCCGCGTCTACCCGGACAACGAGGATCCGACGGGCGAGACCAGTCATTATCGCGACATCGGCATCGACGCCGAGTACCAGTACCTCCTCGACCCTCACGCGGTGACCGCCACGGTCAGCTACATTCACGAGAAGACGAACTGGGCTTCGCCGCTCGTCGACGAAGGGGCCGTATCCAACTCGAGCGACACGCTCTACCAGTTCAAGGCCAAAGCCAGCTACGTCTACGACGCCCACTACGGCGCGAGCCTGACTTATTTCAAGATCGGCGGTTCCACCGACGCGGCACTCTACGGCGGTGGCGTGGACGAAACCGGCGCACCCCTCGGCGAGGCCGTCACCGGCGACCTCGCCGGTAACCCGGGCACGAACGGGGTCATCGCCGAGATCTTCTGGACACCGCTCCA